>JAFGNZ010000274.1 GCA_016926755.1 Myxococcaceae bacterium | reverse complement strand
CGCTGGGAGCCTGCCATGCAACTCACCCTCGCTCCCCTGCGCTCTGAAGTCCGGCTCGCGGCTTGATCAGGAACAGAACCAGACCCCCGAGCGAACGCCCCCCGCATCCGCTCGTAACCCTCCCATCGTAGTGGCCCCTCCACCGCCCGGCCCTGCTGCAGCTCCGTCAGCCGCTTCTGCCGGTAGGAGACGTACTCGCTCCAGAGCGCGTAGCCTTCTGGCACTCCCGGCGGCGGCGTGTCGAGCGTGGCGTTCAGCCTCTGGAGCAGCGCCACATCCGCGGGCAGGCGGGGGCCCGGCGCCTCCAGCTCCGCCAGGAGCAGCTTGGCTTGCACCACCTCCGGCGTGTGGCCCGCAGCCTCGTCCACCAGCGAGGCCAGCCCGCCCAGCCCCTTCTCGGCAGGAGCTCTCGGCCCGGCGGCCCCCGCCCGCTCGCCCTGGGCCTTGGACAACCACGCCTGCGCCTTGGGCACGCTGCCCCGCGCCTCGTACAGCGCCACGGCTGCGGGCTCGCCCCCCACGCCTACGAAGATGGCGGCCTCCCGGCTGGCTCGAATGTAGCGCGCCAACTCCCCCAGCCCTTCCACGCCCAGCCGCTCGCCCAGCCGCTGCGCCACGCCTTTGAGGGCTTCCAGCCGCAACTCCGGCAGTGCCAGCCGGCCCCGTCCTCCCCGCACGCTGCCCTCGCCGAGCACCCGCGCTGCCTTGCCGCCCGCGTACAGGGCCACCAGCAAGCCTGCCGGCGCCAGCTCTTGCGCCGCCTGCTCGTACTGCCCCCGCGTCAGCACCTGCACCCCGTGCGCCGTTCCTCCCGCCAGGTGGTAGAAGCCCAGCGGCACGCCGAACGTCATCGTGTCCGCGCTGCCCAGCGCCATGTTCCCGGGGGTGAAGTGCTCGCTGGCCAGCGCGTCGCCCACCTGCGCTATCGCCTGCTGGTAGGCCGGGGGCAGCTGCCGGCTCTTGTTCCACATGCTCGAGAAGCGGCCCCCATCGCTGGCCGGGCTGCTGTTGAGCGCGTCCCTCGCCGCGCGCCCCAGGCCTCGCAGCACGTCCCCCGCGCGCTCGGCTCGCTCCGGGTAGTCCGCCAGCTTCAGCCCTCGGCGCTCCAGCTCCGCCCGCACCGCCCCCATGTGCCCCAGCGTCTGTCCCAGCTGCTTCTGCCGCGCCAGCAACAGCAGCAACGGGTGCAGCTCGTCATCGAAGGCGGTGTGGACGATGAAGAGGGCGAACACCTCCGCGTAAGCCCCATAGTCCGCCGTGGCGGTGAGCAGAAACCCGGCCCGCTTCCGGGTGAGCACTTGCGAAGCACGCGCATCCAGCGGCCCCAGCGCTCCCAACCTCACCGCGGACCAGTCCTCCAGCCGCTCTACCAGCCGCGCCATGTCCACCTCGCGCTGGAGGGCGATGAACTCGGCCGGTGAGGTGCACGCGCTCAACGGCGCCAGCAGCTCTTCATCACTCGCAGCCGGCGAAGGCCACCCCGCCGGCACCGTCGAGCCGGTGGCGCTGAAAGTGCTGGAGGCAGGCGCTGAAGGGCCGGCCGCCGAGCGCAGCGCCATCGTCCGCTGAGAGTAGGTGTCGCCCGCATGAGGCGGCCCTGGCAACGTGGCGCAGCCGGTGGCGAGCACCCCTGCACTCACGATCAGCGCCAGCCACCGGGGCCATGCAATCCCCCCTCGCGGAGACAGCCGCTCTGTCCAACCCCGTCCAACTCCCCACGTCAGGCGCAGCAACACGATCAGACACTCTGTCATCAGAAGCCCCCTTTGCCTGCGGAGGACTTCACGCTACGGCGCGGCTCACCCCACCGGCGATGACGCCGCGGGTCCCCTCCGGCCCACTCACCTGCTGCGTCTTCACAGCCGGCGGCCGACAAGACCTGAGCCCGTTCGCCGGCTCACCGACACGAACGTTCTGCGCGGCTTCCGGGGGGCGCGCAGACGTTGCGCCGTCCGAGGCCTTCAGGGCCCTGAAATGCCACTGGCACGGCGGATGCTCAATGTCAGGGCATGATCCGCCTGAGCCTGTCCTCCGCGCTTCTCTCCGTCCTGCTCGTGACTGCGTGCGCCACGGCGCCGACAGGGCGTCCACCGCAGCCTCCCTCCTCGCCCAGCGTGCAGGCAGAGCTGGGCTATCGCGAAGTCCTCCAGGCCGGGGAAGAGTACGCCCGGCAGCAGGGCTACGCGGTGGCCGGCCTGCAGGAGGCGGTAGAGGTTCGCCCCAACTACTGGCGGTTGCGCTTCGGGCTGGCGGAGAGGCACACCGGCAAGCTGCTGGACCTGGAGTTCGATGGGGCCTCGCAACAGGTGGTGCGTGAGGAGATCATCTCCGAGCCTGCGGTGCCTCCAAGCCCCTGAGTGCCGCCAGGCAGGGGCTGATCCCTACAGGGAGGGTTTCAGACAGGGCACCTGTAGGGTAGGATTGCCCAGGCATGCCAGGGCCAACCTCCCTGGGATGTCGGGAGGCGCTCCGTGGCGGCTTCATCTCCGAGGGATCCCGCGGCGCTGCCTCCCGGCACGGTCATCGGGTCCTGGCGTGTGGTGAGCCGGTGCGGCGAGGGCAGCTACGGCATCGTCTATCAAGTCGAGAAGGTGAAGCAGCCGGAGGCTGGGCCCTTCGCGCTCAAGCTGGCCCAGTACCCCATGGATCCGCGCTTCGAGCGGGAGGTGGAGCTGCTCTGGCGCGGCCGGCATGCCCACGTGCCACGGCTGCATGATTACGGGAGGTGGACACACCCGGACGGCGTGTCATTTCCGTACCTGGTGATGGACTGGATCGAAGGCGTGCCCTTGTACGTGTGGGCCGCACGAAGGAGACTGAGCTCCCGTCAGGTGCCGCGGGTGTTGGCGCAGCTGGCCCGAGCCTTGGAGGCTCTTCACGGAGAGAGCGGCGTGCACCGCGACGTCAAGGGCGGCAACATCCTGGTGACCGAGGAGGCGCAGGCGTTTCTGACGGACTATGGCTCGGGGCTCTACCCCGAGGCGCGAGAGCTCACTCGGGAGCCGGTTCCTCCGGGCACGCCGCAGTACTGGAGCCCCGAGTCGCTGCGCTTCCAGTGGAGGTTCCGGCGCAGCGCACGGGCTCGCTACAAGGCCGGGGCCGCGGATGACGTGTACGCGCTGGGAGTGACGGCCTATCGACTCGTCACCGGCACATACCCACCGCCAGCCGAGGGCCCGGAGTCGACCGAGGACGACACGGAGTGGACGTTCGGGGTGCGGGTGTCCCCCGAGGCGCTGGTGGGGGCGTGCCCGGAGCTGGCGTCGGTCATCTGCCAGATGCTCGCGGATGAGCCGTCGGCCCGGGGCAGTGCGGGAGAAGTCGCACGGGCGCTCGAGTACGCGGCGAGGAGCGCTGGGAGCAAGGCGGATCGTCCCATTCCGCAGCGCACCCCTGACACAGCGCCGGTTCGCTCGGCGCGGCCCGTGAGGATGCGCCGAGCCCTGGTATGGGGGCTGGGGCTGGCCGCGCCGATCATGGGCCTGGGGCTGGTCCTCCTCGTGAGGGAGCCTGAGCCCTGGCAATCCGTGCAGGCGCCCGCGGCTGTGGCGGAAGCGCCTCGACGAGAGGAGGAGCAGAGGGACGGAGGAACCGCAGGCATGGCGGAGGCTGTGCTCACGGCACGCGTGGACGTGGCTCCACCCGGGACGGAGCAGGAGGGGCTCAGCCTCGCGGTGCCGAAGGAGCCGCTGCCCGGCCAGCG
>JAFGNZ010000273.1 GCA_016926755.1 Myxococcaceae bacterium | reverse complement strand
GGTGCCTGGGGTGGGGGCAGCTCGGGCAGGTGCAGGTGGCGAAGAATGCGCCGGATGACGCTGCCCTGGGTGAGGTACGCCAGCACCCGCCGCCTTCCTCCGCACCTCGGGCAGGAGAAGATGTCCACTGCGAACGTCTTGCGCAGCAACCCCGCCCAATCCAGCCTCCGGGCGCGCTGACGCTTCCGGCACTTGGCCCGAGCTGCCGCATCTGAAGCGGGTGCCTCCTCCTCGCCCGGGGCCGCCGCCGCGGAGAGCCGGGGTGAGCCGAGGGCCCACCCGGGCCCGTCAGAAGCCCAGGAGGAGGTTTCCGGCGATGTGGTTGCCGTTGATCCGCTCGCTCGTCGTGGGCGTGGTCCATCCCCCCACCCGCACCCCGTTCGCGACGTAACCCTGGTAGACGAAGCGCAGGTTGAAGCCGTAGCACAGGCTCCTGCACTCCACCCAGCCCGCCTCGGCGACGAAGCCCAGGTTGTTGTTGAACAGCATCGAGCCCTCGCTCCCTCCGAGTGCCAGGTGAGCCTTGGGCGCGACGACGTACTGCAGCCCCCCTCCCAGGCGGAAGTCGCCGATCTTGTAGAACCCCAGCGCCTCCACCGGCCAGCGGCTGAACGACGCATCGCCATTGGAGGCCTCGAGGGTGTCGAAGTGGTAGCTCACCGTCGACTGGAGCTGGAGCGGGATCCCGGAGAAGTCGATGATCAGCCCCGCGCCCGCCTGGAGGAGCCCTCCCGCCTTGATGGATTTGGTGCTCCCGTCCGTATAGACGAACTCCGCCATCGTCTCGCCCCCGGTCCCCAGGCCGAGCAGCAGCGTCGGGTGGACGCTGACATGGTTCTCCTTCCTGGCGGGAGGCGGCTTCTTGTCGGGTGGCTCGGGGATGGAAGGCTGGGAAGCGAGGACTGCGGACAGAATGAGCAGGGCATGCATGGGACTTCTCCTCCTGGAGCGGTTGAGCAGGGAAAAATGAGGGAGGCCTCTCCAGCCGCTGCCGAGGAGGCCCCCGGACTGCCCGAGCGAATGCCCGGCTACGGCGATGCGCGGCGGCCGCGACGCCCCCAGAGCCACAAGGCCCACAGCCCCAGCAGGGACGCCATGCCTCCCGTGGGAGACGAGGCACAGCCACAGCTCGGCGACTCCACCTTGAAGGTGCGCGCGGTGGAGGGCTGGCTCACATTCCCCGCGACATCCGTGGCCGTGGTCGTGAGCGCGTGCTGGCCCTGCGCCTCGAGGAGCGAGCTGACGGTCCACACCCCCTCCGGATCCGCGATCGCCGTCCCCACCACGATCCCATCCACCAGCACCGTCACTGTGCTGCGCGGCTCGGCGACTCCCCCGAAGAGCAGCTCTCCGGGCTGCGCCGTTGCGCCCTCGGCGGGCGTCACCACCTCGGGCGGCATCGGCGCCATGCTGTCCACGACGAAGGAGATCGGCTCGGACAGCGGGCTGGAGTTTCCCGACGAGCGCCGGGCCGTCGCCCGGGCGGAGTGAGTTCCCTGGCTCAGGGGGAAGCTCACGGTGAGGCTGAAGCTCCCCGAGCTGGGGACGCTGCGCGTACCCACCGTCAATCCGTCCACCATCACCGTCACCGTGCTCCCGGGCTCCGCCGACCCCGTGATGACGGGCGTCGAGGTGTTGACGAGGGACGTGGGCCCCGTGATCACCGGCGCCGCCGGAGGCACCGTGTCCGAGGTGTCGACCGTGAAGCTCCGCGGCGCGGACGGAGCGCTCGTGTTGCCCGCCGCGTCCGTGGCCGTGGCCGTGGCCGTGTGCGCTCCCACGGAGATGGAGGAGGTCGGCGTGAAGCTCCAGGCCCCGGAGGCATTGGCGGTAGCCGTGCCCAGCGTGGAGCCGTCCAGCTTCACCGTCACCGTGCTGCCCGCCTCCGCCGTGCCCGCGAAGCCCGGCCTCGTCGTGTTGACGACGGCCGCCGGAGCGGTGAGCACGGGGGCGGCGGGCGCCACCGTGTCCACCGTGAAGTTGCGCGGCGTCGAGGAAGGACCGGTGTTGCCCGCCGCGTCCGCGGCGATGGCGGTGACAGCGTGCGCTCCCTCCGCCAACGGCGAGCTCAGCGCGAGGCTCCAGGCCCCCGAGGCACTGGCCGTCACCGTCCCCACCACGGTCCCATCCAGCGAGATCGTCACCGTGGCGCCTGGCTCGGTGGTCCCCGAGACGGTGAGCGTGGAGGTGTTGACGACGGAGGCCGGAGCCGAGATCACGGGCGCATTCGGAGCCACCGTGTCCACCGTGAAGCTGCGGGGAGCGGAAGGCGCGCTGGTGTTGCCCGCCGCATCGGAGGCGGTGGCCGTGGCGGTGTGGGCTCCCTGAGCCAGCGGGGAGGAGGCCGTGAAGCTCCAGGCCCCCGAGGCGTTGGCGGTCGCCATGCCCAGCACGCTCCCATCCACCTTCAGCGTCACCGAGCTGCCTGCCTCCGCCTGCCCCGCGAAGGTGGGCAGGGTGGTATTGACGGTTGCCGCCGGCGCCGTGATCCCCGGTGCCAGCGGAGCCACCGAGTCCACCACGAAGCTCCGAGGCGTGGAGGCGGCGCCGACATTGCCCGCGGCATCCCTGGCGGTGGCGGTGGCCGTGTGCGAGCCCTGAGTCACCGGAGTGGTCGCCGTGAGGCTCCAGGCCCCGGAGGCATCGGCCGTCGCCGTCCCCACCCCGGTCCCGTCCACCATGACGGTCACCGTGCTGCGCGCCTCCGCCGTGCCGGCGATGGTCGGCGTCACGGTATTGATGACGGCGGCCGGGCCCGTCAGCACCGGCGCCGCTGGAGCGAGCGTGTCCACCGTGAAGACGAGCGGCGCGGAGGAGGCGCTGGTGTTGCCTGCCGCATCCGTGGCCGTGGCGGTGGCCGTGTACGGGCCCTGCCCCAGGGGCGAGGACGGGGTGAAGCTCCAGGCCCCCGAGGCACTGGCCGTCACCGTCCCTGCCACGGCCCCATCCAGCGAGATCGTCACCGTGGCGCCTGGCTCGGCGGTACCCGAGATGGTGGGCGTGGTGGTGTTGACGAACGCAGCCGGGGCCGTCAGCGCTGGCGCGGGCGGTGGGCCATCGACGAAGACCACCGCGCCGCCGGGGATGGCGTTGGTCGTCACGTTCATCAGGTAGTACCCATCCAGCACGGGCGGCACCCGCATCGTGACCGACGTGTTCGAGAACCCCAGCACGGACACGGGCGTCCTCCGCCCGCCTTCCAGCGCCACGAGCGAGACGAGAGGGAAGTTGGTGGCGGAGTTCTCGCTGTCGCCACCGTTGGCCTCGGAGATGCCACGCAGGCCGCTCCCGTTCACGGTGAGCGTCCAGCCCGACTGGAGCGAAGCGGGGGGTGTCACGACGGGCCGCCACGCCTCGAGGGCCCCCGTGTCCTCGAACACCTCCGCGCTGGCCAGGGCCCCTATCGCCACGCTCCCGCCCACCGCGAGCACCTTGCCCCCGGGCAGCGGCGTCCCGGAGAAATCCGCCCGGGCGGCCCCCAGCGAACCGCTGGCGCTGAAGGTCCCCAAGGACGGCTCGTAGACCTCCGCGCTGGCCACGCGGCCCGCGGTTCCCACGCCCGCGGCCACCAGCACCCTGCCCGAGGGCAACGCCAGCGCCAGGTGGCGGGTGCGAGCGGTGGCCAGTGAGCCCGCGGCGCCAAAGGTGCCGGCCATCGGATCATACAGCTCGGCCGAGGCCACCGCGCCCGAGGAGCCGCTGCCTCCCGTCAGCAGCACCTTGCCCGTGGGCAGGAGCGTCGCCGTGTGGTCGGCCCGCGCGGTGGACAGCGCGCCCGTCCCACTGAAGGTGCCCACCGCCGGGTCATACAGCTCCGCGCTGGACAGCGGTCCCGAGGAGGACTGTCCGCCGGCCACGAGCACCTTGCCCGTGTTCAGCAAGGTCGCCGTGTGGCCGGAGCGCGCCGTGGCCAGCGAACCCGTGGAGCTCCAGGTCCCCAACGTGGGAGCGTACAGCTCGGCGCTGAGCAGCGGGCCCGAGGCGCCACTGCCTCCCGCCACCAGCACCCTGCCCCCCGGCAGCAGGGTCGCCGTGTGCCGGGTGCGAGCCGTGGCCAGCGCCGCGGTGGTGCTCCAGGTCCCCGCCGCCGGATCATACAGCTCCGCGCCGGTGAGCGGGCCGCTCGCTCCATCTCCGCCCGTCACGAGCACCTTGCCCGAGGGCAGCAGCGTCGCCGTGTGGTGGGCCCGAGCCGTGCCCAGCGCTCCGGTGGCGCTCCAGCTCCCCGCCGCCGGATCATACAGCTCCGCGCTGGACAGCATGCCCGAGGCCCCCTGGCCACCCGCGACGAGCACCTTGCCGCCCGGCAGCAGCGTCGTCGTGTGCGAGGAGCGGGCCGCCGTCAGCGAGCCCGTGGTGCTCCAGGTCCCCGTCACCGAGGAGTAGAGCTCGGCGCGCGCGGTGGGGCCTGAATACCCTCCGGCCACCAACACCGAGCCATCGACCAGCAGCGTCATCGCATAGTCGTAGGTGTTCACCGCCATGGGGCTCGTGGCGCTCCACGTGCCCGTGGCCGGCTCGTACAGCTCCGGGCTGACGAGGCTGGCCCCACCCCCGCTGTTCTCGTACGAGTACCCGCACCCCACCAGCACCTTGCCGTTCGGCAGCAGCGCGGCCGAGTGGTACGCGTGAGATCGGTTCAGCGAGCCCGTGGCGCTCCAGGTGCCCGTCGTCGGGTCATACAGCTCCGAGCTCGCGGTGGAGGTGCTGATGCCGCTCCCGATATTGCCTCCGGTCACCAGCACCTTGCCGTTCGGCAGCAGCGTCGCCGTGTGCGAGGAGCGGTAGTTGGCCATCGGGCCGGTGGCGCTCCAGGTGCCCGTCGCCGGGTCATACAGCTGCGCGGCGGTCGTGAGGGTGTAGCCTCCCGCCACCAGCACCTTGCCGTTGTTCAGCAGCGTCGCCGTATGGGAGTTCACGCCCCTCACCAGCGTGCCGGTGGCGCTCCAGGTGCCTGTCGCCGGGTCATACAGCTCCGCCTTGGTGAGAGGGGTGCCGCCATTGCAGTCGCCGCCTCCCGCCACCAGCACCTTGCCGCTGTTGAGCAGCGTCGACGTGTGGGCGCAGCGCGCGTTCGCCATTGGCGCGCCGAGGCTCCAGGTGCCCGTCGCCGGATCGTAAAGCTCCGTGCTGGCGATGACGCTGCGTCCCGTGGTCATCCCTCCGGAGATCAGCACCCGGCCATCGGGCAGCAGGGTGGCCGTGTGGTACTCACGTGCACTGGCCAGGTTCCCCGCGGAGCTCCAGGTGCCCGTCGCCGAGTCATAGAGCTCCACGCTGGCGATCGTCACACCCCACCCCCCCTCACGGTCTCCCCCCGCCACGAGCACCTTGCCATTGGGCAGCAGCGTGGACGTCGGCCGGTAGCGGGCCTGCGCCATCGAGCCCGTGGCGCTCCAGCCCGGATCCACCACCACCGGGCCCTCCAGCCCCTCCAGCCCCACCTCCATCTCCACCTTCAGCGTCCGCCGCTCCAGCGCCAGCCGCGGCAGGTTCCCCGGTCCACCCCGGCCCTCGGGCCGGGCCCCCCACAACCGCACCTGGCCCTGCCGGCTACGGCCCGCCGCGTCACGCGCCACCGCGTAGTGCAGCCGCACCACGGGCACGTCGCTCCGATCGAGGAACTCCAGGTACTCGCCCGCGTCCCTCACCACCCGGATGCCCTCGGGCACCTCCACCTCGTAGGAGGCCCGGTACGGCGCTCCGCCTCCCTCCATCACCACGAACTCTTCCGCGCGCTGCGTCAGCCAGAGCCCTTCCTGCTCCAGCCCCTGCGCTCCCACCGTCCAGAGGTGCCTGGCGCCGTAGAAGGTGGCTCCCGCGGAGGGCTTCGCCGCCGCCCCACCGCTGGCGACCCGGGGCCTGGCGCGGAAGACGTAGCCGCGCGTGGCCACCTCCACCTCCCCGCTCTCCGTGGCGGGCAGCCTCACCCTCAGCGCGGTCTCGGGATTGACGGGCACCCGCTGGGCCTCGGGCTCCGGGCCGCCCACGAGCTCGAAGAAGTACGCCCGCGCCAGCAGGAGCGCGTGCTCCTCGCTCGGCTCCTCGCGCCAGGCCTGCACCGCGGGTGCTCGCGCGGGAGGCTGGAGGCGGGAGACTCGTGGCTCCGTCACCCCTGGCGAAGCCAATTGCGATCCATCCCCCCGAAGCTCCAGCGGGCGCCCCACCGCCACCCAGCCTCCCTCGGACTCGCGAGCCTCTACCGCCTCCAGCCCCTCGCTCTGGCTGCAACCCAGCCCCCCACACACGAGGGCCAGCCACGTCAGCACCACTCTCCGCGCAACCCTCGCGGATGCCACGCTCCGGCCCTTCGTTCGCCCTGGTGTCACAGTGCTCCCCCTGGAAATCACGTCCGTAGGCCCGCCTCATGGGCCTGCGGATGGAGGAGCCGGCAAAGAGAAAAATGATGCAAGGAAACCGACTGCGCCGCACGCGGGCCTCACCGAGAGGAGCGCGCGGGAGCGCATCGAGGCGCTCCTCATCGGCTCGCAGGTACTGGCGGAAGCGGGTCAGGCTACCAGGTGCGCAGCGGGTGGCCTCAGCGACGGACCGAGGCACAGACCCGCACGCCGCAAGCAGAGGTGGAGCGGCTGCTGAGGCGGGTGCACCGGCGGGTGCTGCGGTTGTTGGAGAGGACAGGGGCCGTGCCGGCGCAAGGGCCCGAGGATGCGCTGCAGGCCTACCAGGCGCATTCGCTACGGCAGCGGCTCTTCTGGCCGCAGGTGCAGGTGCGGCCCCCGCCGCGAAAGCAGCCCCGGTGCGCTTTGCTTGAGGGCTTCAGCCTGCACGCCAACACGCACCTGCATGCTCACGACAGGCAGGGGCTTTAGCGGCTGTGCCGCTACGGAGCGCGGGGCGCCCTGGCGCTGGAGCGCATGAGCCGGGCGGAGGACGGCCGCATTGCCTGGAGGATGAAGCGGCCCCTACCGGACGGCACCACGCACTTGTACTTCACTGGCTTGGAGCTGATACGACGAATGGCGAGTTTGATACCTGTGCCCCGGCTGAACCTGACGAGGTTCCACGGCGTGTTCGCCCCAGGAGCGAAACTCAAGCCTTGGGTGCGCCCTGGCCAGCCGGAGCAGCCGCAGCCCGAGGCGAAGGCGGCCGGAGCCCAGAAGGGCGCGCTGGAACACACCAGCAACAGGCCGCCGCGGCTTACTTGGGCGGGGTTGCTGCGCCGAACGTTCGAACTGGATGTGTTCGCGTGCGGCCGCTGCGGGGGCCGGCGCCGGGTGTTGGCCTCCCTCACGGCTCGGCAAGCAGTGCGCGCGATACTGCAGCACCTGGGCCTGCCCTCGCAGCCGCCGAGGCTGTCCCCGGCCCGGGGGCCGCCCCAGAGCGCCTGGTGCTGAGCGCACAGCCTCCACAGCCAAGGAGCCCCAGCCAGCACCCTGCCGCCTCCCACTTGAGGGGCCAGGTTGGGCACAGGTGTGCCTACACTGGCTGCATGGCCGCGACACTGGCTCGGCGCTCGGCGCCGGTGGCACCCGGCAGCAGCCCTCCTACCCCGCTGGGCTCCGGGCCGCTCTCCGCAAATTGGCTCCCATCCTTCCTATTGGCGAGGCGCTCATCGCCCGCGAGGATCTCGAGGGCCTGGACATGCAGGAGGGCGCCAAGGTCCAGGTCTTCCGCGCGGACAACCCTGGCACGGCACTCACCCTCACGGTGAAGGCGCACAAGAAGCTCAAGCGGCGCGTGGTGCTGCTGGCGAAGAAGGATCTCGAGGCCCTGGGAGTGGCACCGTCGGCGCGCGGCGCGGACGTCATGCCCGTGAGCATAGGCGGCATGGGAGCCCTGTTGTGGGCGAGGGCCGGGGTAGGTGGTCGTCCAGGAGGGCCGCGCGACACGCATTGGACGG
>JAFGNZ010000272.1 GCA_016926755.1 Myxococcaceae bacterium | reverse complement strand
GCAAGAACTTGTGATCTATCCTGAGCAGCGACGGGGGGACCCGCCCCGCAGCGAGGGGCCCGCGACCTGTGGCTCTGGGGCGTGGGCCTGTGAGCTGCGCCACCCCAGCCCCGTGCGTTGCTCCCCGTGTTCCCGGCACGCTGTTCCCACGGAAGTGAGCTGCTGTGCCTTCACGGATTTACCTGAAGGGGATTAGGCGCTATCGAATCACCACGCGGTGTGGCGGTAGTCCTTGAAGAAGTTACCCCAGACGTACTGGCCGGTGTTCACCGCGGAGGTGACCGGATCCACCACGCGCGCCGCGCCGTCGACGATGTCCAGCGGCGGCTGAAAGTCGAGCTCCTGCTGCTTGCGCTCCGCGTGCATCGCAGGGTCCTCATCGGTCACCCAGCCGGTGTCCACCGCGTTCATGAAGATGCGGTCCTTCGCGTAGTCAGGCGCGGAGGTCAGCGTCATCATGTTCAGCGCGGCCTTCGCCATGTTCGTGTGCGGATGCTTGTCCGTCTTCGTCCCGCGCGAGAAGCTGCCCTCCATCGCGGAGACGTTCACGATGTGGCCGGGCGTGGAGCGGTCGCGCATCATCAGCGGCTTCAGCTTCCCACAGAGGATGAACGGCGCCACCGCGTTCACCAGGTGGACCTCCAGCATCTCGGCCGTGGAGACCTCCGCGAGCTTCATCCGCCAGGAGTTCATCTGCCGCAGATCCACCTGCTGCAGGTCCGCGTCCATCCGCCCCTCGGGGAAGAGGGCGCGCGTGTCGCCCTCCTGCTCGAGGACGTACGGGAGCAGCGACAGCGCGGCGGAGGAGTGGAGGCCGAGCGCGGGATCACTGCTGCGCCAGGTGGGCCCGAGCGTCGAGGCGCCGGCGCTACCTCCCCCCAGGGCGGAGTGCACCGCCGCGACGCACTGCTCGTGTCCAGCCAGGAGCGGGCGTGCCTCCACCGGGAGCTCGTCCACGCGGCGCAGCTCGCCCTCCAGCAGGTGCGCGTAGAAGCCGGGCGGACGGCGCACGGTCTGGGCGGCGTTGTTGATGAGGATGTCCAGCCGGTGGTGCGCCTGCTCGAGGTGCCGCGCGAAGAGCTCGACGCTGGGGGCGTGCCGCAAGTCGAGGCCATGGATCTGCAGCCGATGCGACCACGCCGCGAAGTCGGGTTCTCTCATGTAGCGATGCGCCGCGTCCTTCGGAAACCGGGTGGTCGCGATCACCTGTGCGCCCGAGCGGAGCAACATCAGCGACGCCTGAAACCCGATCTTCACGCGCGCGCCGGTGATCAACGCGACCTTCCCGGACAGCGGCGCCCGCTGTGTCCGCTTCGCGTAGTTGAAGTCCCCGCACGCGCCGCACATCGAGTCGTAGAAGAAGTGCAGCTTCCGGAACTCCTCCTTGCAGACGTAGCATTTGCGCGCGACCTCGAGGATTCGCTCGGGCTCCTCCGCTGGCGGCGGCGGGGGCAGCTGCGGCACCGTGAACACGGCGGCGCGGCGCAGCGTACGGATCTCGGTCGTCGCGCGGAGGGCGCGGTCATTCTCGCGCTTCGCCTGCTTCCGGTTGCGCCTCAGCGCCTTCACCAACCGCGACTTCGCGTGTCGATCCGGGTGCAGTACGCGGCCGGCGGCGGTGAGGAACGCGATCCGATCCGGCTCTGGGAGCCTCGCCAGCAGGGAGCGGTCCTCGGCAATCGCCTCGAGCAAGAGCGTGCAACGGCGCACCTCGTCCAGCGACAAGGCGGTCGGCGGCGCTGCGTCCGGTGGCATCGGGGCTCTCTCGGTGTTCTCCATCCCTCGGGTGCATATCTTCGCGAGTCACGCGAGGAAAGAGCATCGTCCGCCTCTCAGGCGGATTGCCGCGCTGGGGGCCGCCTGGCAGCACGGGGACTGAGGGGGCGCACGCCGCGGGGAGGGCCCGGAGCTTGAGCTCCGAGCCCTTCCAGACGGGAGCCCCGGCAGGCTCTAGCCCGGCCAGGCCTACTTCTTCTCCTTCTTCTCCTTCTTCTTCTTCTGCTTCTCCTGGGTCGTCAGCTTCGGCTTGTTGGTCTTCTTCGCCTTCTGTTGTCCCTTGGGCACGGTGCTTCTCCTTGGTGTAAGGACCGCAGAAGACCACGAAATCGGGCGAGGCGGTTACCAGTTCCCCAAGCCAGTAGAATCCTGGCCCGGTGTCGTGACCCAGATTCTCGACGGCGAGTCATCCATGCAAAGCATCTACACAGTGACCGCCGTGCAGCACCGGGCCGAGCTCGAGCAGATCCTCGCCCTGCAGCGTGAGAACCTGAAGCAGGCGCTGTCAGCAGAGGAGATGCGCTCGCAGGGGTTCGTCACCCTGCAGCACGATCTGGCGGCGCTGGAGCAGATGCATGCCCTGGCGCCCAGCATCATCGCTCGGCAGGGCGAGGAGCTCGTGGGCTACGCCCTGACGATGCCGCGGGAGTGCCGTGCCCTGATGCCCGTGCTGGTGCCCATGTTCGAGCTCTTCGATCGGCTCGACTACCGGGGTAGGCCCCTGAAGGACTACCGCTTCTATGTGATGGGGCAGATCGCCATCGCCAAGGCCCATCGCGGCAGGGGCCTGTTCGAGCTCCTCTACGACAAGCACCGGGAGCTCTATCAGCACCAGTTCGACTTCGTCATCACGGAGGTCTCCGCCAGCAACCACCGCTCCCTGCGCGCGCACGAGCGGGTCGGCTTCCAGACCGTCCACACCTACCGGGATGCCACGGATGAGTGGGCGGTGGTGGCCTGGGACTGGAGCCCTCCGCGGCTCACGCCGCCCCGGTGACGGCGGGCTGCTGCGCCTGGAGCATGGGCGAGACGATCCGCGCGAGCTGCGGCATCCGCCCGTGCTTGCACTCCACCAGGAAGCCGTGGAGCGACTCGGCCGACAGCCCATGGAGCATCAGCCGGAAGCCCGCACGCATCGTCGACAGCGGCACCATGGGGTGACGGTTGTTCACCAGCGCCACCAGCCCCGGCGCCTGCAGCAGCGTGGCCACGTAGATGGCGATCGTCTCGTCCAGCTGCAGCGAGTTGCTCGCGCGCCAGAAGTCCCGGTCCGTGAGGAACAGCTGGTACATCGGCGTGAAGATCTCGATCGCCGACTGCAGATCCAGGATGTTCGTCCACTTGCGCGGCATCTCCTCGATGGGGAACTCGTCCGAGATGCCGCTGAAGTCCAGCTTCGCCGGCGGCGCCAGCGTCCGCCCCTGCTCGCGCAGCGCCCGGTTCAGGCGGATGACGAAGTTGTAGAGGTTCAGGTCATGGTTGAGGAAGATCTCGTCCTTGACGTGCTCCAGGTTCGTCGGACGGATGGGGTGGGTGGGCACCTTCAGCTCCGGCGTGTTCCGGGCGATGAAGTCCAGGATCTCCGAGCCCACGTGGAAGTGGCGCAGGACCAGGTAGTTGGCCTCCGGGCTCACGAAGGTCCGCAGCCCCCAGGACAGCAGCCGGTGCAACAGCTTCGAGGAGGTGAAGCGGTTGGACACGAAGAGCTTCATGATCTGGAAGATGATGATCAGCACCCGCGCGATGGGGCGGATGACCGGCAGCAGGAACTGCCGAGAGCGCGAGCGCTGATCCACCAGCAGCGCCGCCTTGGTGCGCTCGTTCATCGGCAGGCTGCGGTCCAGGAACACCGCCACCCACGGATCGGGGTCGCGAGGATCATGCGGCGCGTGGGTCAGCAGCTCGATCGGATCCATGACACTCACTGAGGGAGGGTGACGCGGATGGGGGCGGCGGGGGCGGGGCGGTGCATCCGCGCCTCGATCTCCGCCGGGGTGGGGACGCGCAGCTCCCGGGCGAGCCCCAGCCGCTCGAAGAGGCGCAGGACGTGCCAGATGAAGTCGAACTGGCCCGGCAGCAGCCCGTGGCGGGCGCTGGAGGGGAAGCTGTGATGGTTGGCGTGCCAGCCCTCGCCCAGGGTGAACAGGCCCATGAAGAGGTTGTTGCGGGCCCGGTGGACCTCGGCGTAGGGGCGTGCGCCCCACAGGTGCGTGACGCTGTCGATCGCGTCCCCCAGGTTGAAGACGAGCACGAGGATGCCCCAGGCGGCGGCCACCCCGACAGGCCCGAAGAGCACAGAGGCCCCGCCCACCAGCGCCAGCACGTGCAGCGTGCAGAGGAGCTGGTAGGGCACCGGCCGGCTGACGAAGCGGTACCAGGGATCGGCCGCCACGTCCTGGGCCAGGTGGTTGAACTGCTGGTTGCTCCGGGGCCGGTGCCACCCGTCGTAGAGCACGCGCAACGGACCGGCGATGGAGTACAGGAAGCAGATGACGGGGTTGCGCGTGCCGATGTACCAGCCCACGTGCGCCCACCAGAACCCGTCCAGGACGGGCGAGTGCGGATCTCCCGGCACGTCCGTGTGCGCGTGGTGCCAGCGGTGGTTGCCCGCCCACTGGATGGGGGTACCCGCCGGCAGCCCGAGCGTGACGAAGAGCCGCTCCAGCCAGCGGTTGAGCGTCAGCGAGCGGTGGGAGAGCACCCGGTGGTAGGCCACGTTGATGGCCATCCCCGCCAGCAGGAAGTAGCCCACGCAGAATGGCACCAGCCAGAGGGGATGCAGCCGCTCAGACATTGCCCAGCTCCTCGAGTTGCAGCAGGTACAGCCGCGCCGTCACCTTCGCCGTCTTGACGATGCGCGCGGCCAGCTCGGGCGTGAGGATACCGGAGCCGAGCGCCGCCTCCAGCCGCTCCAGGTGTGTGCCGTCGTTCTCCCCATGGTACAGGAAGAAGCGCACCTGCTCATCCTGCAGCCCGAGCTGATCGCGGATGGCCAGGCCCCAGCGCCGCGCCACCCGGTTGCCCAGGCCCTCGATGATGAACATGGCGCCCAGCAGATCGAACGGGTTCTCCTGGCTGGCGCGGTGGAACATCCACGCCGAGAGCGCCTCGCTGCCGATGTTCTTCGGCGCGCGGGTGATGGCCTCCAGCGAGCCGCCGACGGAGACGTAGTGCCGCTCCAGCATCTCGTAGTCCCGGTGCTCGTCCCGGGCATGGCGGATGAAGGACGAGCGCAGCGCCAGGTGCTCCGCGGTGATGCTGGAGGCGGCGCGGGCGATCCACCGCGAGCCCTCCACCACCTGCTGGCGCATGTTGATGAGCAGCTCGCGGTAGTCCTCCACGGTGAAGACGCCGCGCGAGAGCTTGTCGAGCGCGGGCACCCGCTGGAGCTTCCCCTCGAAGTCCACCCAGACGTGCGTCAGCTCCCGCACGAGCCGCTCTCGGACCGGATCTCCCCCGGCGGGGGGGAGGGGCAGGGGGCCCGCCTGGGGCGCAGGCTCCGCGGGGGCGGATGCGGGGCTGGTCAGCTCGGGCGCGGCGGCGCGGGCCGGGGCGACGACGGTGAGCATGGCGTAGCAGGTGATGAAGCCCCCGCTCTCGGGGACCATGCAGAAGATGCGCTGCCCGGGGCGGACGCGGCCCTCGTTCACCAGCTCCTCGAGCATGAGGAAGATGGAGGCGCACCCGGTGTTGCCGCGCGTGTACAGGTTGGAGAACCAGCGCTCCTCGGGGATGTGCACGCCGCCCTTCTCCAGCAGCTTGATGATGGACTGCTTGAAGAAGTGGGACGAGTAGTGGATGAGGCACCAGTCGATCTCGGCGGGCTTGATGAGGCCCTGGTCCATCAGCGCGAAGAAGCCGTCCACGCCGAGCGCCACCAGGGACTCCAGCCGGCGGATGTCCTGCTTGATGGTGAAGACGCCGGCGGCGGCCGCCTCGGTGAAGGTGGGGTAGTCGATCCACCCGGTGCCGAAGCCCCCGTCCGGGCCGCGGTTGGCGCCCACGTACATGCCCAGCTCGTACTTGTTGGCGTGCGAGCGGATGTCGATCCAATCCACCTTCAGGCTCGGCCGCGTGGGGTGGGGTCGCTCCTGGAGCACGGCGGCGCCCGCGCCGTCCGAGAGCATCCAGCGGAGGAACTCGGCCTCGAAGGGCACATGGGTGCCGCCGGCCACCTCCTCGTAGTGGCTGGCCTTGAGCAGCCGGCTCACCAGCTCGCTGGCGCAGACGACGGCGCGATCCGCCTCGCCGGTGGCCACCTGGAGCGTGGCGTTGCGCAGCGCCTGCATGCCGCTGGAGCAGATGCCGTGCAGCGAGGCCACCTCACACGCGGGGCCGCCGAGCGCGCGGTGGACCTGGCTGGCGAAGCCCGGCAGGACGAGGTCCGCCTGGGTGGTGGCGGTGACGAGCAGCTCCAGCTCGCTGAGCGTGATGGGCGAGCGGGAGAGCGCGTCCTGGATGGCGTGGACGGCCATGTCCCAGTTGCGCAGGCGCGAGCGCTGCTCCCGGTCGATGGCGTAGTAGCGCTGGGTGATGCCGTTCTGCGAGAGGACACGGCTGCGAGCGCGGGAGGGCCGCCCCTGGACCTTTCCGAGGTACTCCTCCATCTGCTCGTTGGAGATGGGCTCGCCGGGCAGGAACTTCCCCAGGCTGGTGATGAACACGTCTCGGGACATGGGGCGACGATACGCTGTCGGCCGGGGCGCGTCCTATCGGCGGCGGGTGGCCCGGCGATCAGGTTGTCGGACCGGGCTCGCTCGCCCGCGGGGCCGGCGTGGAGAGGGAGAGTGATGTCCCCAGCATCCGGTCGAGCGCGGGGAGCTGGAAGCCGTAGTTGCCCTTCACCTTGTGATGGTGCAGGCCGTGGTGCTCGCTGGCGCGCAGGGGCGCGCTCCACCACCGGCCGGGCAGCAGCGAGTAGTTCAGGTGGCCCAGGCAGTTCATTGCCAGGCTCACCAGCGGGTAGGTGAGGGCGGCCCAGATGCTCACGTCGTAGAGGAGCTGGAGGGTGACCATCACGCTGCCCAGCAGGGCCGCCTCCAGCGGGTGGAAGCTGTAGGTGGAGAACGGGGTGGGCACGCGCGAGCGGTGGTGGATGCTGTGCACGTGGCGGAAGAGCCAGCGCGTGTGCAGCACGCGGTGGCAGAGGTAGAAGTGCGCCTCGTTCCAGAGCGTGAGGACCGCCAGATCCGTGGCGAGCCCCAGCGGGGTCAGCTCCCAGCGCAGGCGCGTCAGGCCCTGGGCATCCAGCCAGAGGGTGAGCGCGCCGTACCCTCCGAAGATGACGATCGACACGAGTGACCAGCCGATCTCCTCACGCACCTGGCCTGGGCGCAGGGGCTGCACGTCGATGACGTGCCCGAGGCCGAGCCGGGGGAAGACGCGCCGGACCAGGAAGGCGCCCAGGCCTCCGAGGCCGAAGTAGATCGCCGCGAAGCCCACGGCCGTGACGGTCGCCAGCACTGGAAAAGAGGAGCGTTGGATGAAGTCGTGCAGCGGTTGTGCGAGGTCCATGGCCGCTCGCGGATCATGCAGCACCCGGGTATCCAAAGCCACGGGAGGGAAGGTAGGTTCGAGGGAACAGCCTCCAGCCTGAGGAGCGCACATGGCTGGCAGGTAGAGGAAGGAGACTCCAGATGAACCGCCAGGGGACATGGCTGGTGCTCACGGTTTGGGTGGTTCTGATGTTCCTGGGCTGCGGTGGATGCGAAGGACGCTCGGGAGAGCAACTTGTTGTGACGCCGACGGAGCACGAAGCGGGATGGGAAGTGCTTGAGATTCCTCTAGAGCCAGCTCCCCCACGGGACGGCAACCGGTTGATGGAACTGGCGGGGGACGTGGATGTCGGCAACCGTTATATGGCGGCGGTCATGATCACGGCGCTTTCGGGAGGCAGGGAGGCGATGGCGTGTAGCGGAGCAGCCATTAGCCGCCGTGTGGTGCTGACGGCCGGGCACTGTGTGTGCCGGCGGCAGCAGGGCACGCGTTTCGATAGCGGCAGCCAGACCATGATCGATGCGTCGGCATGCTCTGAAGCGGCGAAGGTGGAGACGATCTTCTACAAACCTCCGGTCGAGGAAGGGACCCGAAGTAGCGGGTCCCTGGGGAGGCTCTATCACGGCAGGGTGCAGCCCCATCCCGCGTTGGAAATCGTGCTCGACGATCAGGGGCGCGTCTCGTCAAGCCGCGCGGATCTCGCCCTCATCCTCTTGAGCAAGCCGTTGGAGTTTCCAGGGCTTCCACTCGCGGACGAGGCAGTGCGGGTGGGGGACTCCGTCATCATCGTGGGGTACGCGTACGACGAGGTGGCCAACGTGTTCGAGGCGGATCGGCGCTCCAGCAGAAACGAAGTCATCCGGCTCATGACAGCGGAGGATGAGAGAGTCCTGATCCAGCAACCGAGAGGCCACCGGTACAGGCAGGATAGTGGAGGCCCTTGCATTCGTCAGGGACCGCAGGGGCCTCTGCTCGTGGGCATCTCGAGCCGCTGGCTTGGAGAGGGCGCGGCTTTCACCAGCATCCACGGCTACCGGGACTGGCTGCGTGATGCGATCCAGCGCGCGGGAACTGCCCCACGACGAGGTTCGGGAACGCTTCGAGCGGCTCAGTGAGAAGATCCCGCTCAAGCTGGCATGGCGTACGGCTCCGACCAAGCTATGAGGCGCTCACATCTGCGGTGGTGAGTGCCTCCTCCTGGCGGCGGGCGAGGCTCACTCAGCGGGGCGGGAACTCAACAAGCCGGCTCGACCCAGCAACTCGCGTACGCGGCGGCCCAGCGCCATGTGCTCAGGATTGGAGGCGGTGAAGCGCTCGGGGGTGAGGATGACGAGCATGCCCAGCGAGCCCACGGGTTCGATGTGCACGGGGGCGGGAAGCGGGGGCACGGTGCCCCTGCGGCGCGAGAAGTACGTCATCCAACCTACTGCCGCATCGCCCATCGGAGCATCTGGGGCGAGTTCCATCAAAGCGCGGGAGGAGTTGACAACGCCCCAGTCTGGATCCCAGGCAGTGACCATACAGGTGAGCACCTGGAGCAGTGTAGAGAGGGTTTGCATCCGTTCCGCAGACTCTCCCTGGCTCGGTAGATCCAGAAGGCACGAATTGCTCACCGGTTCGGCATAGGCGCCACAGCGAATGCTCGCTTTCGTTGCCCTGTCATCGGGTTCCTGGTTCCAAAAGCGGACGCCGAAGCCAAGGTCCTCGATGATCTGTTTGTCGAGATCTGTTCGACTCCTGCCGCGCAGGAGAAGCTTCTCGAGTTCCTCTCGATCATTCGTATGCACCAGGTGTCCCGGGGAACCGCGTGCCACTCTGCCAGCTCGATACCACTGGCCGAGCGACGCATCACACCGCGCCAGCATTTCAAAGAAAAACTCCGCGCGCCGGGCGCACTCGCCGACGGCCTCTCGGCGTACACCCCAGTAGGCTCCCGCGTAGTAGGTTTCGTGCAACATCGTGCGCTACTCCTCATGGCCGCGGTGGCGTGAAGATGACCTTGATGCCCGCGATGTTCGCTCGACGGAAATGATGTTCGAGGATCTCGACCATCTCGTGCTCGGCTACGTGCCACTCCACTGGTATACCGCGAGCAGCTCTGGATTGATTTCTGGCCTGGTCGATCAAACCCTTGAATTCCGCTGACTTTTCGAACCAGCGCTTGGGTTGGCGGTTCCTCTCGAAGAACTCAAGGTAGCCCTCGCCCTTGGCCTCCCATAAGACGCCGGAGGTGAAGCCGTCGTACTCCACACCTTCAATGTAGTAGATCTCGTCGGCAGAGCGGCCGGAGATCTGCTCCTGGTAGCGCCTGGAACTCTCCGAGCCCGAGAACTTCTTGCGCCTCCACTCTCCAGCCCCCTCCGCGACTCTGGACTTGCCGCTCTCCTGCGGTGCTTTCTCGGCGGCCATGAGGACGTAGACGGCACCCGTGCCCGTGCCCAATGCTGCCACCGCCGTACCCGCAGGCACCGCTATCTGCTCGAGGGTCAGGGCCCCTTCGGCTGTGAGGGACAGAACCGGTAGCTTCGCCGTCACGGAGCCCATGCGCGTCGCCACGCCCGCCGCGCCGCCGTACAGGGTGAGCAGGTGCGTCGATAGGCGGGCAGCCTCGCGTATCTGCTCCTGGAGCGGCAGGGCCGAGTAGCGCGCGAAGTAGTCCGGCGATGAAGCAATGAGGGCGGCTACGGCGGAAGGGAGCTGCGTCAGGCCTTCGGCGCTGCGGATCGGGTGGGCAATGAGAGTGGCCAATCCCACCGCCATCTCCTCCACCGCATCCTCAGTCCCATCCAGCGCGGCGTTGAACCAGTCACGCTCCAGGCCCAGCTCGCCCATCATGGCACCGGGTCGACGCTGGAGCGCCTCGTCCACGGCGTAGAAGACGCCCCCCTTGTCCCAGTAGAAGGCACCCACCTCGAAGCGGCCAGCCATGAGCCGCCCCGCTCTCAGCTCCAAGCGGCCCATGCGCTGCAGTGGCCGGCCGTTGAGGGCGGCTGCCAGGTAGCCATCCGGGCGCATCACCGCCAGGAGGCGGAAGCGGCTGGTGTGCTGCAATAGCGTGGCGTAGGACACGTCCTCGCCAGCGGCGAGCAGCTGGCGCAACAGGAAGACCAGAGTGCGGCGGGGAGCGAAGTTCTTCAGGGTCGCAGGCGTGTGCTCGAGTCTCTCCCAGAGTTCCTTCGCGTCGTCGGTCTCCAACGTTTCCCCAGCGGAGTGCAGGGCGTCTTCCTCCAGTCCCGCCGACTCCTGCAGGAGTTGGAAGGCGTCCTTGCGCTCTCCGAAGCGGCCGAAGAAGCCGGAGCCGCTTCCTCTCGCCCGCGAGCCGGAGGCAGCAGTTCCTGAGGGGCGCGTGTCAGCGGCCTCCCAGTCCATGCGAGGCTGAGAAGGCTCATGGCGGAGGACAGCGTGGCCACCCCCTGCACAGCCCAGGGCTGAGGTGATTGTCCAGAACCATGCCAGCGCAAGCCGGAAGTAACAGGCCCTCTGCCTCTCTTCACTCATCCAGCACCCCCACGTACGCGGGAGTTTGCTGGGAGTTCGGGGGCCTGCACAGGACGCGAGAGGGAAACCGGAAGGTCTTGGCCTGGCAGGTAGCCAGCGCTCGTAGGCTCAAGGCTCCTGGGCCTCGGGCGCCTCCAGCAGCTTGTAGAGCGTCTTGCGGTCCACCCCCAGCAACCGCGCCGCCTCGCTCTTGTTGCCGCCCACGTGCTGGAGCATGTGCGCCGCGTACCGGCGTGACAGCACGTCCAGGCTGGGCAGATCCTCCGCCAGCCCCGTCACCTTCTTCGGGGCGTCCCCAATGGGCTCCGGGAAGTCCTGCGGCCCCAGCACCCCCGTCATGTTGAGCGCCAGCGCTCGCGCCACCACGTTCTCCAACTGCCGCACGTTGCCCGGCCAGTCATACGCCGCCAGCCGCGCCATCGCCTCGGGCGTCACCACGGGCCGCACCCCGCCTCGCGCGTGCAGCCCCGCGAAGTGCTCCACCAGCGCCGGAATGTCCTCCCGCCGCTCGCGCAGCGGCGGCAGGCGCAGGTGCACCACGTCCAGCCGGTACAGCAGATCCTCGCGGAACAGGCCCTCCGCCACCCGGGCCTTCAGCTCCTTGTTCGTCGCCGCCACCACCCGCACGTCCACCTTCACCGGCACGCTCTCCCCCAGGCGACGGATCTCCCCCTCCTGCAGCACGCGCAGCAGCTGCGACTGCACCTTCGCCCCCACGTCCCCGATCTCGTCCAGGAACAGCGTGCCCCCGCTGGCCTCCTCGAACAGGCCGCGGCGCGCGCCCACCGCCCCGGTGAAGGCCCCCCGCGCGTGCCCGAACAGCTCGCTCTCCATCAGCGATTCGGCGATCGCGCCACAGTCCACTGGGATGAACGGCCCGCTCGCGCGCGGCGAGCGCCTGTGCAGCGCCCGCGCCACCATCTCCTTGCCCGTCCCCGTCTCGCCCGTGATGAGCACG
>JAFGNZ010000271.1 GCA_016926755.1 Myxococcaceae bacterium | reverse complement strand
GCAAGAACTTGTGATCTATCCTGAGCAGCGACGGGGGGACCCGCCCCGCAGCGAGGGTCCCGCGACCTGTGTCCCTGCGTCCGTGCGCCTGGGCTGGGACTGAAACTCCGGTGTCCCGGACGCATCCGCGCTCACCGGGCTGCGTCAAACCCTTGAGCCGTCATCAGGGCTGCGGTGCACACGGCAGCCCACGGAGCCTACAGGAGGTCCGGAAATGGCTGGGTCGGGTTCTGCTCGCGCTCCCACGTGAGAAGGACGACCCCGGCTGCTCACGCGCGCTACAGCCGGAAGCGCTGCTCGAGCGCCGGGCTGTCCCAGCCCACCGTCTCGTCCTCCTGGAGCGCAGCGGCGCGCAGGGAGGGGGCCGGCGCAGGCACCTCCATCCACGTGAAGATGCGCTCCAGGACCTCGGCCTTCATGTCCTGGGCCATCTCGAAGATGCCGGAGTCGTGGTTGCCGCTGGGGATGAAGTACCGGTACGAGTCGTTGCAGCTCCGCACCTCGAAGGCACCGGTGGACCAGGGATCATTCTCTCCGTAGATGAACAGCATGCGCTCGCCGTGCTGATAGACCCAGTGGAACACCCGCAGCATGGCCGTCATGTCGAAGCGCTTCGTCACGCCGAGCGGCGGAAAGGTGGCCGGCACATCCTGGCGCGGGTAGCGCAACAAGCCGTGCAGGTGGGACTCGCGGTAGCGGGGCGCGCCCAGCTCCGTGGCCGCCTGATAGTAGTACCCCGCGTAGAAGTCGAGCAGCGGATCCCCGTAGTTGAAGGCCGGCGAGGAGATGAGATTGAAGAACATCCACACCTCATCGTTCGACGCGTCCACCCCCGGGATGCTGCCGCAGAGGCTCGCGTCGAAGTACTGCCAGAAGAAGAAGGGCAACTCGAGCACGCCGAACTCGATGGCGCGATCCGCGCCGATGGCATCGAAGGTGGCGCCGGTGCTGGCGAGGTAGGACGCGAGCGAGTCCCGTCGCTGGAGCACGGTTCGCTGGAACGCGTGCAGCTGCTCGCGACACTCCGGGCTGCCGCGGCTCTCGACGAAGAGGATGTAGCGCGGATCAGCTTCGCCGAAGGTGTTGGGGGCCACGTAGGGCACGGTGACGTCCACATCGTCCGGGTAGAAGTACCGGTGGAATACCGCCGTCATGCCCCCCTTGCTGGCTCCGGTGGACAGCCACCGGCCGGAGTAGAAGGGCTTGAGCGCCTGGACGATGCGGTGGTGATCTCCAGCGGACTGCTTGAGGGTGAGGTGCTCCCACGTCTTGGGCTGCGGCGTGGAGGGACCGAAGAAGCGGTGCTCCACGGTGAGCTGGTTGGCCGCGAGGAGCGCCGTGAGCTCGGTCTGGCCAGCCCGCGGCACCGCCGAGATGCCATAGCCCGAGAGGTTGAGCACCAGGGGCGCCGAGGCGGAGCGGTGCAGCAGCGTCAGGCGCTGCTGGAAGCGCCGCTCATTCGGCTGCGTGTGGTCCACGGGCTGCTCAAAGGCGAGGACGAAGAAGCGAGTCCCCGGGACGCGCGAAGGCCTCTCCTCGACCGTCATTCCCTCGATGGATTGGAGGTAGGCGAGGATGTCCGAGGTGGACTCGTCCACCGGGCTGCCATCGAGCGCCAGGGCCTGCGAGCCCCTCTCCGCCGGCATGATGGCCAGGGCTTCGCCCTGTTCCGTGCCACAGGCGGAGAGGAACAGTGCGATCAGCGCCGCGGCTGAAGCGGAGCAATGGGAGCGACGTTTCGTTTGCACGGAGGACCTCCAACTCGGGTTCTCCTGGGAAACGTCTCCGGCGCGTCGTCATATCGCGGACAAAAACAGCAGGGGTGTCATCCGCTGCTCCGCTATCCTCCCATCGCCTGGCGGCTCTCGCCCTCGCAGGCGCCCGGCATCTGCTGGATCCAGTCGCGGATGAGCGCCACGCCCTCCTCGTGGATGAGCGCGCGCCCCAGCTCCGGCATCATCACGCCCGGGTCCCCCGAGTTCATCCGGTAGAGCAGGATCGAGCGGTCGGGCTTGCCCGGGACGATGTCGAAGGGCAGGTCCTTCCCGGCGCCGCGCCCGGCCGCGACCGGCGCCTTGCACACGCCGATCTGGTGCTGCTCCTTCTCGTGCGCCGAGAGGTACAGCGCCGAGCTCGCCGCGGGCCCGCTCCGCTCATGGCAGTGCGCGCAGTTCGCGTCGAGGTAGGCCCGGGCGCGCTGCTCCAGCGTCCCCGTGCTCGGATCATTCCATACGGCGTTCCGAGCCGCCGTGCCCGGCTCCGGCGCGCCCTTCAGGGAGCCCAGGCGCGCCAGCCTCGCGAGCTGGTTCTCGGGGCCCTGATCGTAGGGGTAGTCCCGGTTGAGGTGCCGCGCCTGGGGCCCGATGGGCGTCATCGTCTTGTTCCGCTCGTGGCAGCCCTGGCACTGGTTCACGTTGGGCACCATGTAGTGGATGGACAGCTTGCGCCCCGAGGTGTGCGTCGCCTCCAGCGCGAGGCTGCTGCCCACCACCTCCAGCGTGGCGTCCGTGCCCTCCTCGTTCCACACGTACGGCAGCGCCACCCAGCCCCGCTTCGCGTGCACCAGGAGCCGCGTCTCCACCGGCCGGAAGCGCTTGTCCGCGTTCCCCGCCGTCCGCTGGGCTCCCTTGGCCAGCGGCACGCTGCCCTGCACCGGGTACATGAACGTCTTGGAGAGGATGGTGCCCACCGGGAAGTCGAACGCCTCCGTGTCACTCCAGGTGGCCGCCTGCCCCGGCGGCACCCAGAGCGTCCGGTACTTCTCCGCGTAGTCGCTGAACAGCGGCGTGTTGAGCTCGTACGGGGTGACACCGGCGTTGGGCTCGAGCGTCCAGCCCGTCCCCTGGAAGAGCCCCCACGCCGACAGCTTCTCCGGGAAGGGATCCTCCACGAAGGTGTGGACCTCCCCGCGCCCCTTGCTGCAGCCCGCCAGCCAGAGGGCCGCCACGGCGAACCACACCCTCACGGGGTGACTCCCGACAGCTTCACCGGCTCGGGGCTCGGGTGCGCGCAGTCATGGGGCGCCAGCTCCCGGCGGATGTTCTCGAAGTCGTTCCACAGGTCCATGTTGGCGAAGTCCGCGTCCCCGTTATTCCGGATGCAGATCCGCAGCGCGTCCGGCAGCTTGCCCTCGGGCGTCAGCTTCTTCGGGTTGACGATGCCGTCGTAGAGGATGTCCGGGAAGGGCTTGCCCATCTTCAGCGCGAGCAGCTTCACCACCAGGCCGCTCGGCGCGTCTCCTCCCCCCGTGAACGTGTTGTCGTGGACGAAGATGGACTCCGGGTAGGGATCGTAGTTCTTGTCCTGGATGGGCTTTCTCGCCACGAAGTAGCTGGTGATGGCCAGGTTCACCGTCTTGTTGTCGCGGAAGCGGTTGTTGAAGATCTCGACCTGATCGTTGGCCATGATCATCATCCCCGTGCCGGGCGGCACCGTGGCGACGATGTTCCCCTCGGGCGCGAAGTTGTCCGTGTTGTTGCCGTGGAGATCGTTGTTGAAGACGCGCGTGGCCCTGCCGCCCTGGACCGGGAGATCCGGCAGATCGAACACGAGGATCCCCCCCGTGTTCTCCGTCGCGGTGTTCTCGTAGATGTCCGCGTACTTCGTGTTCTCGCTCTCGATGCCGGCCACGTTCCGCATCGCCTTGTTGCGGCGGATGATGACGTGCTCGGACTGCCCCACGTAGATGCCCGCGTCCGACGCCCCGATGGCCACCGAGTCCTCGATGAGCACGTTCTTGCACTGCACGGGGTAGAGGCCATAGGCGCCGTTGGTGGACTTGGGGCCGCCCGTCCACTCGGTCCGCACGCGCCGGATGACCAGCCCGTCCGTGCCGTTGATCTTGATCGCGTCTCCCTTCGTGTCCTCGATGGCGAAGTCCTCGAGCGTCAGGCCGTTGCCCTTGAGCAGCAGCCCCTCCGCGCCCTGCGTCTGCCCCTTGAAGGACAGGATCGTCTTGTCCAGGCCCTTGCCGCGGATCGTGATGCCATCCACCGAGGAGGAGAGGCTCCGGTCGAGCTGGAAGCGGCCCTCGGGCAGCTCGATGACGGCGCCGGGCCTGGCCCGGATCAGCGCCTCCTGGGTCTTCTTGTAGAAGTCCGCGTCCACGCGGGCCTTCTCCTCCTTCTTGCAGCCTGTGGCCGCGCCGAGAGTGGCCAGCGCGACGAGGAGCCAGGCGGTGGAGCGCCGGCCGGGGAGAGCGATGGTGTCAGGGTTCATTGCCATGGGAGCTCAGAAGATGTGACCGATGTCCAGGTAGAAGCCGGTGGTAGGCTCGGTGATGCCCACGCCGTAGTCCAGGCGGATGACGAACTCGCGGTTCCAGACGATGCGCAGCCCGCCGCCCGCGGACGTCTTCAGGCCGCCGCCCTCCGAGAAATCCAGGTCGCTCCACACGCGCCCCGAGTCCACGAAGCCCGCCAGGGTGAAGTCGAACTGCTGGCGCCAGGGCTCGATGGACAGCGGCGTCCACCGCAGCTCGGCGTTGAGCAGCAGCTTGGCCGGGCCCTGGTAGCGGCGCAGGAGGATGCCGCGCGCGGAGGAGACGCCGCCCAGCCCATCCCTGTTCTCCAGCCCGCCGAAGACCGGGAGCAGGGAGATGGGCACGTCGCCGCCGAGCACGTCGAACATCCCGCGCCACGAGGCCACCAGGCGGCGGTACCCGGGGATGACGGGGTGGAAGAACCGGGCGTGGAGCGTGGCGCCCCAGTAGTTGAACTGGCTGCCGATGGGGCCCGCGCCTCCGCGCAGCGACACCTCGTGGAACATGCCCTGGGTGGGGGAAGTCTCCAGATCCCGCGTGTCGTACTGGAGGCCGGCGATCACCTCGGAGATGCGCTCGGAGACGAGCCCGTCGAGGCCGCCCTCATGGGCGGCGAACATGCCCGCGGAGGCGTCCTCGATGAGCTTGGAGTCCCCGGTCTGGCCCAGATCGTCCGCCGAGTAGCGCACCCGGAGGCGGTCCATGCGCAGGCGGTAGCCCAGGAAGAGGTTCCAGGTGTCGTTGAGCTCGCGCCGCGCGTTGAGGCGGATGCGCGGCAGGCTGCGGTGATCGTACGTGTAGTAGCGCAGGCCGCGGAAGTCGGGGTTGCCCGGGCACATGTCCGGGTTGGCCTCCAGGGCGTCCCGGTCCTCGCAGTCGGAGAACTCCGGGACGTAGGTGGCCGTGTTCCCCAGGCCGTACCACGGGGCGAACCGGGTCCGGGCGTAGGCGAGCTCCGCGCCGATCCGCCAGTCGGAGCCGAGGAAACGCGGCGCGTCGAGGCTCACGAAGTGGGAGGCCACCTGCCGCGTCGTCTGGAAGAACTGCAGCATCACCGAGTAGCGGAAGGGCTCGTAGTGGCCGTCCGCGCGGTCCACGAGCATCAGGATCGCGCCGTACCCGAAACCTTCGTCGGTGTTGAAGTTGAGGGCCGGCACGCCCTGGACGTCCCAGCCGGTGCGACGGGCGGGCGCGGCGGGGGACTCCGAGGGAGGCACCGACGGCGAGGGGGGGAGCTCCGCCGGGAGCTGGGGGCTGACGGAGGGCTCCTGGGCCCGGACGGCGGCCGGAGCCAGGGCGAGCAGCACCAGCAGGGCGGGGACGAGGCGGCTCGAGGGAGGGCTCGGAAGGACGAGGAGAGGGTTCCAGCTCATGGGCACTCAGGCACTCGGGAAGGGGGGACGGTACGCCGGTGGGGGACGTGGCGTCCATGGTGGCACGGCCAGCGCTGCTGCTGCCACCGGGCCCGGGCTCGGGCAAGGAAGCGTGCGGCGCTGGCCCCTCCCCGTTAGCATGTCGCCGCATTTCTCAACTCAATGGAGGGGACATGATCTTCGTGACGGGTGCCACGGGCACCATCGGTTCTTCGACGGTGAAGGCGCTGAAGGCGAAGGGCGCACGCTTCAAGGTGGGGGCGCGCTCGCCGGACAAGGCCAGGGCGCTCGGTGTCGAGGCGGTGGCGTTCGACTGGGAGAAGCCCGAGACCTTTGGCCCGGCGCTGCAGGGCGTGGAGAAGGTCTTCCTGCTGACGCCGATCGCGGAGAAGCAGGCGGAGTATGCGCAGGCGCTGGTGGACGCGGCGAAGAAGGCGGGCGTCAAGCACATCGTGAAGTTGTCGGTGATGGGCGTGGACGCGGAGCCGGGCATCGCCCTGGGGCGCCAGCATCGGGCAGCCGAGAAGGCCATCAAGGACAGCGGCATCGCGTGGACGATGCTGCGGCCCACGTTCTTCATGGAGAACTTCGTCAACTACTACGGGGCGGATCCGAAGAAGGACGCCACGGTCTACCTGGCGCACGGGACCGGCAAGGCGTGCTGGGTCGATGGGCGCGACGTGGGCGAGGTGGCCGCGGAGGTCCTGACTGGCAAGGGGCACGAGGGCAAGGCGTACGATCTGACCGGCCCGGAGGCGCTGGGCGATGACGAGGTGGTGGCCATCCTCGGCGAGGCGCTCGGCCGCAAGTACACCTACGTGGCGGTGCCGGAGGAGGCCGCGCGCAAGGCCCTGGCGGACATGGGGGCGCCCCAGTGGATGGTCGATGGGTACGCGGAGCTGGACATGCTCATCCGGAACAACTGGGTCGCCACGCCTGCCAACGGTGTGAAGGAGGTGCTCGGGCGGCCGGCGCGCAGCTTCAAGGAGTACGCGAAGGAGCTCGCCGCGAGCCCGCGCTGAGGCTGGGCGGCGGGCCCCTCCGTGCTCATGAGTCCTCGTTTGAAGACGCCGCATAGGCCTTCCTCGCCATCGCATGCGAGCACGCTGCGCTGGTCGGCGACTGGGTCATCGCAGGAAGTGGCGTCATCTTGCTCTGAGTCTTCCCAGGTACGCACGGCAGATGATGCGGTGCCACAACCAGCCAGCAGCAATGGGACCAGGAGCAGGTACGCGACGATGCGACGGGGCTCTGTCATGGATTCTCCGGCGGGAGCTGAGCTGTGAGGCGGCACCATGGTCCTACCGGGTTCTGGCAGGGCCATGGATCGCGAGGTGGAGGAGAAGAGGAACAGCCTATAGGGTGCGTGCTGGATGAGCATCGACCTTTCACCCGAGGCCCTGCGCTGCCACCGCGCCGATGCGCGCGAGGAGGAGGGTTACCGGGCAGCGCTCGGAGACTCCCGCGCCCGGCTGCTCCTCACGGATCCGCCCTACTGCCTGCTCACGCGCCGCCGGAAGGGCGGAGACGAGCGCGATCCCCGCGCCCACAAGAAGATCGATCGCAACCCCATCGTCCGCTTCGAGACGGTGCGGGACTACCGCGCCTTCACCGAGGCGTGGATGACGCGCGCGGTGGCCTGGCTCGCGCCGGAGGCGCCGCTGATCATCTGGACGAACCTGCTGGGCAAGGAGCCCATCACCTCCGTGGCGCGGGGGCTCGGCTACCCGCACCTGCGGGGCGAGTACGTCTGGGGCAAGCGCACCACCGACAAGAACGCCAACGAGCAGCTCCTGCGCGTGTACGAGGTGGCGCTCGTCTTCTCTCGCACGGCCACCCCCCCACCGGGCCCCGGCGAGCTGCCCACCGTCTGGGCCGTGGTGAGCGGCTACGACGATGATGGCGAGGCGAGCCGCTGGGGCAACCACCCCCACCACAAGCCCTTCTCGGTGCTGGAGCCGCTCGTGCGGACCTACAGCCAGCCCGGGGACATCATCCTGGACCCGTTCGCGGGCAGCGGCTCCACGCCCGCGGCGGCGGTGCGGCTGGGGCGACGCCCCGCGTGCATGGAGATCGAGCCCGAGTGGGCCGAGCGCGTCACCCGCCGCCTGCGGGAGACGGCTCGCGAGGCCGCCAGCGCCGGGGGCAGGGCAGGGTGAGCATTCCCTGCCGGCCCGCGCGTCATCGCCCCAGCGCCCGGTAGATCCCCGTCTCGTTCCACGTGGGGATGTCCGTGGGGCGCGACGCCCACCAGTTCAGCGCGAGGGTGCGTCGCTGCCGCGAGCGGCCGGGGAGCCGCCCGTCCGGGATCTGGTTGTTCGCGTCGAGCACCCCGTGGGTGAGCCTCCCGTCGAAGGTGACGAAGCGGTTGGGGCGGGGGGCGATCAGGGTGAGATCGTCCAGCCGCCGAGGCGCCAGCGAGGGGTTGTCCGGATCCGGCGGCTGCCGGGTGACGGCCAGCGCCCCACCGCGGACCCGGTTGAGGAAGAACACGGAGGAGATCCGCGGGTGGATCAACCGCCCGGTGCGCAGGGCGAGCTTCTCATCCCGATCCTGGTGGAAGTCCACCCGCACGTCCGTGGTGGACATGCGGCTCAGCCACCACTCCACGCCGGCGATGCGGCGCCGGCCCACCACGCGTGGCCGGAGGGCGAGGATGACCTCCTCCACCACGTTGGTGGGCTCGCTGAAGTCGTACCAGAAGGTCGTCTGGTAGGTGGTGCGCAGGCGCTCGGCGCCCAGCGCCCCCACGCGCCGCAGCAGGCGGCGGAAGAGGGGCCCCGGCAGGGCGCCATCGGTGAGCTGGACGAGGGGTTCCACGATGGAGCCCGAGCTTCCGCCGAATGGAAGGTATGCGCCACTCCCATTCACCGGTAGGCTACGCCCGGGATGAAGGCACATCAGAAGATGCTCGTGGGCATTGTCGTCGGCACCGTGGCCGGGCTCGTGGCCCACGCGGTGGCCGGGGACGCCGCCTGGCTCAGCTGGGTGGTGACGAACGTCACCCAGCCCGTGGGGCGGATCTTCATCCGCCTGCTGCTCATGCTGGTGGTGCCGCTGCTCTTCGCCGCGCTGGTGGTCGGTATCGGTGAGCTGGAGCTGCGCCAGATCGGCCGGCTCGGGCTGAAGACCCTCGGCTACACCGTGGTCTTCTCCGGCTTCGCCGTGCTGCTGGGGCTGCTGCTGGTCAACCTGCTACAGCCCGGCGCCGGCTTCAGCGAGGCGGCCCGCGAGGCCGCCAGGAACACCCCCTCCACGCTCAAGGCCGCGCCCAAGCCCGGCAGCTCCTCGCCGGTCGAGATCCTCGTCAACATGGTGCCGGACAACCCCATCCGCACCGCCGCGGACGGGGACATGATCGGCCTCATCGTCTTCGCCCTCATCTTCGGCACCGGGCTGGCCCTGACGGACTCGCCGGGCGCCCGCCACCTGCGACAGACGATGCAGGGGCTCTATGAGGTGATGATGCGGCTCATCGACGGGGTGCTGCGGCTGGCCCCCTTCGGCGTGGCCGCGCTGCTCTTCTCCGTGATGGCGCAGCTGGGCGTGGAGGTGCTGCGGCAGATCCTCTCCTATGTGGCCGTGGTGCTGCTGGCGCTCGGGCTGCACATGTTCGTCATGTACTCGCTCTCCGTGCGCTTCCTCGGACTGCGCAGCCCGTTGACCTTCTTCCGCGACATCCGCCTGGCCATGATCACCGCCTTCTCCACCGCCTCCTCCAGCGCCACGCTGCCCACCGCGCTCAAGGTCGCCGAGGAGAACCTGAAGCTCCCGCGCCACGTGTCGCGCTTCGTCCTCACCGCTGGCGCCGCGATGAACCAGAACGGCACCGCGCTCTTCGAGGGCGTCACCGTGCTCTTCCTCGCGCAGGTGTACGGCGTGCCCCTGAGCCTCGGCGATCAGGCCGTCATCATGTTCATCTGTGTGCTGGCGGGCATCGGCACCGCGGGCGTGCCAGCCGGCTCCCTGCCCGTCATCCTCATGATCCTCGGCCTCTTCAATATCCCCCCGGAGGGGATCGGCCTGATCCTCGGCGTGGACCGCTTCCTGGACATGTGCCGCACCACCCTCAACGTCACTGGCGATCTGGCCGCGGCCCTCTACGTCGCTCGCGGAGAGCCGGCTGACGAAGCGATCCCCGAGGCGCCCGCGGATCCCTCGACCTCCTGACGCCTCACTCCGAGGACCGAATCCTCCACGCGCCCCACAGCCTCCCTGCCCTCAGGCCGACCCAGCGGGCAGGGGCTCGCCGCGCTCGCCTGGGGACAGCAGGCCCATGCACGGGTGGGGGCGCGCCCGCATATTTCCCGCAGCAGATCCACCCGAAGTCGCAAGCCCGAGGAGCAGCCTGATGAAAGTCGCCAAGGATCGAGTCATTGCGTTGGAGTACCGGCTGCATCTGGGGGACGGCCAGGTCGTCGACGAGAGCGAGCCCGGCCAGCCGCTCTCCTACCTGCACGGGAAGGGGCAGATCGTCCCTGGCCTGGAGGGCGCGCTGGAGGGCATGGGGATCGGCGAGGCGAAGCAGGTGGTGGTCCCTCCCGCCCAGGGCTACGGCGAGCATGACGCCCGGGGCCTCCAGGAGGTGCCGCGCGCCATGTTCCCCGCGGACGCCGAGCTGAAGCCGGGCATGCGCCTGGCCGCGCAGACCGACTCCGGCGAGGTCATCCCCATTGGCATCCACCAGGTGAAGGGGGAGACGGTGGTCGTCGATCTCAACCACCCGCTGGCCGGCAAGACGCTGCACTTCGACGTCACCGTGCGCGGCGTCCGGGACGCCACCGCCGAGGAGCTGACCCACGGCCACGCCCACGGGGCGGGCGGCCACGGCCACGATCACTGACAGTACGAGTCGTCCTCCGCACGGACTCATTCGGCGTTTCGGGGTGGGTGCATTATCGTTGCGCCCCCAATGAGCCAGCCCGTCCCGAATGAGACGACCCCGCACGTTCCCTCCGCCCCCCGTCCAGACGCCGCGCCCGACGCGGCCCGGGATCCCGAGCGCTACTGGCTGGAGAACGTGTACCAGGGCGGCGCGCGTCAGCTCACGGTGCGTGCCGTCATCGCCGGCATGATCATCGGCGGGGTGATGTGCCTGTCCAACCTCTACGTCATCCTCAAGATGGGCTGGAGCATGGGGGTGACGATCACCTCGTGCATCCTCGCCTTCACCTTGTTCAGCCTGCTGCGCCAGGTAGGGCTGCTGAAGCAGGAGTTCACCCCGCTGGAGAACAACGCCATGGGCTCGGTGGCTTCGGCGGCCGGGTACATGACGGGCGGCGGGAACATGATCGCCGTGCCCGCCGTGCTGATGCTCACCGGCGTGCTCCCAGGCACCGGGTGGTTGATCCTGTGGTTCACCGTCGTCGCCGCGCTGGGCGTCTTCGCGGCCATCCCCATCAAGCGCCAGCTCATCAACATCGAGGCGCTGCCGTTCCCCACCGGCACGGCCACCGCGGAGACGATCAACGCGCTCCACGGCCACGGGGAGGAGGCCCGCCAGAAGGCGCGGCTGCTCGGCTGGGCGGGGCTGACTGGCGCCATCGTCGCGGTGTTCCGTGATGCCAAGAGCGCGTGGATGGAGGCCAACCTCCCCGCGTGGCTGCGCCTGCCCTTCCTCCCTGGGGAGTGGAGCCTGCCGTTCACCCTGCGCGGGCGCCCCGCCGGGGACTGGAGCCTGAGCCTCCAGCCGAGCCTGCTGCTGGTGGGCGCCGGGGCGCTGATGAGCTGGAAGACCGGCTGGTCCATGCTGCTGGGCGCGGTGCTCACCTACGGCTTCCTGGCGCCGGCCATGTTCGACGAGGGGGCCATCACGACGATCTCCTACAAGGGCATCAACGGGTGGGCGCTGTGGACGGGGGCCGCGGTGCTCATCTCCTCGGGCCTGCTCTCCTTCGCCTTCGAGTGGCGCAGCGTGGCGCGCTCCTTCCGCTCCCTGTCGGGGCTGCTCGGCAAGAAGGGGAGCGCTCCGGCGGATCCGCTGGCCGGCATCGAGTGCCCGCCCACCTGGTTCCCACTGGGCTTCGCCCTGCTGGGGCCCATCGTCGTGGCGCTGATGTCCTACCTCTTCCGGATCCCCTGGTGGGCGGGGATGATCGCGCTCCCGCTCGCGGTGTTGATGGGGATCATCGCCGCGCGCGTCACCGGCGAGACGGACAACACGCCCACCAAGGCGCTGGGGCCGGTGACGCAGTTCATCTACGGCGGCCTGGTGCCCAACAACATCACCGCCAACCTGATGGCCGCCAACGCCACGGGTGGGGTGGGCCTGCACTCGGCGGACCTGCTGACGGATCTCAAGTCCGGGTGGCTGCTGGGCGCCAACCCCCGCCAGCAGTTCTTCGCCCAGCTCTTCGGCGTGGTGGCCGGGGCCGCCGTCGTCGTGCCGGCGTTCCACCTGATCATCGATGACCCGAAGATGCTGGGCTCCAAGGACTTCCCCGCGCCGGCCTCTCTGGTGTGGGCGGGCGTGGCCGAGATGCTCTCGGCCGGCATGTCCACGCTGCACCCGACGGCCCGCATCGGGGCGCTGTGTGGGCTCCTGCTGGGCATCGCGCTGGTGCTGCTGGAGCGGTGGGCGCCCAAGCGCGTGAAGCCCTTCATCCCGTCCGCCTCGGGCTTCGGGCTGGCGATCGTCCTCCCGGCGGCCAACTCCTTCAGCTTCTTCATCGGCGCGGCCATCGCCGAGCTGCTGCGCCGCCGCAGGCCGAAGGTGGCTGACGCCGCCGTGCTCCCCGTGGGCTCCGGCCTCATCGCGGGCGAGAGCCTCATGGGCATCGCCATCGCCATGCTCAAGGCCTTCAAGTACATGCCCAAGTAGGCCGCGGGCCCTACCGCGCCGCCAGCCGCACCCACACCCCGCTCCGGGCGCTCAGCGTGGTGCCGAAGTGCACCTGGGCCACGCGCCCGGGGATCGCCGTGGCGCGGAAGCGCTGCGCCACACGGGCGAGGATGAACTGCCCCTCCATCAGCGCGAACTCCTTGCCGATGCACTGGCGCTGGCCGGTGCCGAAGGGCAGCCACGCGTGCTTGTGGCGGCCCGCGGAGCGCTCGGGTGAGAAGCGATCCGGATCGAAGCGCTCGGGGGACTCCCAGAAGTCCGGGCGCCGGTGGATGAGGTACGAGAGGACGCCGATCAGCGTGCCGGCGGGGATCCGGTAGCCGTCGAGCTCGTCGTCCTCCACCGCCAGGCGCGGGAGCCAGTACGCGGGCGGGTAGAGCCGAAGCGCCTCCTGCAGCACTCCGCGGGCAAAGGGCAGCCGGGGCAGGTCGGCGAAGCTGGGGGCGCGCGCGCCGAGGGCCGCGTCCACCTCGGCCCGCAGCCGCTCGGTGAGCTCCGGCTGCTGCGTCAGGAAGTGGAACGCCCACGCCATGGCCACCGTGCTGGTCTCATACCCCGCGACGAAGAGCGCCACGACTTCATCCCGGAGCTGCTTCGCCGTCATCCGCTCGCCTGTCTCCGCATCCGTCGAGTGGCGCAGCAGGTAGAGCAGGCTGTCCTCCAGGGTGGCGTCCTGATCGCCCCGCTCGAGCATCTGGAAGAGGATCGCGTCGACGGTCCGGATGGCCTCGCGGTAGCGGGCCCGGCCGGGGAGCGGGAGCCAGGTGGGCAGCGACTGGGCCACCATCCCTCGCAGCATGAAGTCGATGATGTAGGCCATGGCGTGGGAGGCCCGCTCCGCCTCGGCCGGCGCCAGCCCGGCGCCGAACATCGTGCGCACGAGCACGTTCATCGTCATGTGGGGGAAGGCGTCCGCGACATTGAAGGGCTCGCCGGTCCGGGCGGGCTTCTCCCAGAGCGCCGTCAGGCTCTCGTCGATGGTCTCCAGCATCTTCCCCGCGAGCGCGACGAGCCGCTCGCGGTGGAAGGCAGGCTGGAGCATCCGCCGCTGCCGCATCCAGTACTCGCCCTGGCTGACGGGCAGCCCATTGCCCATGAGGGTCCGGACCGAGTCCCAGAAGGGGCCCCCCTTGGGGTAGTTGCTCACGCGGTCCACCAGCACGTGCTGGGCGTGCCGTGGGTGGCACAGGGCGATGCCCTGGCTCGGGCCCAGGCCGAGCAGGAAGATGTCGCCGTACCGCCGCCGGGCCGCCTCCAGGAAGTCGAAGCGCTGCCAGATCAGCCTGGGCAGGTTGCCCGCCCAGGGCAGGCCGGGGACTCTCGGCGGGAGCGGCCTGGGAGCGCCCGGGTTCACGGCCACTGAGTCGAGCATGAAGCCGTTTCTAGAGGATGCGCGCGCCGCGGAGGAAGGGAGCGGGGCCGCGCTCGCGCTTGCGAGGTCCTCCAGGCGACAGAAGCGTCACGAGCGGCCGGGACGGCGGCGCAGCCCGGGGACATCCTGCCCCTTGGGGCCATTGTCAGGCGGCGGCGTGGGCTTCACGCCGCGCTGCTTGACGGTCCAGTAGCGCTGCTGGAGCGGCAGGTTGAGCGGATCGGCGGTGAGCGACTTCTCGTACTCCTCCAGCGCCAGATCGATCTTCCCCTGGGCCTCCCAGGCGGCCGCGGTGGTGGTGTGGATCCGCTCGCGCGCCTCCGCGCCGGGGTGGGCCTGCAGGTAGCGCGCGCGCAGCGCCTCGAGCTCGGTGGCGGTCAGGCCGCTGGAGATGCAGCGCGCCACGCCCGCGAAGTTGCCGCGCCAGGCGTCGTGCTCGATGCGCTGGCGGGGGTGGCTGAGCAGATCGGCGGCCTTCTCCACGCGCGCGCGCAGCTCGCTCAGGCTGGTGGCCTGCCGGGGTGACAGCGGCCGGGCGGCGATCGTGTCCAGCGCGCTGGTGGCGGCGCGGGCGTGCTGGCGCACGTCATCGAAGGTGGCGTCCTTCGCCAGGGACAGCATCACGTACGGATCGCTGTTCACCCGCTGCAGCAGCATGGCCAGCAGCGCCTCCGCCTGCGGATCATCCGCGGAGACCTTGGGCGCGGCGGGCGGCGGGCTCTGGCCCTGGGCCAGGCGGGAGAGGGCCTCGCGGGCCTCGGCGGAGAGCTCCACGAACTGGACGGCGAAGCCCGCGCGCATGCCCCAGGCGGAGGCCTGCGCGGCGGGCAGGTGGCGGACGACCTCGCCCGTGCAGCGCAGCTGCCTGTCGCGCAGCTCCAGGGTGAGGGCCACGCGCGCGCGCAGGGCGGGCAGGGCCCCGTCCGTGCACAGGAAGGCGCCGGCGCGCGTCAGCTCGGTGCACGGCAGGCGGAGTGGCTCGGTGCCCGGGTGGAGCGCCACCCGCGCGATGAACTCGACCGCCGCGGGTGAGGCGGGCCGCCGGGCCGGGGCGGGCGCGGTGGGCGGGATGCGCATCGCCGTGTCATGGGGCAGTGGGGAGGGCGCGCTCGCGGAGGGGGGCGGCGCGACGAGCGAGGGGAGCGGGGTCGGGGGGGGGGCCGACAGCGCCTGCTCCAGCGCGGCACGCATCTCGGACGCGCTCCGGAAGCGCTCCTCCGGGCGCTTGGCCATGGCGCGCATCACGAGCTGGGAGAGGGCCACGGGCACCTGGCCGTTCACCTCGTGGGGCGAAGGCGGCATCTCCTGCAGGTGGGCATGCAGCAGGCTGCCCAGCCCGCCCTTGCCGAAGGGGGGCCGGCCGGTGAGCAGCTCGTAGGCGATGATCCCCAGCGAGTACAGATCCGTGCGCCCGTCCACGCCCTTTCCGGCCCACTGCTCGGGCGCCATGTACTCGGGGGTGCCGATGATGGTGCCCAGCGAGGTCTGCCCGGGCGTGTGCCCCCCGTCGAGCAGCTTGGCGATGCCGAAGTCCAGCACCTTCACGAAGTGGGGCGTGCGGTCATGACGCACCAGGAAGATGTTCTCCGGCTTCAGATCCCGGTGGACCACGCCGCTGAGGTGGGCCGCCTGCAGCGCGTCGCACACCTGGGTGAGGATGGGCACGATCAGCGACGGCGCCTGCGCGCTCCCGGTCATCGAGGACAGGGGGCTGCCCTCGAGGTACTCCATGACCAGGTAGTGCCGCCGGGGCGGCAGCAGGTTCATGTCGAAGATGTTGATGATGTTCTCGTGCCCGATCAGGTTGACGGCGCGGGCCTCGGCCAGGAAGCGCTGGACCAGGGACTCGTTGGAGGCGAAGTGCTCGTGGAGGAACTTCACTGCCACCTTGCTGCCAATGAGCGTGTGCTCCCCGAGGTAGACGGTGCCCATGCCGCCGCCGCCCAGCTTGCGCACGAGCTTGAAGCTGCCGACCACCTGGCCGATCAGCGTGTCCTTGAGCTCGGCGGCGGGGGGCGGCGGGGCCGCGGCGGGTGCGCTGGCCGGGATGGGGGGGAGGGACTCAGGAGGCGCCCACCACTGCTCCGCGCTCTTCGCGTCCGGGCGGACGTTGGTGGGGGACATCTCGCCCTGCGAGCTCAACACCGGGTTGCCCAGCAACGAGGACTTCTCCTGCGGCGCGGACTCCTCCGACGAGGGCTGCTCCGGGGGTTTCACTTTGTCCTGAGGCATAGAGGACCTGGACTCCACCGGCTTCCTACGTTCGCTCCCTGGCAAGGCAGAAATCCAACGGTGCAAGGGCCGTGCACCTCAAGGCTCCTTCGAGATACACCGCCTGGGTGCAGGATTTTCGTCGTCTTTTGTAGAAAGGGGAACCCTGATGCAAATTTTTCGGTGCAGCGGATCTTCTGGGGGCTCCAAGGAGCAGGCGAGCGCGTCCGTCGACATGTCGGCGAGCAGCGTTGACACGTCAACCGCGCGGCGGCTCACCGCTGGAGGCGCACACTTCCGGGGAGTTGTCGCAGCAGGTTGAGCAGGCGGAGCGAGGAGTGCAGGTTTCCCTGGATTTTCCACGGCTCGATCCGGTCTCCGCCATTGGTGAACTGGGGCGAGAGCACGAAGACGCGGACGCGGGCGCGGGTGAGCAGGCCGTGGAAGCGCGGATCCCTGAGCAGCCCCTTGCTGACGCGCAGCTGGGGGGCGGGCTGGAAGAAGTCCAGATCCAGGGAGACCCAGTCGGCCCGGGTGGCCTCGGGCTGCTCGAGGACGTGCCGCCAGTGGAGCCGCTCGGGGTCCAGGAAGCCGGGCACGCGCACGGAGGCGCCCACGTCCCGGCCGCTCATCCCGGCGGCGCGCTCGGCCACGGCGGTGGTGAAGAAGACGTCCTGCTCGGTGAGGACGGCGGTGGCGCCGTCGGGGTGCTTCAGCCCCTCGATGAGCGCCCACCACGTGGCGGCCTGCTGGGGCCGGCGAGCCTCCAGGTAGCTGTCCTTGCACCAGTCGGAGTGCCGGTCCGCGTGGAAGAGCGCGCGCGGCAGCTCGCCCGTGGTCCAGTGGTGGTAGAGCGCCACATCGAGCATGTGGTGATCGCGCAGCACGTAGTCCGTCTGGCCGGAGGCGCCCCTCAGCACCAGGACGATCCCCCGGAGCACCGTGTCGAGCGCCTCCCTCCCGAGCGCCCCGCGCCAGGCCCGCTCCTCGAAGGTGTGCTGCTGCCCCTCGTAGGGCTTCTCGCCCGCCTCGCCGACGACGTCCTCGGGGCCGGACCAGCGGTGGACCCGGTGCTCGAAGCGCTCCGCCACGCCGTCCGCGAGCACCTGGCGGGCCACCTCCCGGATGTCGCTCCGGGTGCCGGGAGCGGGGAGGGCGGGCGCGAACCCCTCGGCCCCGGCGGAGCCCGTCGCGGCGCGGAGCGGGAACGCATAGGCGTCATCGGTGGGCCGCTTCCAATCGGAGTACCGGATGAGCACGTGCGAGTCTCTCGGAGGGCGCCGGCCTGCCTGGAGGTACCGGGGGCATGGCGGCTCGGGGGGAGTGTAGGCAACAGGCGGGGGGGCGTGAAAATGCCACCTGGGGGGCTCACTTGCCCCTGGTGAGCTCGGTGGCGAGGAAGAGGCCGGCCTCGGCCAGGCCGGCGGCCATCATCTTCCGGCCCTGCTCGGTCTCCATGACGCGGCGGGCGGCGTCCCCGGCGGTGCCGATCTCCAGGTCCAGCATCATCATGAAGGCGCTCCAGGCGGGGGTGGTGTCCACCGCCCGGCCATAGCGCAGGGGCCGCTCCTCGAGCGTGGTGGCCACCTTCTCCAGCAGGCCCTGCTCGTCCAGCCGCTTGACCCGGCCCTTCATCGCCTCCCACGTCGCTTCCAGCAGATCCTCCCAGAGGGAGCCGGCGAGGGCGCGTGTCAGCCGCTGGCCGGCCTCCTGTTCGTCGATCTGGTGGGCCCGGGCATAGGTGGGCACGAGCCGGTTCACCACCACGGGGCGGGTGGCGAGGTGGCCCAGCCGGGGTGGGTATCTCATGAGCGTGTCTCCTCCGCGTCCTACTGTACACACGACGTCTCCCCGAGCGCAGCTGCCAGGTGGTGCGGGGGCCTCGGGGAGGGCCGCCGCGCGCTCCGAGGAATGTCAGACCCGACCGGTAGTCTCTCTTCATTCCCGCAACGGCAAGGAAGGGTCGAGCATGACTGAAATCCGTGAGAATCCGTGCGTCTCGGTCAACAAGCTGGGGCAGTACCTCACCGCGACGCCCGCGCTGCGCAAGCGCATCATTCACGCCCAGAAGAACCCGCCGGACCCGCAGTACCTGCGCTACCCGGAGGCCGCGCAGGCCATCGTCGAGTTCCTCTGCGGCGGCCGCGACGAGGTGATCCTGCGCTACCACCAGCGCCGGATGCTCAACGCCACGCCGGAGAATGACTTCGACGCGCACCGGCTGGCGCTGTGCGCCGAGGCGCTCCAGCGCTTCCTGGCGTCGGCCAACGAGCTGGCGCTGACGAACGCGGTGGCCAGCCCCGCGGGCCCGGAGCTGCCGCCGATGGAGCTGGCCGGGGTGACGATCAACGTGCGGCCGGAGCTCATCCTGCGCAGCGTGGACCGGCACGGGCAGATGCACTCGGGGCTGCTGAAGCTCTACTTCTCCAAGCACACGCCGCTGAACGAGCAGAGCGGGCAGTACATCACCACGGTGCTGCAGCGGTACGCGGAGCAGCACCTGCAGCAGCGCGGGCCGGTGGATCACCGCCTGGTGCGAGTGTTCGACGTGTTCGCGGGCAAGGTGTACGTGGCGCCCAAGGCGCAGCAGCGGCGGCTGGGGAACGTGGAGCTGGCGTGCGCGGAGATCGCCGCGTGCTGGGGCGTGCACTGACGTAGGGCGTGTCCGTTACTGGAGAGGGCGCCGCGCCTGGCGGTGCCCTCCCGGGACGAAGCGCCGCTCCTGGGCGTGAGAGCGCTCGGCGGGTTCGATTCCCGCCGCCTCCACACAGGCCGCCCGCCACCGAAACGGTCTGCCCCACGATGAAGGGCCGTGCCGCGCGCTGAAGCGGCAGCCGATGGCCTGACGAGGGGTACTGCTGTGTCCAGTCCCCCACCCAGGGCTGGCCCAGGAGGCGTAGCCCTTCGGCGTCGTCCCTCCGGCGCTCGTCCCCGCGAAGGACAGTGGCGACTGCGACTCCAAGGCCCTGCTCGCGGTGATGCTGCTGCGCCAGGCTGGCATCGACTCGGTCCTCCTCTACTCGGATCCGCTCGCACACTCGGCCGTGGGAATCGGGCTCCCCGGCAGCGGCACCTCGTTGCGCTACGGCGGCCGCTCGTGGCGCTACGCCGAGGTCACCGCCGAGGGCTGGCCCATCGGGATGATCCCGCCGCGGTACGACAAGCCGCACCTGTGGACGGTGGTGCCGCCGTTCGGAGAAGCCGGCAACTCCGGATGAGGCGTGGCGGGATTCCGGAGACCTTCCACAAAGCGCTTCAAGGCACCCGCCGGGAAGTAGAGAATGCCCCCATGCACACGAGGGAGGGCAGGCGACCGCCAACGTATCGGGCCGTGATTCTGACCGCGCTCCCCGTCGAGTATCGGGCCGTGCGCGCGCACCTGAGCGATCTCCGCGAGGACGTCCACGCGGAGAGCACGGTCTATGAGCGGGGACGCTTCTCCTCCGAGAAGGGTGTCTGGGAGGTGCTGATCGCGGAGCTCGGCGTCGGCAACCCGCGCGCGGCCTTCGAGACAGAGCGCGCCCTGGAGCACTTCAACCCGCACGTCGCGCTGTTCGTCGGCGTGGCGGGAGGGCTGAAGGACGTCTCGATCGGCGATGTCGTCTTCGCCCCCAAGGTGTACTTCTACGAGTCCGCCAAGGTCCTGAGCGGGCTGAAGCCCCGACCGGACGTAGGCGAGAGCAGCTATGCCCTGGCTCAGAGAGCCCGCGCCGAGGCCCGGAAGGAAGACTGGCTGCGACGGCTCATCGGCCCCACTCTCGACACGGCTCCACGCGTCCTGGCGGGCCCCCTCGCCGCGGGAGAGAAGGTCCTGGCGGAGGCTCGCTCCGAGCTCTACCAGTTCCTCCGAGCGCACTACGATGATGCGCTGGCCGTGGAGATGGAGGGGCGCGGCTTCCTGATGGCCGCGCACGCTCGCCAGGGTGTGGAAGCCCTGGTGATTCGAGGCATCTCCGATCGGCTGGATGACAAGCAGCAAGCCGACGCGGCCGGCTCTCAGGAGCTCGCCTCACGCCATGCCAGCGCCTTCGCGTTCGAGCTCCTGGCGCGATTCGCTCCCCTTGGCGGCGAGCTCGCCCTGCAACGATTCCGGGCGGAGGAGCAGGGGGCCCTGTGGAGCGTGCCCTACCCGCGCAACCCGCACTTCACGGGACGCGATGCCCTGCTCCGGGACATTCGCGCGCACTTCCTCGCCGACGCCTCTCCCCTGCCCCTGGCCCTGCACGGGCTCGGAGGCGTGGGCAAGACGCAGCTCGCGCTGGAGTACGCGAGCCGCCACGCCTCCGACGAGCACCACTACTCGCACGTCCTCTGGCTCCGCGCCGATGAGCCTTCCGTCCTGGCCTCCAAGGGCGAGAAGGAGCAGGCCCGCGCCCGCTTCACGCGTGCGCTCGCCATGCACGAGCACGTCTTCGGGCCTGAGCATCCTCGGGTCGCCGGTGTCCTCAACAACCTGGGCGTGCTCCTCATGAACATGGGGGAGCTCCCCCAGGCCCGGCTCCACCTCGAGCGCGCTGTCGCCATCGACGAGAAGGCCTACGGCCCCGACCACCCCGAGGTGGCCACCGACCTCGCCAACCTCGCTTCGGTCCTCATCAAGGCAGGGGAGAAGGAACAGGGACGCGCGCGGCTTCAGCGAGCGCTGTCCATCTACGACCAGCATCCGGACCTCCCCGCCTCCGAGGCCCTCCCCATCCTCGTCGTGCTGGGCAAGACGCACTACAAGATCAGGGAGTGGGCGAGCGCCAGGAGCTACCTGGAGCGTGCCCTGAGCCTCCTGGACAAGGTCCCAGAGGAAGAGCCGCAGCGGTTCGAACTCCTGCTGATGCTCGGCAGCAGCCTCCGCCACATGGAGGAATATGCCGAGGCCGTCACCTGGCTGGAGCGAGCACGCGCACTTCCTGGCGAGGGACGCGATCCTCGACTGCTCTGCGATCTCCTGCTGCTCCTGGGGATCTGGCGGGCGCTGGCCATCCGTGAGCGGACCAAGGGCCCGTCCAGCCTCCGGGTGGCCCAGGTGCTCCAGTATCTGGCCGAGGTCAAGTTCTTCTCAATGCGGTTCCCAGAGGCAGAGGCCGACGTCAGGCGAGCCCTCTCCATCTACGCCGCCATCGAGCCTCCACCGAAACAGGAGCTGGCTGAGGCGCTGCTCCTCCGGGGCGGTCTCCATCAGCGGGCGGGCGCCCTGCAACAGGCGCAGGCGGACGTCGAGCAGGCCGTGTCTCTCCTGGAGTCGATTCCCGGGAAGAAGGAGTACACGCACGGTGGAACTCCAAGAGTCGCTCCCAGCACAGGCTCCCCTCTTCCTGGCGGGGGACCGCATCAAGCTAGCGAACGTCCTCCGGCTGCTGGATGAGGTTGCCCCAGCGCTGCGGCTCGCCGAGCAGGCTGTGAAGGAATTAGAGAAGCCGCAATATCCCAAGGCCCAGTCCGCCCAGGCGTTCATGCTCCGAGGCGAGATTCTCCTCAGCATGGAGAGCTGGGAGCAGGCGCGTGCTTCCTTCGAGCAGGCGCTGGAGAGGCTTCCGCCCGACGTACTTCCTCCCGGGCACATGAGCAATCTCCACCACAACCTGGGCCTGGCCCTCATGAACCTGGGCCTCCACAAGCGCGCGCTGGTGCACCTGGAGCGATCGCTCCCCCTCTCGGCGAAGGCCCACGGAACGGACCATCCTGACTACGCCATCATCGTGGCCAATATTGGGATGCTCCTCGCGAAGACAGGCCAGCGGAGCCAAGCCGTAAAGAAACTCCAGCGCGCGCTGGCCATCTTCGAGCAGTACCATGGGCCCGGACATCCCTCCACGCGCCGGGTTCAGGAAGAACTCGCGCGGCTCTCCGGCTGACCTGTCCTTGCCGGCCCGCCTGGAGGGCATAAGCTGCGCCCTCACCTTGGAGGGGGAACATGGCCAGTCAGAAGAAACCATCGCGCAAGCCCGGTGCGGAGACGAGCTCCGACTGCGAGCAGGATCCCAGCGGCAAGCTGAAGCAGATGTTCGTTGACGTCCTGCAGACCCGTCGGATCCGGCTGGGACAATCCCCGGCCCGGCGCCCGGTGTTCCTCAAGCCGCACGGCGTGGCCCATGGACGCTTCGAGATCCGGCCCGACCTCCCCGCCGAGCTGAGGGTCGGCATCTTCGCCCTGCAGAGCCTGCCGGCCTGGGTGCGGTTCTCTAGCGATACACAGCCCACCTCCCCGGACCTGAAGACCACCTGCGGCATCGGCATCAAGCTCTTCGGCGTGCCCGGCCCCAAGCTCCTGGGAGACGGTGACACCCAGGACTTCCTCCTGCAGAACCACGACGTCTTCTTCGTCGACACGGCGAAGGACTTCTGTGAGTTCACCGAGGCTGGCGTCATCGGCGGCAGCTACGACCCGTACCTGAAGGCCCACCCGGAGACGGCGCGGATCCTCGACGAGATGAAGAAGACCGTGGCCAGCGTGCTGACCACGCCCTACTGGAGCGGGCTGCCCTATGCCTTCGGGGAGGGACGCTTCGTGAAGTACAAGCTGGAGCCCGAGCAGTCCGCCGACGCGCTCGCTCCGAAGGATGTCGCGGACTACCTCGCCACCGACCTGCAGCGCCGCCTGCGCGCGGGCGAGGCGCGCTTCCGCTTCATGATCCAGCTCCGCACCCAGCCGAAGAAGATGCCCCTGGACCAGGCGACGGCGCGCTGGAGCGAGGAGGACAGCCCGCCCATCCACGTCGCCACGCTGATCCTCCCGCGCCAGGACATCTCCGCGCCCGGACAGGCCAGCTACGGCGAGAACCTCGCGTTCAACCCCTGGCACTCGCTCGAGGCCCACAAGCCGGAGGGCAGCATCTCCGAGGCTCGCCGGGTCGTGTACGCCGCCAGCGCGGACGAGCGGCGTAACGTCAACGGCGTGCCGCTGATGGAGCCGGGCAAGCCCCGCCCCCCCATCGTGCTGCCCGACGCCGAGGACACCGTCATCGTCAAGGCCGCCATCCACCCGGCCATCGGCATCGCCCGCGTCGGCAACAGCAAGGACGAGTACTTCATCGGTCCCGAGGTGCCGGACCCGCTGCCGGAGCATCCGGGCTTCTACCGGGACAAGGACGGAGCGCTGAAGCGCCAGGCCGCGCGCTTCCGCGTCTACGGGCTCAACGCCGAGGGCCAGGTGGTGGCCGAGCTGACCTCGGAGAACGCGGACATCGAGTGGACCGTGCACATGGCCAACACCAAGTCCGCCTGGTACCAGTTCCAGCTCGCGCTCGACATCCCCGAGGCGGAGTCGGCACCTCCCTCGCTGCTGCGCAACGCGACCATCCCCGACCGCTCCAGCCTGATCATCAACCCGGGCACCCGCACGATCAGCGGCCGCAACCTCAAGGGGGGCAAGAAGTACAGCTTCGACACCGGCCGCTTCATGGGGGCCACCGTCTACCTGGGCGAGCTCCAGACGGATAAGCAGGGACGGCTCATTGTCCTCGGGGGCCGAGGCAAGTCCGCCTCCAGCAACGGCACCGTGGCGGTGACCTTCGCCAACAACGAGGGCTGGCACGATGACGTGTCCGACGGCCCCGTGACCGCCAAGGTCACCTTCGAGGGGAAGGAGCTCCCGGTAGACCCCGCCTGGGTCGTCGTGGCACCACCCAACTACGCGCCCATGCAGAAGTCGGTCCGCACCATGTGGGACCTGATGCGGGACGTGGCGATCCAGGACTCCAAGCTGCCCAGACCCGTGCGCCCCTCGTTCGACCAGGACATCCGCCCGCTCTTCGAGCGCATGTCACGCCTGCAGTGGGTGAACGCCGGGTTCGCCGCCGCCTTCGGCTGGAAGGCTCCCAACAACCTCGCCACCCCAGAGTGGCTGGCGCGGCTGTCGAAGAACACCGCGGATGACCGCGAGCTGCGGCGCACCATCGCCAACCAGTTCCGTGTGTTCGACCGGGATGCCTGGTCGCCGGAGCCATGGCCCTGGCTCTACGGCGATGCCATGAGCGTCCCGCCCGCCAAGACACCGCGCCAGCACGTGACCCTCACGGACACGCAGCTCCGGTTCCTGAAGCAGTGGGTGGATGGGGACTTCGAGGCGGACTACGACCCCCAGCGAGAGCCCCCGCGCCGCATCGAGGACGTCCCGGTGGCTCAGCAGGCCGCCCTGTTGGACAAGGCGGCACTGGACTTCTGTCTGGCGGATGCCTTCCACCCCGGCTGCGAGATGACCTGGCCCATGCGGCATGCCTCGCTCTACATGGGACCGTTCCGCATCAAGCACGTGCCGGCGGACTGGGTGGAGCCTGACTATGGCGCCGCGCTGACCGAGGACACCCTGTCTCTGAAGAACGGCCCGCTCATGGCCCAGGGGTCGGGCGGCCTCACCCGCTGGATGGCGGTGCCCTGGCAGACGGACACGGCGAGTTGCCGCTCCGGCTACACGAAGAGCTACGACCCGTACCTGCCCACCTTCTGGCCGGCCCGCGTCCCCAACCAGGTGCTGAGCCAGGATGACTACGACATCATCATGGACGAGAGCCGGCCCCTGGGCGAGCGCCTGTCCGCCTTCGCCAACCGCGTCGCCTGGATCCAGCCGCTGGGCTCCGAGGGCTACACGCAGCAGATCAACAACATGATCAAGGACTACGGCCGCATGGGCGTCGTCGAGGTGCGCGAGGGCCCCAAGGACAGCGAGCACTTCCCGCCCGTCATGGAGGTGGAGAACCTGGGCCCCAAGCGCGAGGCCGTCCTCCGCGCGGCCCGCCCGGCATCCCTCGCGACCGGCGTGGCCGAGGGCAAGAAGGGCGAGCAGGCTCGGCCACGGCAGGCCGAGGAGGTCGATGTGACCGACATCGAGAAGGTGCGACGCTTCCCGCATGGACTCCTGCGCTGAGGAGCGGGAGACCGAGGTGCTCGTGGTCGGCGCCGGGCCGGCTGGCGCCACCGCCGCGCTGAACCTCGCTCCCTTGCGGCGCGTGGTGCTGGTGGAGCGTCGCCCCGACACTCCCACCCGCATCGGCGAGTCCTTGCCGCCCGCCGCCCGCCGCCTGCTGACGGACATGGGGCTGTTCGAGGCCTTCCTCGCCGAGGGCCACGCCCCCTGCTTCGGGAACCGCTCCGTTTGGGGCGGCCCCGAGCCCGTGGAGACCGACTCCCTGAGGGATCCGGATGGCCCCGGCTGGCATCTGGACCGGGCTCGCTTCGAGGGCTGGCTGCGCCGCGTGGCGGTGGCTCGTGGGGCGGATCTCCTCGCTCCCGCTCAGCTCGAAGGTGTCGAGCAGGTGGATGGGCACTGGCGGGTGCGACTCTCGACGGCACGCGGGCCCATGGAACTGAGAGCCCAGGTGCTGATCGACGCGGGGGGACGCGCGGCTCCCGTGGCGCGAAGGCTGGGCGCGAGCCGCCCCACGCAGGATCGGCTCGTCTGTGGCTGGGTGCACGGCCGCGATGGAGCGGAGGGAGGCGCCGGGCTCACCTTCATCGAGGCCGTGGAGGATGGGTGGTGGTACACGGCCCCGCTGCCCGAGCGCCGCCGCGTGCTGGCCTTCCACTCCGACGCGGATCTGCCTGCGGCTCACGGGATTCGCGATCGGAATGCACTGCTGGCCCGTGCCATGCTCACGCGGGAGCTTGGCGCGGTGCTGAGCTCGGCCGGCTTCACGCCCGACACCGAGGTCGGCTTCACCGCCGCACACAGCGCGACGCTCTATCCCTTCGCCGGGTCCGGCTGGCTCGCCGTCGGTGACGCGGCGCTGGCGTTCGATCCCCTCTCCTCTCAGGGGCTGCTGAACTCGCTCTTCACCGGTCTGGCCGCAGCGGAGGCGACGGACCGCCACCTCTCCGGTGCGGTGGATGCACTGCCGGGCTACGCTCGAACCCTGGAGGGAGTCCACGCCGCGTACCGTCGGCACCTCCGGCTCTGGTACGGCATGGAGACTCGTTGGCCCGAGTCGCCCTTCTGGCAGCGGCGCCAGCAACCCGAGCTCGGGGCGGCGAGTCGAACGGCCTGAGTCACCAGGCAGGCAGGAGAGCCCTCCTCCTGCCTTCAGGCTCCTGGCTTGCTCCGAGACGAGCAAGTTGGTGGATCAGGAGGAAGAACACATGCCCGAGCGACCTCCCAGCATCCCCGAAGGTCCAGTGAAGCCTGGCGCGAACCACCCGTGCCAGAGCCGGGGCGTCGCTCCGAGCCGGAGGCCCAGCCCCCAGAATCCACGAGGCACCCGACCCCAACCAGTCGCCTCCGGGGCAGCCGAGCATCATCGCGTGAGGTCCTCCGCGACCGGGCCCGCGGGATGACCGCGCGAGCGATCTTTTCCGCCCTGCCCGCACCGGAGACGAGCGAGCATCGGAACCTGGGCATTCTGTTCTAGGCTTGACGCCTACCCACCTCCGCGTGCCCCGTATGCGCTCCCTGCTCGTCCCGCAAGTCCTCTGGAAGGCGCTCCTCGTCTCGATGCTGCTGGTGTCCGCGCTGCCCACGCCGGTGAGCATGAGCATAGGAAGGACAGAAGCCCTCTTGGGCGTAGCGGGCGGGAGCGGGAGGTGAGGGACGCTGACGGGGAGCCCATGAGCCGCACGCCGGGCCGGCGCAGAAGCCTTTCATCTCCAGCAGACACACGCCTGCCCAGCCCAGCCGCTTTCCCAGGAGGGGCGCGGCAGGGGCCTGGCTCTCTTGGCTGGCTGTGGCGGCTTGAGCTTCAACACCCCGCGCTCTGGGGCAGCCCGCGCGCAGGGGCCAGGTGCGCACTCGCCGTGGGCAACCCCAGGTGCTCCACAATCGCTCTCACCCCTCCTGCTCCCTTCACGTACGCCAACACCCTTAAGCCTGCCTCCACACCTCAAGCACGCGAACACATCCAGGGCGAACGTCCTTTTCAGCAGCCCGGCCCAGTCCAAACGGGGTGTGCGCTCCTTCCTCGGCTCCTCCACCGTCGCGGCAAAGGCGGGGCTCTCCTCCTCCAG
>JAFGNZ010000270.1 GCA_016926755.1 Myxococcaceae bacterium | reverse complement strand
GTGATGGTGAGGAACTCCGAGCGGAAGCCGATCAGGCCGCGCGCCGGGATCCGGAACTGCAACCGCGTCCGCCCCGAGCCCAGCTGCGTCATGTCCACCATGCGCCCCTTGCGAGGCCCCAGCCGCTCCGTCACCACGCCCACGCTCGCCTCGGGCACGTCACACACCAGCAGCTCCATGGGCTCGTGGACCTGGCCCTCGATCGTCTTGGTGAGCGGCTCCGGGTTCGAGGCCGTCAGCTCGTAGCCCTCGCGGCGCATCGTCTCGATGATGACCGCCAGCTGCAGCTCGCCACGCCCCACCACCTTGAAGGCGTCCGGCGTCGCCGTGTCCTCCACGCGGATGGCCACGTTGCGGTAGGACTCGCGGTAGAGGCGCTCGCGCAGCTGGCGCGAGGTGACGTACTTGCCCTCCTTGCCCGCCAGCGGCCCGTCGTTCACCCGGAAGATCATCATCATCGTGGGCTCTTCCACGGTGATGCGGGGCAGGGCCACCGGGTTCTCCGGATCCGAGATCGTGTCGCCGATGGAGATGGCCTCGATCCCCGCCATGGAGATGATCTCCCCGGGGCCGGCGTCGGCGATCTCGGTGCGCTTGAGGCCCTGGAAGCCGTACAGCTTTACGATCTTGCCCTTCTCGATCTTCCCGCCCTCCCGCACCACGGACACGGGCATGTTGGGGGTGAAGCGGCCCGCCTGGACGCGGCCCACCGCGAGGCGGCCCACGTAGTCGTCGTAGTCCAGGTTGGCCACCAGCAGCTGCGGCACCGGCAGATCGCTGGCGGGCGGAGGCGGGATGTGGCTGAGGATGGCCTCGAAGAGCGGCTCCAGCGTCTTGCCGGGCACCTCCAGCTGCGGGGAGGCCTGGCCCTGGCGCGCGATGGTGTAGAGCACCGGGAACTCGAGCTGCGCGTCATCCGCGCCCAGGTCGATGTAGAGCGAGTAGACGTGATCCAGCACGTCCTTCGCGCGAGCGTCCTGGCGGTCGATCTTGTTGATCACCAGCACCGTCTTCAGGCCCATGCCCAGCGCCTTGCTCAGCACGAAGCGCGTCTGGGGCAGGGGGCCCTCGGCGGCGTCCACCAGGAGGATGACGCCATCCACCAGGCGCAGGCCGCGCTCCACCTCGCCGCCGAAGTCCGCGTGGCCCGGCGTGTCGATGATGTTGATCTGCGTGCCCTTGTAGGTGACGGCCGTGTTCTTCGCGAGGATGGTGATGCCCTTCTCGCGCTCCAGGTCGTTCGAGTCCATCACCCGTTCGACGACGGCCTCGTTGCTGCGGAAGATGCCCGCCTGGCGGAGCATATGGTCGACGAGGGTGGTCTTCCCGTGGTCAACGTGGGCGACAATGGCGACGTTACGGATGTTTTCGCGAGCGATCATGCGGACGAGCAATCAAGGCTGAAGAACGCGGCATTCCGAGGATGGGAACGCCATAACCCCATCAGAACGCATGGGGCGGGGGCTTATATGCCGCAGGCCCCCCGTCCGCAATGAGCGGCGGTACTTTGCGCGCTCCCCCTCCAGGCAGCCACCCAGGGTCACGTCTTGGTGACGCCCTCCCTGGGGAGTAGGGGAGGGGCGGGCGGGATGGAGAGGCCCAGCCGCTCCCTCAGGAAGCGCTCCACGCGCAGCTCCACCAGCTCCCGGTACTCCAGCGGGGTGGTGTGGGTGCCCAGGGGCACGAGCATCAGCTCGGCGCCGGGGATGCGCTCGGCCATCTTCCGGGACAGCCAGGCCGGGGTGAACTTGTCCTTCTCGCCGGCGATGACGAGGGTGGGCACGTTCACGTGGGGCAGGTGATCCCACGCGGTGTGGTTCGCCATCGAGTCCAGGGTGCGGACGAAGACCACCGGATCCATGCGGGCCAGGTGCTCGAAGTAGGGCGCGAAGTCCTCGCGGGAGAGCAGCTCGCGGTTGACCTCCACGGTGAGGGCCACCTGCATGGCCAGCTCGGTGCTCAGCAGCGCGTGGACGAGCCGGCCGGCGCGCGCGGGGTAGCGCTCCACCAGGTGGCGGATGATCGGGAAGACGCGCTTGAGGTAGGTGGAGTCGTGGAAGGTGTCCAGCGGGTTGCCGTAGCTGCCGCAGATGAGGACCAGCCCCCGGACGCGGTGCGCGTAGCGGCGGTGGAACTCCAGCGCCACCTGCACGCCCATGGAGTGGCCGAAGATGACGCCCTGCTTCACCTCTGCCGCGTCCATCAGCCGATCCAGATCCTCGCACGTATAGAGCATCCCGAAGCGGGAGCGATCCCGAGGCAGCCCGGAGCGGCCGTGGCCGCGGTAGTGCCAGCGCAGCACCCGGTGGTGCCGGGCCAGGTAGGGCGTCAGGTACTTCCAGGCGAAGCCATCGCAGCCCAGCCCGTCGCACAGCACCATGCCCGGCTCGCCGTCTCCGAGCACCTGGAAGTAGAGATCGGCCCCATCCGGGACGTGGAGGAAGTCCTGCCGGAAGTAGTGGCTCATGGGCTCAGTCTTCCGCCTCGGCGCCATCCGAGCCCCGGTCCAGGCCGTACTTGGAGATCTTCAGGATGAGGTTGGAGCGGCTGATGCCCAGCTCCCG
>JAFGNZ010000269.1 GCA_016926755.1 Myxococcaceae bacterium | reverse complement strand
CTGCTCCAGCGCCTCGGCCAGCTCCGCCGCGGTGCCACGCTGCTCGGGGCGCACCGAGAGCATGCGAAGGATCAAGGCATTGAGCCGAGGGGCAACCCGGGGGTTGAGGAGGAGCGGAGCCGGTGAGGCGAGGCCCTGCAGGTGCCAGAGGCCGGCCTCATCCTGGGAAGGCTCAGCGAGCTCGGGGTACAGGCCCGTGACGAGCCGGTAGGCGGTGACTCCCAGCGAATAGAGATCATCGGCCTGCTGTGCGCAGTAGCGGGCCGTGGGTTCCCGGAAGTGCTGGAGCTCGAACAGGCAGGCCTCCGGGGAGCGGTAGGCCGGGGTGCCAGGAGGCAGGATGTCCGGGGTGAGGGTTGCAGCGTCCGGGTAGCGGCCGGAGCCGAAGTCGGTGAGCAGGGCGCGGCTGTCGGAGCGGCGCACCAGCACATTGTCCCCTTTCACGTCCCGGTGCACGCCGCCCTGGGAATGCACGGCCTGGAGTGCGCGCGCCAGGTGCGACAGCCACCGGAGCACCTGCTGGGAGGAGGGATTGCTCTGCCGTGCCCAATCATACAGCGGCGCTCCGTCCACCCAGTCCATCACGAGGAATGGGTAAAGCGCGCCGCCCGGGTGCAGCCATTCTCCGTGGTCCCACAGGCGCGGGATGCTGGGGTGTCGGGTGCACGAGAGCAGCTCCACCTCGCGCGCGAAGCGAGGATCCCTGGGGAGCAGGGCGAGCTTGAGTGCAACGGGGTGGGCCTGGGGATTGTCTACGGGCACGGCCTGGTAGACGGCGCCGTGGACACCCTGCCCCGCCCAGGCCACCACGAGCCAGTCGCCCACCCGGGTGCCTGGAGAGAGGTGGGCGGGGCTCAACGCGGGGGCTCGAGGTGTCTGCATAAGGTGCCTCACGTAGGGGAGAGACACCTTACCTCAAGGGTCGTGCCGCGCTGGGCCCTGCGTGCAGACAAGCCCAAGGGCCAGCTCCTGGAGCAACCTCCGGGAAGCGCTCCGGCTCCCTCGCCGCGACCGCGAGGGAGCCTGCTGCGTTCCTGTCCGACCCGGCTCCGAGTCGTCGCGAGGAACGACCGCCGCCGCCTCAGCTCCGGCGGCGACGGAGCAGCCCGAGCGCCATGGCCAGCAGAGGGAGCAAGCCTCCCAGTGAGCCTGCTCCAGCGCTGCAGCCTTCATCCTCGTCGGGCGGCGCAGGAGTCTCGGGCGCCTTGTACACCTGGAAGCGAGCCTCGGACGAGGCGGCACTCACCGCGCCCGTCGCGTCCTTCGCGCGCGCCACCCAGATGTACTCCGTGCCCTCTTCCAGCTCCTGGGAGACCTCGAAGGAGGTGAAGCGGTTGGCCCCCTCCGCCACGTTGTCACCCGAGACCGCCACCGCTCCGTCCGTCGTGCGGATCTCGAAGGCGTAGGTGACCGCGTCACCCTCGGGATCGGTCGCGTTCTGGACGATGAGGGTCGGCTGGCGGGTGTAGACGATCGCATCGGAGGGATTGAACGCAACCGGTGCGGACGGCGGATCGTTCTGAGCGTTGACGATGAAAGAGCCCAGGATCCAGTCACTGGCGCTGTACGGATCCATGGCCCGCGCGCGCCAGTAGTAGCGAGTGTTCTCCGCCAGGGCCGGCGTCTGCCAGCGCACCTGACCGTCCTGGCCGGCCGTCAGGGCAGAGGACTGCATCCGAGTCGAGGCGGTAAAGGTGAAGCTGGTATCCAGCTCGAAGACGTACTGGAGCGCGTCCCCGTCCACGTCCGTGGACGCGTCCACCACGAGCTCTGGCGTGAGCGTGGAGACCACACCATCGGCCGAGGGCGCCACCAGGCCGGGGAGGCTCGGCTCCCGGTTGGACGAGCGGGCGAGGTAGACGAACGAGCTCACCTCGCTCGGCGTTGAAGCGCCGAGCGAGTCCGTCGCCGTGACGCGCCAATAGTACGTGACGAAGGGCTTCAGCGCGGAGGACACCGTCCACGACGTGGAGCCGTTGGCGCCGCCAGGGAGGGCTTCCGAGGTGATCGTGTTCTGTGCCAGGGCCGCATCTTCGGACACCTCGAACACATAGGTGAGCGCCGTGTCGTCCACGTCCATCGCGTTGTTCGCGAGGAACACGGGCCGGTCCGTGGAGAGCAGCGCGCCATGAACTGGCTGCGAGGTGCGTGGGGCTTCAGGCGCGTCGTTGGCCGTGCTGATCCTCACGGTCTGCGCCGGGCTCCACGCACCTTGGATGTTGGCGCCGTCCGTGGCGCGCGCGCGCCATGCATAGACGTGGTCGTCCTCCAGCACCAGCGCCGGGCAGGCCTCGGCGCTCGGGAGGGTGACCGAGGTCGTCTCACCCGTCGCCTCGTCCACCGTCGCGTCACACACCTTGCTGGCAAGCTCCCCGTCGGCAAAGAGCTGGAACTCGTACTTCACGTCCGCCAGGTCGCCCCGGTTCGCCACGTTGCGGGTCGTGAGGACGAGCGTGGAGTCCTTCACCCACGTACCGGAGAGCGGCCCATGGGCCACCGCGGCCTCGGGGATCCGCAGCCCCTCGAACGCGCTGCGGAACTCGGAGAGGTTGTTGATGCCGTCGCCGTCCGCGTCCCCCGCCGCATCGTTCTGCGAGGGATCCAGGCCATGGGCCGTCTCCCAGGTGTCTGCCATCCCATCGCTGTCGGCGTCCTTCCACTGGGCCATCAGGGTGAGGGGCTGGCTGTCCGTAGCGCCATCGTCATCCGTGACGGTGAGGGTGAGCGTGTAGAGCCTGCCCGAGCCGCTCGTCTGCGCGAGGGTCGGCGACCACATCAGCAGCCCTTCGGGTGACAGGAACAGGCCCGCGGGCGCATCCGAAACGCTGAAGGTGAGCGTGTCGGAGCCGGGATCCGTGGCGTTCAGGCGCAACACCAGAGAGGTCCCCTCGATGACGGTCTGCTGGGGCGGGGCGATCAGCGTGGGCGGCACGTTGTCGATGGTGACCGAGGCCATCTCCTCGGAGTAGCCGTCCTCGTCCATCACGCGCACCCGAGCCGTGAACGCACCGCCGCCGACCGGGTTGTCACGGTAGGTGAACACGGCGAACGGCGAGCTGCTCAGGAAGTCGTCATGGCCGTCGCCGTCGAAGTCCCACACGTAGGCCACGATCGGGTCGCCGCTGGGCTCCTCGGCGCCGCTGCTGGCGGAGATCTCGAAGGTCACCAAGGAGGGCTCACTGCCGTCGCCAGAGATGAGCTGCGCCGTGAGCGGGCTGAGGATCGGGGACACCTCCTCGATCTCCATGTCGATCGTCTGCACCTGGGAGAGGCTCCCGTCAGCGTCCTGCACGCGCAGCGCGTACGTGATGTGGCCGGAGTCTCGGGCGAAGCGGCTCAGGGTGATGGAGCCCGCTGTGGTCTGCAGCTCCTCCTCATCCACGTCGAAGGTGGTGCCGTCGTAGTCAAGATCCCACTGGATCTTCCATGGCAGGGAGTGATCACCGGGATCGGTGAAGGTCGACAGGAGCTCGTACGGGCTGCCCTCGTACAGGAAGTTGGTGCCCGCGACACCGCTCAGCAAGGGCGCGAGGTCCGTGATGACGAGCTGCACGGTCTGGAGGGTGCTCGTCACGCCATCCCTGTCGGTGACACGGGCGGCCACGGTGTACGTGCCGTCGTTGCTGAAGGCGTGAGCCGCGGAGAAGCTGCCCGGAGCGGCGGCAAGGGAGTACGCGTTCGGCGTGAACTGGGCCCCGTCATAGTCAAAGTCCCACTCCACTCGCCACGGCGCGTCCCGGCCCGGGTCCACGAAGGAGGTGGAGAAGGTGATCAGCTGACGCTCGGCGCTCATCCCGGAGAGGGTGATGGGGGCGAGCGAAGGTGGCACGTCCGCCACGGAGATCGTCGTCGTGCTCAAGCTCGAGCGGGCGCCTGTCGTGTCCTGCACTCGCACGGCCACCACCACGTCGCCGCTGGTGCCCATCACGCCTGTGCCAGTGATGGCACCCTGCGCCGTGACATCCTGGGAGAGATCCGGGGTGAACCAGCCGGGGAAGTCCGTGTCAATCTGCACCCTCCACGGCGCATCCGTGTCGCCATCCGGATCGGTGAAGGACGCTTCCACGGTCACCGTGTCCCCCTCGGTGGGGTTGGGCGGAGTCACGGTGACAGCGCTCACGCTGGGCGCCTGACTGGGGGCCGCCATCGTCCACAGGTAGGCGGTGTCATTCGCCAGCGAGGCCGTGTTGTGGCTGTGCAGCGTGGCGAGCGTGGAGCTGACCTGCACTCCCACCGTGGCGCTGCGGCCCGCGTCATAGGTCGCGTTACCGACCAGCACGTCCCTGTAGTTGAAGAGGATGTCAGGCTTGTCCTCGAAGAAGACCACCTGGAAGAGCAAGGTGTTGGCGAGCGCGGCGGAGCGCGTGCTGTAGTTGTGGACGTTGCGCCACTCCACCACGAACTCCCGATGGGGCTCGGTGCCAATCACGTCCCAGTACACGTTGTCCGCCGCCGTGGGCCCCGGGTAGAGGTTGTCCCAGTGCGGCGCAATGAGCGTCTGGTGTGAGCTCGAAGGCAGCGTGGCGTTGATGCTCGAGAAGCTGGTGCTGGTGAAGGAGATGGCTCCGTTCATGGTGATCCGCACGCTGGTCTGGCCTGCACCCTCGGCGAACGGAATGGTGAAAGGCGAGGTCACCGTGGCGACCGTATTGTCGGCGAGCGCCAGGTTGGTGCCGGTGATGGTGCGCCAGTCCAGGGGCACCTGGGTCTTCACGTAGGGCGCCACCACGTTGACGGTGAGCGTGTCGCCGCCTGGGAAGGAGAGGGTATGGACGCCGGGGGTGCTCGGCTCCCAGGAGCCGACGTACAGACCATCTCCGGCCACCTCGTCCCCGAACTGGCCGTTGTCGGTCAGGGTGATCGTCTCGCCGGTCGGGGCGATGGTGATCGTCGGCGAGCCCGCCGGGGCGTCGCAGTTGAGGTGGTAGGCCGCCAGTTGGAGCGCCACATGGATGTTGGTGGTGACGGTGTCCGCGATGGGACGCACGCGGGAGGCGACCACCCGGTTGTCGCAGGTGAGCGAGCCCGCGCCGCCAACGTCCGCGGCGCGCAGGCGGTTGCCTGTCAGCGTCGTGCCGGTGGCGGCCGCCGAAGGCACGCCGCCCGTGAGCACCAGGTTCTTGAGCTGCCGCCAGTCCCGGCCTGGGTCCTGCGCCTTCAGGAGCGCCACCAGGCCGGCCACGTGCGGAGCGGCCGCCGAGGTGCCGTCGCTGGCGACATACCCGGAGCGCACGGTGCTCAGCACCCCCACGCCTGGCGCGGCCACGTGCACCGTGCGCCGGCCATGGTTGGAGGTGCTGCCGAGGGCGTCATCGCGATCATGCGCCGCGACGGAGATGACGTTGGAGATGAAGTACCCGGCGGGGTAGACGGTGGTGGTGTCGTTGTTGCCGCCCGTGTTCCCCGCGGCGGCGATGAAGAGCGTGCCGTCGTTGCGCTGCTGGATGATGCCGTCCTGCAGGGCCTGAGAGGACGTGCCGGTCCACGAGTTGTTGGTGGCGATGACGTTGGCCGGGTGGTCCACCCGCATCTTCATCATGTGCACGTAGTCGAGGCACTTGACGGCATTGGCCGTGGTGCCGGAGCCGGTCGCGTTCTGGAACTTGCAGGCCATGATCCGGGTGTCCCAGCTCACGCCCGTCACGCCGATCGCGTTGTCGCCACGCGCGGCGATGATGCCCGCCGCATGCGTCCCGTGGTCGTTGTCGTCCATGGGGTCGCCGCTGTTGGTGATGGCGTTGATGCCATGGACGTCGTCAACGTAGCCGTTGTTGTCATCGTCCACGTTGTTGCCCGGAATCTCACCGGGGTTGACCCACATGTTGGCCGCCAGATCCGGGTGGTTGTAGGCGACGCCTGTGTCGATGACGGCGATGACGCCGGCCGTGTTGTTGCCCGGGGTGATGTCCCACGCCTCGGGGGCGTTGATGTCGACATCGGCGGTGCCACCCGACTGCCCGGTGTTGTGCAGGCCCCACTGATCACCGAAGCGCGGATCATTGGGCAGCGCGCTGGTGCGGTAGATGTAGTTGGGCTCCGCGTACAGGACGTTCGGATCAGCCTGATAGGCCGCGAGGGCGGCCTCCATCGAGGCTTCATCCACGGAGACGAGCTGAAGCCCCGGGTACATGCGGTAGGTATGGAGCACCTTCGCGCCGAGGCTTGCGTGCGCGGCCAGCGCCAGCTCTCCCGCATTCTCCTTGAAGTGCACCAGGAGCTCTCCTGGCACATATTCGGCGCCGCCCTCGGCGCCCAGTGTCTTCTGGGAGGGAGTGCCATGGGATTGCGGCGTCGCGGAGGCCAGGCCGGTGGGAGGCTCTTCCTTCTTCGCACAACCCTGGAGCACCAGAACGGCCCCGAGGAGCAGCGCAACGAGGCTCCTTGGGGCAGATGAGGCGTGATGAGCGCCTGGTTTCACCCAATTCGTCATGATCGGTTCCTGATTTTCTGCGGGGGGGGAGTCCGTGCAGAGCCAGAACCTTTTTTCCATTACACTGTCAATGTTTTTCCGAGAAAAGATGGGCAGCAGCTGCTGCCCCCCTGGACGCGCTCAGGCGCGCCTATGAGCGCTTGGAGCGCTTCGCCGGCTTCGCCTTCTTCTTCCGGGCGCGCTTGGGCGGCGCGGGCGGCGCGAGGATGGTGCCCCGGCAGCTCTTCGCGCCACACCGACACACGTAGAGCTCCTCCGACTCCTCGTCCATGCCCTCGGCCCGCTCGTAGGCGTAGTCGTAGACGAGCTCCGTGCCGGGCTCGATGTTCTTCAGGGCGTAGATGAAGATCCGGTCGTCCTCGATCAGCGCCTGGCAGTTGGGATCGCAGCTGTGGTTGATGAAGCGCGCCTCGTTGCCGCCGACGGCCGCGTCCAGCACCGTCTTCTCGTCCAGGGTGAAGAGGAAGGTGTGGTGGCGCGACATCGCCTCGTCGTTGTAGCGCGTGTCCGCCTCATCCTGGGAGATGCGCTCACCGGTGTACTCGATGATGCGCGTGCCCTTGCGGATGCGGCGCGTGGCGAAGGCGCCCAGCCCTTGAATGGGAGACCTGCGCAGCTCGAACGACAGCGAGGCCGGGGTGCTGGAAGGGGAAGAGGAGGTTCGCTTCTTCGAAGTGGAGTCAGTCATCGAGTGTAATGGGAGACGCGAGGAGCACGTCGGGGCGAGACGCCTCGCCGAAGGCGGTGTACCTTGCCGCACTCGGACTCTCGATGAAAGGCGCTCGACGATGCGACTGTGGATTGTCCTGGGGGCGGCCAGCGCGTTCCTCTCGGTGGCGGCGGGGGCGTTCGGCGCCCATGCGCTCAAGGCCCGGCTCTCCTCGGATCTCCTGACGATCTTCGAGACGGGCGCGCGCTACCACATGTACCACTCGCTCGGGCTCATCGCGGTGGGGCTCGTGGCGCAGGCCCGGCCCTCGCCGCTGCTCTCCGGTGCGGGCTGGGCCATGCTGGCCGGCATCCTGCTCTTCTCCGGCAGCCTGTACGCGCTGGCGCTCACGGGCGTCCGGGGGCTGGGGGCCATCACCCCGCTCGGGGGCCTGGGCTTCCTGGCGGGCTGGGCGCTGCTGGCCGCCGCCGCCTGGCGGCAGGGAGGCTGAGCCTCACTTCACCTGCGGGGGGATGGGGTAGATCAGGTCCACCTCCGCATGGTCGAACAGGCCCATGGCCTCGCGCTGGGACGTCGGCTCCTGGGTTTCATCGGCCGCGCTTATCTCCACGGGCCGGGGGAGCGAGGGCGAGGCCGGCCCCCCGAGCAGCAGCGCCGGCACGACGGGATCCTTCTGTCGCTTGCGCAACTCCAGGTAGTCCTCGAGGGCGCGCTCCAGGCCCACGTCCTTCTTCTCCCGCTCGGAGAGGAACCACTTGTGCTCCAGCACCTGGCAGTACAGCTCGGAGAGATCCGTGCCGCCCTTCACGGGCTGGAGCTTCTGGATGGTGGGGTGGTAGCGCTCCTCCAGCCAGCGGTACGCCGCCGTGCTCAGCGGGGTGCTGCGGTTGAGCTCCTTGGCGAGCGTGGCCTTGAGCTCCTGGATCTCGTTGAGCAGCAGCGTGGCCTGCTTCTCCTCGGCGACGATGCCCGTGAGGCCGTGGAGCTGGTGACGGTGGTAGTTGCGATCCGTGACGATGGTCCGCATGCGCAGGTGATCGCTCTCGCCGCTGGCCACCAGATCCACCTCCCCCACCGAGAAGCCCAGATCATTCAGGGCGCGGATCCGCTCGTGGATGCGGTAGCTCTCGTGCGGGGTGACGGGGATCTCCTTGTTGATCTCCTCCCACAGCCGCTCGTAGCGCTGGCGGATGTTGGGGCCCGTCTCGAAGACGTCCAGCGCCGGGGGCAGCGGCACCATCGCCGCCAGGTCCGCCAGGCCGCCGGCGACGTTCTCCTCCATGATGTCCAGATCATGCAGGCGCTTGCCGTCCGACAGGCGCTCATGCAGCTCGGAGGTCTCCGCGTCCACCGCATAGGCCTGCAGCTCGCCCGCATCCCGGCGGAACAGGGTGTTGGAGAGCGAGCAGTCGCCCCAGTAGAAGCCGCCCAGGTGCAGGCGCACCAGGAGGCTGGCCATGGCGTCCAGCAGCCGCTCCCGGTAGCGCTCCAGGCCCTGGTTCATGAACAGGGTGCGGTAGGGCAGCGAGCCGTCCAGGAAGCGGGTGATGAGCACGCTGCGCTCCTCTGCCTCCGAGGGCTCGGCGCCCGTGCGCGCCTTCACCAGCCCCACGGCCACCACCGCCGGCAGCCCGCGCTCCTCCAGCCCGCGCAGCACCTCGTACTCGCGCTGGCCCACGCGCGGCGGCAGCTCCTTGAGGGCGTAGATCGCCTTGCCGTAGCTGACGAAGAGCACCTCGTGACGGGAGAGGCCACGCGGCACCTGGACCAGCCGGGCGGACTTCCCCTCCCACTCCGCGAGCGGCAGCTGCCAGGGCAGATCCAGGAAGTCCGGGTGCCCCTGGCGGATCTGGATGGCGGTGAGGCCTGTGGGTGCCATGGCTCCTCTCCATACCGCGCACCCGCCGTGCTCGGTACCTCAGGTGTAGCTCTCCGCGAGGGGCCCGCGCTAGCGTCCGGGGCGCTCCGCGCGGCCCCTGGCTGCGCGGCCATCCATCCACTCGTCGTCAGGAGCAACCATGGGACTTGCCGAACGTAGGGCCGCCAAGGAGTTCGAGACCAAGCGCTTCCCCCAGTTCAAGAAGGACATCGATGAGGCAGCGGGCTTCGAGGTGCCGGTGACGGTGCACTGGGACACCCTGGCCAAGGAGGGCGAGTCGCACCTCTATGACGAGAGCTGGCCCAAGGTGTACTTCGAGCCGCTCATCGCGGCGCTCAAGGCCATCAGCATCGATGACATGGGCAAGGAGGCGCTCAAGGGAGGCCTCAAGAAGATCGAGATCCAGAACCGCTCGGGCGCCTACTACGGTGACCGGATCGCCTCCTTCGACGGCGGCACCCTCCTGCTGGATCACGAGCCCCACACGAACGTGGATGACATCCAGGATCGCACGGACGGCATCCGCAAGCTGCTCGAGTCCAAGCTCTGACAGCCCCTGGAGGCGCCGCGTGGATCCCCTGGAGAAAGCGCTGAAGGGCCTGGAGGCCCGCACCGTCGAGGAGCTGCTCACGAGGCTGGCCGAGCTTCAGTCCCTGCGCGCCAGAGGAGAGCCCGTGCGGCTGCCGCAGGTGACGCTCCACCTGCGCAGCGGCAGGGAGCTCACCGGGTTCCTCCTGGAGCTGCGCGAGGATCCCCGGAGCGGCAAGGCCGTCGTGCTCCACGCGCTGAGCGCCGACGCGCGGCGGGCCGAGCCGGACGCCATCTTCGTCCGGCCGGAGGTCATCGAGGCCATCACCGTGCATGATCTCCCCTCCCTCGCCCAGCCGCCGAGGGAGCTCCCGCCGCCCCCCACCCGGCTGGAGCTGCGGCGGAAGCTCGCCCAGCGCCGGGACTCGCTGGCCGCGGCGCTGGGCACCCCGCTGGCGCTCGAGGTGGACTGGGATCGACTCCCGCCGGAGCCCGAGGCCCTGGGCGCGCTGGACGCGCTGGGATCGCGGGCCTTCGGCGTGCTGGAGGAGCTGACCCGCGAGCTGCTCGGGCTGGAGGCGCTGCGCACCCACGTGCGCGAGCTGCGCCTGGCGGTGGGCTCGGCCGCGCAGGTGCTCCGGGAGCAGGAGTCCCTGCTGCTGGTGACGACGGTGGGCGCCGCGGGCTGGATGTCCAAGGAGGACCTGCGCGGCGCGATCGAGAAGGTGCTCTGAGCCGCCTCAGCGCCCGTGGCGCTTGCCGCGCTTGGAAGGCCCGCTGCCCTCGGCCTCCGAAGCCGGGCGCAGATCCACCTTCAGCCGGACGTTCTGGCCCTCTGTCACGCTGGTGACGAACTCGTTCACCCGCGTGCCGTCGTGATCGATGCGGATCGCGTGGCTGCCGGGGTCGAGCTTCACCGCCAGCGGGGTGTTCCCGCGCCACACGCCGTTCACCTCCACGGGCGCCGAGATGGGCTTGCCGTGGAACATCGCGACCAGGTTGAAGTTGGTGCTCCCCCTGCGAGCCGACCTCTTGGAGACCTTGCGGGTGATGCGCTGGGGGGCGATGCCCGGATCATTCTTGCGCAGCTTCGGCGGCGGCGGCCGCGCGTCCACCTGGCGCTCCTCGTACTTGATGGCCTGCTCTCTGGCCAGGAGCTCCGGGGGAGCCGTCTGGTTCATCTCCTCGATCGGGCTCACCAGCGGCGCGGGGGGAGGAGCACGCACCTCCCGCTGCGGCAGGCTCACCGGCGCCGGGGGCGGCGGCCCCACCGGCGCCGCCCGAGGCCAGAAGGACGCCCCCACCCCCCCCAGCACCAGCACGGTGCACCCCGCCAGGAGGCCCCAGATCCAGCGCGTGTCCTTCGGCCGCTTCTTGTTGATCAGCAGCGTCTGGTCTTCGTCATACGGCTTCTCCTGCCGCTTGTTGATCAGCAGCGTCTCTTCTTCATTGTAAGGAGTCACCTGCCAGCCCTCCCGGCAGCAGCGGCCGCCTTCCCAGCGGGGTCCTCGGGGGAGCGTACCCCGTCACATCCTGCTGCTTCAAACTCCAGAATCGCTGGAAGTGGGACAACCCCGCCCGGTGCTAGGGGAGGTCCTCCCAGGTCATCTCATACTCGGCGTCCACCAGGCCGGTGGCGCGCCCGCGCACGCGGACATTCTGCGTCTTCAGGCGCTCCAGCACCTTGGTGAGGATGCCCTCGTGGTACACGGGCGGCATGAAGTCGCGCTTGAAGATGAGGCGCCCGCTGCGCTCGCCCGTCCACACCACGTGCCGCTGCCCGTAGCTGACGGCCGCCTTGTAGCTGGTGGGGAGCTGGTTGATGAGGCGCTTGACGTTGCCGCCCGCGAGCATGAACGCCGTCTTGCCCGCCACGGTGTTCAGGAAGGTCAACACGGACTGCTCGCCCATCCACCGCAGCACGGCCTCGCTGCCGCCGAGCCTCGGGCCCAGCAGCGGCAGCGCGGCGCGCGACATCTTGATGAAGTCCGACACCGGGTAGCTGAAGAAGTCGGTGAACTTGCGCTGGCCGGTGGCCTCCCGGATCCGCGCCTCCACCTGGGCTCCCGCCAACACCTTCACCGCGTCGAGCACCGCGTTGAAGAAGAGGCCGCGGCAGGTGTCGCCGGGCCCTGCGAGGGCGAGCCGCTGTTCGAGCTGCTGCTCTGCGTCCTGGCTGACTTCCATGGATGCTGGGTCTCGTGGCCCGCTCATGCTCGGCTGCAAGGGTAGGCATGCCTGGGCAGGGCCTGGCAAATACTGCAGAATTCCCCTTCGACGAATCCTTCGTTCCGCCCTGCGATGCGCCTCCTGCCTGGCCTCCGCTTCCCTCTCCCCCTGCTGGCGACGCTCCTGGTGTGCGTGCTCGTGTGGCCGCACCGCACCGGCGCGGAGGAGCCCTCTGCGCCGCACCCCCTGCGCGTCCTCTTCATCGGCAACAGCTACACCTACAACAACAACCTGCCGGCCCTGCTGGAAGGACTTGCTGGGTCTGCCAACCCCGCCCTCCGCATCCGGACTCGCGCCATCGCCCGCCCGGGGGTGCGGCTCCAGCAGCACTGGGAGCGAGGAGAGGCGCTCGCGGCCCTCCGCCAGGGCCGCTGGGACTACGTGGTGCTCCAGGAGCAGAGCACGCTGGGCCTGCTGCTCATTGAAGGCCGCCACGAGGTGAATGATCCGGGGCTGGCCTTCCACCCATACGCGCGGCGCTTCGCCGAGGAGGCACGGAAGGTGGGCGCGCAGCCGCTCTTCCTGCTCACCTGGGCCCGGCGGGACACGCCCGAGTCCCAGGCCCGGCTGACGCAGGCCTACATGTCCGTGGCCCGCGAGCTGGAAGCCCCCATCGTCCCCGCGGGGCTCGCCTGGGCGCGCGTGCGGCAGGAGCTTCCGGAGGAGGTGCTCTACCACCAGGATGGCAGCCACCCCTCCGCCGCGGGCAGCTACCTCACGGCCTGCGCCCTCTACGCCACGCTGACGGGGCGCTCGCCCGTGGGCCTGGCCTCCACCCTCAGCGGGCACCCGATGCGCGAGGGCGTGCTCCAACCGGCGAAGACGGTGAGGCTGGCCTCGCTCACGCAAGAGGAGGCCGAGCGGCTCCAGCGCGTGGCCTGGACCACCTATGAAGAGCTCCGCCAGAGTGGCGGCTACGTGGAGGTGCAGCCCCTGGCCCCCGGGCTCCCGAGCCTGCCCGAGGGCAGCCCGCTGGAGCCCCCTGCCCTGCTGGGCGCGTGGCAGGGAGAGATGCGCTTCTACTCACAGGAGGCGGGCCAGTCCCCAGCCACGCTCCACCTGACGTTGAAGCAGGCGGGGGAGCACCTGGGCGGCACCGTGCGCATCGTCTTCGCCAATGGCCAGACGGAGGGCCCCTTCCCGCTGGAGGCGCTCGCGGTGGAGCCCTCCCGGCTGCGCTTCTCCACGCCCCTGCTGAGCAAGGGCCGAGGCAAGGTGGAGCACGAGGCGGTGCTGACCGCGGAGGGGCTGGTGGGCGTGGCCCGCTACGAGAACCCACGCAACCATGATCGGTACGTGGGCACGTGGAGGCTCCAGCGGCCGGCGCCTCCGGCGAGCCCTCGGGAGCCACCCGCCGCGGAGGCCGCGCCGGCCGGCCCGTGAGCCTCCGGGCCCGGCCTGGCAGCCCTCACCACGAGAGGCGCGAGCCCAGCCCCACCGTCAGGTGGCGAGGATCCACGCTCAGGTTCTGCACGTTGTCGTGGTAGCGCACATCCACGGCCAGGGGCAGCCACTCCACGAGGCGCAGCTCTACCTCCGCCCCGACGGAGTACCCGATATAGCTGAACTGCCCCAGGTACCAGGCCAGCCCCAGCAGGGCCGCGGGACGGACACGCCCCAGCTCCACACCGACACGCGTCACCGCTCCGAGCTGGAAGAGGGGCTCCTCCTGGCTGAAGACGCCCCCCCCAGGAATGATCAACGTCTCGGAGCCGGCGCGGGCGTAGAGGGCCAGCTCGGGACCCAACGCGAGGTAGGGCCCCAGCAGCGCGAGCAGGTGGAGCCGAGCCCCCTGGCCCCCTTGGGGATCGACGCCCCCCAGCCTCCGGGCATAGCCCACCCGCAGGCCCAGCTCACCGACGGCGCCCGGGTGGAAGAACCACCGCTCCGCCGAGCTCGGCGGAGGCCTCGCCTCCTCCACCTGCGCAGGTGGGTCGTCTGGCTCCGCGCGTCGGTACACGGTGGACCAGCGCGGCACCGCCAGCCCCACGAGCGCTCCCGCCACGGCCCCGGGCACGCTGCCGATCAGCGCCCCCACGAGGCCACAGCTCAGAGAGGACCCGGCGTCCTCCACGACGGCGCACAGGAACGCCGCGAACAGCGCTGTCCCCATGGCGCCCGCGCCCGTGCCAATGACGAGCCCTGGCAGCACGGCGCGCTTCTTCACGGACAGCCGCTGCACGTCGGCCAGCAAGAGGGTCTCCACGCGCTCGTCATCCACCTGCAGCGAGAGCGCGCCGGGCTCCAGGAGCCTGAACGCGCCGGACACCCGCTCCGAGCGGGTCTCCACGCGCACGTCCGCGCCCGGCACGAGCCGCACCGGGGCGTCCACGGAGGGAGGGGGGCTCGGAGCCTCGGGCTCTTCAGGGGCGCGCACCAGCGGCGGCGCCACCTCCTGCGCGGGCGCGCTCCCAGCCACCAGGACCAGCAGGAGAAGGAACAGTCTCACGGGCATCACCTTCCTGGAGGCCGCGGCCTCACGCCAGACGCGTGGGTTGGATCTGCGCCACCAGGCGCTCGGTGTCCTCCCGCCGGCAGAGCTCCGTGCCTGCCGTCAGGAGCGCGGCGGTTCCGCAGGCGATGCCCCACCGGAAGGCCTCGGGGGGTGGCAGGCCGCGCGCGAGCCCGAACGTCATCCCTCCCACGAAGCTGTCCCCTGCCCCCACGGAGCTGTGCGTCTCCACCGGCGGCGGCACGGCGCGGTACTGCCCCTCGCGCGTCGTCAACAGGGCGCCGTCTGCCCCCATGGACACCACCAGCACCTCGGCGCGGCCCCTCTCCAGGTAGCTCCGGGCGGCCGCGGCGAGCGTGGCGGGCTCGTCCACCTGGGCCCCCATCATGTCGCGGAACTCCTTGCGGTTGGGCTTGGCGAAGAACACGCCCTCCTCCAGGGCCGCCCGCAGCGGCTCTCCCGAGGTGTCCAGCACCAGCCGCGCGTTCTGCTTGCGCGCCACCCGCGCCACCCGGGCGTAGAAGTCCACGGGGACGCCAGGCGCCAGGCTGCCGCTGGCGACGATGTACTCGGCCTCTGCGGCCACGGTGGACAGCGCCTCCAGGCAGGCCTGCCACTCCGCCTCGGAGAGCGTTGGCCCCGGCATGACGAAGCGGAACTCGCGCCCGCTCTTCTTCTCGGCCACGGTGAAGTTCTCCCGCGTGTGGCCCGAGATGGAGATGGACCAGCGCCGCAGGCCCTTCTGCTCCAGGAGCCGCTCCAGCAGCTCGCCGGTGGGGCCCCCTCGTGGGTAGAGCGCGAGCGCCTCTCCCCCCAGCTCGCTGACGACGCGCGCGACGTTGAGCCCCCCGCCTCCGGGATCGCGGCGCTCCGGCTCGCACCGAAGCTTGTGCTCGGGAGTCACCTCCTCCACGGTGGTGGCCAGGTCGATGGTGGGGTTGATGGTCAGCGTCACGATGGGCTTCATGGCGGAGCGTGCCCTCCCTGGAGCCTGGGTGTACCCGGATGTGGCCCGTCATTCCACCCCTCGGTGAGCTGGCAGCCGGCGAGCCCCTGTCGGCCACGCGGAGTGGGTGGGCTACGCTCCCCCCGTCATGCTCATCTCGACCCACCGCTCCCGGCCCTCGCCCTCCCGTCTCCGCGTCTTGCTCGTCCCGCTGTGCCTGCTGTCGCTCGCCTGTGACGGCGACAAGCCGCCAGAGCCGCCGCGCCCCCAGGTGGGAGAGGACCCGAACTCCGTCTATGGCCAGCGCATCATCCACCGCCGCCTGGAGACGGGGGATGTGGTGGCCCTGGACAACACGGGGGTTCGCTCCACGCTGTCGGTGCTCGTGCCCACGAGCGCTGGCTTCGAGCCTCGGAGCGCCATCTCCCTGGATGCCGACGCCTTCCAGTTCGAGGACGTCCCCCAGGGCCCCTACTACCTGAAGCGCGGCGCGGGCTCGTACGTCATCACGGAGCACCGCCGGCTCAACCTCGACGAGTACCTCCTGGGCCGCGAGGCCGTCGTCACCGTGCCGGCTGTCATCCCCATCACCTTGAGCGCGGATGGGCTGGCGCCGATGGACGCCTACCAGGAGCTCGACGTGGTGGCCCCGAATGCCGGCGCGGTGGGTCTGCTCCACCTGGACACCGCGCCGCAGCCCGGTGCCACCTCGCTCGTCTCGCAGGGCGCGGAGTACCGCTCGGCCTTCGGGCGCCAGGAGATCATCGACGGCTCGCAGGGGGACCGGCTCTACCTGCTCCAGAAGCTCCGGCGCGCGGAGGGGGACTTCAACTACTTCGCGATCGCGCGGGCGCAGGCGCTCAGCGACGTGACGTTCCGAGCGGATGGCCAGGCCTCCGCGGTGGCAGTCGCCTTCGACGCCGTTGCCCAGCAGCAGCTCACCGTGGACTGGCGGCGCTCGAGCTTCGAGGAGCACCGGGCGGCGGTGCACCCGCTGGCGGTGCCGCTGGCCGCGTCCTCGGTGCGCCACAGCCTGCTCCTGGCGCCGGCCGTGGGTGGGCTCTCGGAGGGCGTGGTGGGCTACGCCGGGGAGCTGCTCTCGGGCAACCTGCCCGCGGGCGGGGAGGATGTCTCCCTCACGCTGGAGTACGGCAACCCCTTCCCGGCCACGTGGGGCGTGGTGGCGAGCGTCGTCCACCGCTACCAGGTCCCCGTGCGGCTGTCGGAGCAAGGGCCATCTGGCACGGTGGGCGTCTCGATGAAGGATCAGTCGGAGCTGAGCGCCTTCGCCTCCCGGCCCGTGCAGGCGCGCCTGTCTCCGCCCACGAAGCTCCAGGTGGACGGCGCCAACGCGCAGGAGGAGCGAGTGCTCGCCTCGCTGATGCCAGTCTTCACGTGGGATCCGCCCGCGGTGGGCACGGCGGACGCGTACGAGCTGCGCATCTTCCGGCTGGGCACCCCGCCGAGCGCGCCTGACGTCCTGCGCGCGGAGACGGTGGCCACCTTCCTCACGGCGCAGCGGCAGGTGCGCGTGCCGCCCGGGGTGCTCCAGGCCCAGCAGGCCTACGTGGTGCGCATCTCCGCGCTGCGCACGCCGGGCGTGGACCTGACCCGGACGCCGTACCGGCTCGACTCGCTGGTGGACACCTCGCTGGCGGAGGCCATCACCAGCGTGCTGTCCACGCCTTGAGCGGCAGCGCCCAGAGGGGTGAGAGACACCTTCAGGTGATCATCACTTCGGGCGCCTGCCTCCCCTGCCCCGCCCCGTTCTTCCACCCCCGCCCGGCTTGCCGCCACGCGGGCGGCCCCCACCGCTCGCGCCGCGCCCACCACCCCTTCGGCTCCCGCCCCCTCGTCCTCCATCACCTCCGGGCCGCCCTGCTCCGTGATGCCCGGGCCGACGAGGCGCTGCCCCCACCTTGCGTGGGCTGCTCCCGCCTCCGCGGCGGTCGTCTCGCGCGCGTTCGATCTCCTCGGGCATCCACGGCATGTCCAGCAACTCTTGCAGCTCACTCAGCGTGTCCGCGCGCAGGGTGCCGCGCTGGCCACGGCTCACCATGAAGCGCACCGGCCTGTCGAGCACCGGCAGCTCCTCCTCCACGAGCGTACGCGCGAGCTTCTCCGGCAGCTGGAGCCGGACCACCCCCATGGGCGATCCTGTCTCGCCCTGCTCCACCTCGTAGGCCAGCCCTACCTCGCGATCGCGGATGGGGACCGCGCTCGGCAGGGCCAGGAGCTGCTCGCGCGTCTCCGGAGGCACCAGCCCCTCCAGCTCGAGCTCCAGCGGGCGCGCGTGGAACTCCTCCATCGCGCTCACACCCTCCAGCTGCGCCTCGTAGAGGGCCGTCAGCTCCGCCTCTCCGAGCTTCGCCGTACGCCCGCCCGAGCGGCGCCACACCTCGCGCACCATGTGGATGGCCCGCTGGTTGCGGCGCACCGCCGGGTGCTGTGCCTCCCCGCGCGCCAGCGCCTCGGCCAGCACGCGCCGGGCCCTGTCGGCCAGCTCCGGCCCCCATGCACGGAGCACCTCGACCTCGCTCTCCAGCTCGAAGCCGGAGTGCTCCAGGCGCCACTCATGCACGAGCGACCTGCGCCGCGAGTCATAGGCGAGCTCCGACTCACTGTGATGCGCGTACTTCCGTAGCAGCTCGAGCGGGACCTGCGTGCCCTCGATGGCGGCCTGCGTGTTGCCGTAGCGATCGGCGAAGTAGCGCAGCTCCCCCGCGACCGCGCCCCAGCTCCCGCACACGCTCGTCTTCGAGATGCGCGCCTCATCCCCCCACGCCGTCCGCTCGTCGATGACGAGATCGAAGGGCATGAAGCGCGCGAGCAGGTCCGCGAACCGGCGGAGCACGCGCTCCCCCGCGAACGGCATGCGGGCCGGCAAGCCGACACCCACGCTCCGGTACACGCTCGCCATCGCCAGCGCCGCGTCCTCCACGGCCTTCACCAGCACCCCGCGCCGCTCGGCCCAGCGCTCCATCTTCTCCGGGTGGAACAGGTGCCGGGGCAGCCCGTACACCTCGCCGATGGAGCCCGCCTCGCGGTACGCGTCCGCGTAGAGGTTGTAGGCGGTGAGGTGGTCACTCCCGGGCACCAGCACCCCCTCCAGGTTCCGCTCCTCGCGCGTCATGCGGTGCAGCGACTCGATGGCGCTGCTCACCGCGAGGAAGGGCAGCAGCCCGTCCTCGGCGTTGACGATCAGCTCCGCCCACGCGCGCTCCACCGGCAGCGCCTCGACCGCGCGCCCGTACTGCGAGAGCTTCCCCTGCGCGTCGATGATGTTGCGCTCCTGCAGCCGCCGGAGCACGCGGCGGTAGGCGATGCGATCGAGCGGCACCGGCAGGTCCAACTCATCGGCCCGCACGCCCAGGGCGGCCGCGGTCAGCGCCACGCGCTCCGAGTCCCCGGCGAGCTGGAACTCGGGCTCCGTGGGGCGGAGCGCGGAGAAGTCAATGCGGCGATCGCTCAGGATGAAGACGCGCCCGCCCTCCACGCGGCCATGCACGCGCCCGGCCATCTGGAGCAGCTCGTTGTTCCCGAGGTGGACGCGCGTGAGCACGTTGCGCCCGCGCTCCACGAGGTTGGCGAAGCGCGTATCGTCGATGACGACCGTGTCGAGCCCCTGCACGTTGAGCGCGCTCTGCCCCGCGGCGGTCATCGCGAGGAGGTAGGGCCGCGGCGCCGTCCCTTCGAGGAACGGCCGGATGGCGCGGATGGGCTCCCCGCCGTGGTAGTACGCCGCGTGGATGTGTGGCCCGTGGGCGCGCACGTGCGCGGCCGCCTGCTCGACCGCCGCCCGCGTGGGCAGGAAGACGCCCACCCCGCGCTCCTCCTTCACCACGGAGCGGAGGAACGCCCCGTCCAGGAACGCGAGCGGCTCCCTGCGCTCCACGACGACCGTGGCCACCTTCTTCGGATCGAACGCCTGGACCTCGAGCACCTCGGCGCTGTTCAGGTACCGCGCGTAGAGCGCCGGATCCACCGTGGCCGAGAGCCAGATGAAGCGACAGCCCACGCGCTTGCCGAGCGCGAGGCACAGCTCGAGCTCCGCCGAGGTCTGGTGGATCTCGTCGATGATGAGCGTGTCATGCGGCAGGATGTCGTCGTTCTGGAACCAGCGCCGCGCGATGCCGGTCGTCACGATGATGACGTTCCAGGTGGGTGTCTCGGGCGTCGCCTCGCGCTCGCGGTTCACCACGCCGACCCGGAGCGGGGCGCGGCCTGCCTCGCCGACGATCTCCTCGGCGATGGGCCGGATGGCGAGCGTCTTCCCGGTCCCCGTGCCAGCCACGATGCCAAAGCCCTTCCCGGCCCGCGCCAGCTCGCGCACCCGCGGGCCGTGATGCTTCTCCAGGTAGGTCTCCAGGCGGAGCCCCATGGCGAGCTCGATGGTCTCGCACGCGGCGCGCGTGGGGGCGATGATGATGACGCGCCCCGTCGGCGGCTGGGCCGAGACGAAGGCGTCGTGGTCAGGCGGTAGATAGCGGTCAGCCGGGGTACGCACAGTGGGAGCTCACGCGGGTGGTCCATCATAGCGCCGCCCGCTCCGGCGAGTCGCCAATCCCCTCCTCTTGAGCTGTCCAAGGGAATGCCCGCATGCTCGCCCACGATGACCGAGCTCCTTGAACTCGCCCCCGGCACACGCATCGCCGATCGCTTCACCGTGGAGACCCTGGCGGGGCGTGGAGGCATGGGCGCGGTCTACCGCGCCGTGGACTCCCTGTCCGGGCAGCGTGTCGCCCTCAAGCTCCTGCATGCCGTCACCTCGCCGGAGGCGGCCTACCGCTTCAATCGGGAGGCCGTCCTGCTCGCGGAGCTGCACCACCCCGCCATCGTCTCCTACGTCGCCCATGGCCGCACCCAGCACGGCCAGCCCTTCCTGGCCATGGCGTGGCTGGAGGGCGAGGATCTGGCACAGCGCCTGAGGAGCCGGCCCCTGCGCCTCGCGGAGATCCTGTCCCTGGTGCGCCGCGTCGCCGAGGGCCTCGCCTTCGCGCATCAGCAGGAGATCGTCCACCGCGACATCAAACCCTCCAACCTCTTCCTGCGCGCCGGCCGGCCCGAGGACGTGCTCCTGCTGGACTTCGGCCTGGCGCGCTATGCCTTGCCCACGCTGGTGGGCGTCACCCGGAACCATGGGGCGATCGGCACCCCGGGCTACATGGCGCCCGAGCAGGCCTCCAACCAGCCGGAGATCTCTCCCAGCGCGGACATCTTCTCCCTGGGGTGCGTGCTGTACGAGTGCCTCACGGGCCAGTCCCCCTTCGCGGCGCGCCACTTCGCCGCCGCGGTGGAGAAGATCCTCTTCTCCACCCCCACGCCGCTCCACAAGCTGCGCGCGGGCCTGCCACCGGGCCTGCAGGTGTTGGTGGATCGCATGCTGGACAAGGATCCGCGGCGGCGGCTCCCGGATGCCACGAGCCTGCTGGCCACGCTGTCGGCGCTCGAGTCCATCCCCGATCTCCTGCTGCCGGGCTCCCGGGAAAAGGCACCGGGCCCCGACAAGCTCGAAGCGGAGCCCCGGCTCGTCAGCCTCCTCCGGGTGGCCCTGCCCGGCGCCCCCGCTCCACGGGGCGCGGCCCTGGCTCGGCAGTCCGTGCATACGGCGCTCCTGTCGCACGGCGCCCAGGTGGAGGCGCTGGGAGATGGATCGCTGGTGGCCGTGCTGCGCATGGAGCGTGGCGCGGCGACGGATCAGGCGATGCTGGCGGCCCGCTGCGCCTTGACGCTCCAGGAGCGCTGGCCCGAGGCCCGGGTGGCCGTGGCCAGTGGCCTCGCCCTCTTCCAGGGGCACGTGCCGACAGGCCCCGCGGTGGAGCAGGCGGAGGCGTTGTTGCGCCACTCCGAGCAGGAGCCCGCTGGCGCCAGGCGCGCCCTGCTGGATGAGGTGAGCGCTGGCCTGCTCGGGCCCGGCTTCCAGCTCTCGCGCTCCTCCTCGGGGAGCTTCCTGCTCCAAGGGGAGCGGGCGGAGGGTGATCGCACGCGCCCGCTGTGGGGGCGCTCCATGCCTTTCGTGGGCCGCGAGCAGGAGCTGGCCCTGCTGGAGTTCACGCTCGCCGCGAGCGCCGAGGAGCCAGTCGCCCGGGCCATGCTGGTGACAGGCCCGGCGGGAGTGGGCAAGGCCCGGCTCCTCCACGAGTTCCTCCAGCGCGTCGAGCAGCGTGAACAGCCCGTCCTGGTGCTGCGAGGGAGAGGAGACCCGCTCGGCGTGGGGACTTCGTACGGGCTGCTGGGCCAGGTGCTGCGGCGCTGGTGCGGGCTCGGGGAGGGAGCAGCAGGCCTGGAGGAGTGTCGGGAGAAGCTCTTCCAGAGCATGGCCCCGCGCATGCCCGGGGCACGCGCGCGCGAGGCCGCGCTGTTCCTGGGCGAGCTGTGCGCCACCTCCTCCGCCGAGGAGGACAGCCCTGCCCTCCGGGAGGCGCGCGGGGACCCACGGAGGATGAGCACGCAAGTGAGCCAGGCGCTGGTGGGCTTCCTCCAGGCCGAGTGCTCACGCCGCCCGGTGCTGCTGGTGCTGGAGGAGCTGCACTGGAGCGACGCGCCCACCGTCAAGCTGATGGGCGAGGTGCTGCGCGAGCTGGCCGATCAGCCCCTGATGCTGCTGGCGCTGGCGAGGCCCGAGGTGAAGGAGCTGTTTCCAGGGCCGTGGACACGCCTCCTCCAGGAGCTGTCCCTGAGGGGGCTGAGCCAGAAGGCCAGCACGCGGCTGGTGCATGAGGTGCTCGGCCCACAGGTTCCTCCGGAGGTGGTGGCACGCCTGGTGGAGCGCTCCATGGGCAACGTGCTGTTCCTGGAGGAGCTGCTCCGCGGCATGGCCGAGGGCCGCGGAGAAGAGACCCCGGGGACCGTGCTGGCCATACTCCAGGCCTCCTTGCAGCGGCTGGGCCCTGTCCACCGGAAGGTGCTGCAAGCCGCCAGCACCTTCGGGCGGAGCTTCCGGGTGGGAGCGGTGAAGGCGCTGCTCGAGGGCGCGCTCTCCGCCCGGGAGCTGGAGGACAGCCTGCGTCAACTGGTGGAGCTGGACGTGGTGCAGCCCCAGCCGGGCGGCCAGCTCCCGGAAGAGCTGGAGTACCGCTTCCGCCATGCGCTGGTGCGTGATGCGGCCCACAGCCTGATCCGCTCCACCTGAACGTGGGCCGCTCAGCCCGGCCGCTCGATGCGACCGTCGGCGTGACGGGCGAACCGCCCCTCTTCGCGCGGGTGGACCGGGGCCTCGCTCGGCCATGGCCACCCGCCGAACTGGGTCCGCTGGTAGTCCGCGAACGCCTGGAGGATCTCCTCGCGCGTGTTCATCACGAACGGCCCATGCTGCACGACCGGCTCCTGGAGCGGACGCCCCTGCAGGAGCAGCAGCTCGGCCTCGTCGGGTCCGCCCTCCAGCGGCACGGCGACCTCGGGGCGCAGCTCGACGGCGTGGGCGGAGGGAATGGCGCGCTCGCCCACGCGCAGCCCGGCTCCGCGGAAGAAGTACAACATGCGGTTCGTGCCGCGCCCGGCCGCGGGCAGCGTCCACCGAGCACCGGGGCTCAGCTTGATCGTCCAGATGGCGACGTCCGTGTCCGCGCGTGCCGCCCAGGAGCTGGGCGGCGGCGGCAGCGCGTTCAGCTCGCCGAGCCGTCCGGCCACGACCGTCACCTCGGTCGTCCGTCCGGCCTCATCGCGCGTCACGTGCCTGGGGATGATGTCCCGCCACAGCATGGAGAAGTGTGGCTCCACGAGCTTGTCCGCGCGCGGCAGGTTGAGCCAGATCTGGAAGAGCTCCAGCGGATTCGGGCCGTCGCGCCTGAGCAGGGGGAACATCTCCGAGTGGAGGATGCCCTTGCCTGCCGTGAGCCACTGGACGTCGCCGCCGCCAAAGCGGGCCGCGGCGCCCAGCGAGTCGGAATGATCGCACAAGCCACGCCGCACGATCGTCACCGTCTCGAAGCCACGGTGCGGGTGCTGCGGGAAGCCCGGGACGACCCGGCCGTGGTACATGCGCCAGCCGTCCAGGCCCTCGAAGTCCTGGCCCAGCTCGCGACCGGCCAGGGAGGCGGCCGGCCCCATCTTCTCGTTCCCCGCGGGGTACCGGTCGTCGTGGTAGACGCAGAAGAGGAACGGGTCCGGCGTGTGCCAGGGGAATCCGAGCGGCCTGGTACTGATGACGGCCTCTGGGAGCTTGCTCTCCTGCTGACTCATGCCCGTCTCCTCACATATCGGCTGATGGACGTGTCTAGACTAGGTGCCCGGCGGCTTGCGCGGCAGGTCCGTGCCGAACACCGCCAGCAACAGATCCATCAGCCCCGGCAAGGCCTCGGCCGACAGCCACAGCCCCTCCGCGCAGTGCTCGGCCGACACCGCCAGCGACGAGGACTCGAAGAGCCGCGCAGAGACGGCGCCCTCCTTCGGGAGCTTCCCCTCCACCTCCAACACCTGTCCATTCCAACGCAGGCCCGGCGGCAGCAGCTTCTCCGCGAGCGCCCGCACCGCGCCCTGTCCTGCTCCGGCGCGCAGCACCCCCATGAGCAGCGCGGACGCCGTTCCAGACTCCTCCAGATCCACCTTGCCCGGAGTGCGCAGCCACAGCTTGTAGCGCCCGCCCGCCAGCTCCACGCGCTCCGGCGTTACCTCCGCCCGCACCTTCCAGCCCTTCACCGACAGCCGCACGTCGTACACCGCCGGCCCGGACTCCCAGGAGCGCAGCTCCAGCGCCTTCACGTTCCGCAGCAACTGCCGCGTGAGCGCCTCCACCCGGGCGTGAGACAGCCGCACCCGCTTGCGCCCCGCGTCTATCGCGACGTCCGCCGCCAGCGCCGTGGGCAGCCGCTTCACCCAGTCGATCGCGCCTTCCAGAATCTTCGTCGCCAACGATTGCCCGGCCATCCTGCTTCCTCCATGGCGCCGCTCCGGCCACGGGCACGCTCGCCCGAGACGCCACTCCCGAACAGCATACCCCGCCTGGGTCCGCCCTTCTGCGTGAGCACGCCCTCATTGGCCGCGTTCCGCCAGGCGCGTATGCCAGCCCGCCCCCTCGCGCTCTCCCCGAGCGGGCAGAGGCACCGCAGGCGGCCGTACAAGCGTTGGGGAGCACGCCACTGCCCTGATGAAGCCACCAGCCTAAATTCCTCTCGCGAGGAGCTGGACCATGGCGAAGGCTGATGATGGCAGGGAGGCTCCCGCGCGAGGCGCCGCGCGTGCCTGGCTGGGGGGTAACTGGGGGCCGAAGAGCGAGTCGAACCCGGGGTTGCGCGGCCTGCTCGGAGGCTCGGGGATCGGACGACACGCCTTCACTGAAGAGTGGTTGAGCTTCAAGCGCCTTCGCGCGGAGCGGGACCGACTGGCGCTCGGCGGAGCGCAGCGGGAGGAGCTCCGAGAGGGCCTGAGGGTGGGGCGCCAGGAGGCTCCGCGGCGACAGCTTCCGGAGCGCCCCCTGGAGTGGCCGCCGCACCCGCTGGGGCTGGGCGAGGAGCCCGAGGACTACACGCGCCCGGACGAGCGCATCCGCGAGGACATCCGCGAGCGGCTGATGATCAGCCCATACGACGCCAGTGACGTCGAGGTCCTCGTCACCCACGGTGAGGTGACGCTGATGGGGACGGTCTACAGCAGCGCTGAGCAGTGGGGCATCGAGGAGGTAGTCGAGGCCGTGCCAGGCGTCCGGGAGGTGCACAACGAGCTCCGCCTGGAGGCGGGTATCCACCCGGGCGACTCGGAGCACCCGCAACACTGAGCACGGAACATGGGCGCCGTCCCGGATGCCCCCGGCGGCGCCCGCTCCCTCTCGGGCTGCGAGGCTCCCCGCCGGAGTAGGTTCCTGAAGTGCCTGCTGGGATATCGCTCGAGAGCACAGGGACACGGTGGCGACAGACCCACCATAACAGGTAGGGTGCATTCCTGGTGACCCATCAGGAGGCATGCAGGATGATTCCGCCCCCCCCGCCGGCTCCCGCCCCCCCCGTGCCGGGCTCGCTCATAGGGCCCTGGCGTGTGCTGGAGCCCGTTGACTCGGGCAACTTCGGCCTCGTTTACCGGGTGGAACTCGCCAGCGATCCGAGCGCCGGGCCGTACGCGATGAAGCTGGCCGCCACCCCG
>JAFGNZ010000268.1 GCA_016926755.1 Myxococcaceae bacterium | reverse complement strand
GGCCCAAAGGCCCGGCTCCCGGGTGGGCGGCAACACGCGCTTGTGCGGGCTCCGAGGCAGGGGCTGGCGGCGAACCTGCCCTGGCTGGCCGGAGGTGGGGAGGCCCGTGCCGCGCACAGGGGGTGGGCGCACAGGCGCCCAAGCGTAGGTCTCAGGCGCCTCTTGAGTCTCAGGCACCTCTTGAGAAGTGGCGCACCCAGCTACGACTAGGGCAACGGCAACGGCTTGGCGGAGCGCGCTGCAAGTTCGGAAGTTCATTCCACGTCCTTTCATCGAAGAGGGGCGGGGCGGGTCAAGGCTGGGCCAGTTCCCCTCGGGAGTCTGCCAGCATGCGCTGATCTGATCTCCTGCTCCGTCGGCCCCCATCACGACGGAGCCGTAGCGCTGAGCCATTGGTCAGCTTCGGCCTGTCGGGTATCTCGGTCAGACGAGGGCCGCGCCGGAGAGTAGCTCAGCGAGCAACGCAGCGGCTGGTTCGATGGTGCCGCTTCTGGGATCGAACGCATACGACGTCACTCTCAAGCCAGCCAATTCTTCCTTCAAGAGGTCGACGAGCCCTGTTACCAAAATGGGGGGCAGCGGCGCGGCAGCTGCGAGCGCGACACACACACTCACGCGAGTCGAGATCCGCTCGGATGCAATCGTCCCTTGGAATTTGCGCAGAACGGTCTCATCGCGACGTAGTCGTTCCACCAGTGGGCGATAGAGCCATGCACCGATGTCGCGACCCGTCGGGCCCCAATAGTACACCGTTCGGTCGTACAGTCGCTTCGTATCGGCAACGCAGCACAGCGCCTGAAAAACGAGATACGGCTCGTGTCCCTGCGGATGTTGAACGACGGCCTTGGCAACCTCGACTGTCTTGGGATGCTCCGGTCGGGCCCGCGCGAGAGCGACGAAGTTGCCCGCCTGTATGGACCACGGTTGCTCAGGCAATCCCTTCGCGATGCTCTCCCACAAGGCGTCGTCGTCGTGGAACTGCGAAACGAGTATGTCGACTGCAGTTTGTTCGAGTTCTAGTGGGCGAAACATCCCTCTGTTCTCCGCGTTCAGCGCCTCAAGGCACCAGTCCCGCAAGCGTTGTGAACGAGGTGCGAGACGTGAGAAGTACCGCAAGAGCGGCGGGGGCAGCGGACCGGCGCTGCGTTCACTCAAGTATCGATCCAGCCTTGAGCGCACCAAGGGATAGCTGTCGGCGTGCCCGGCAATCCGCGACCACTCGTGGTCATCGGCGTCCGCATCCGTGCGGGCTGAACTCGATCGGTGCCCACCGAGGCGAGAGAGGACTGCATCGGGGTACAGTGTCTGCAAAGACTCCCAACGCTCAAGGACTTGGCGAATCAGGGGCACGTTCGCTTCTATTGAGTCACCCAGACCGACTTGCAGCTTGGTTGGTTCACCGATTCGCTCGTTCAGTTCGTCGATTAATGTGGGTTTGCCGATCTCCAGGGCTGCTGCATACGCTGCTTGGCGCCGCCGCTCAAAACTGGGGCCGTAGCAACTCAACTCGCTGCGAAGATACTCAATGCGATCCTCGCCGACAGAGCCAAGGGCGGCCCGGTTTCGGAAGGTGACAATGGCTGCAGCGGTAGCGACTTCGATCAATCTCTCGCCTCGATAGTCCTCGCAGATTGAAGCGATGTCTTCGCCCGGTGGCGTGGATTCCTCAAGACGATGAGCAATGAAGTGACGAAACGACTGTGGCAGCGGGCGAAGAGCACGTGCCACGAGCGCTCGCATCTCAGAGTCCGCAGCGAAGCCAGCCGCAACAACTGCATACGGAGGTTCGGCCCAGCGCAGTGCATTCAACGCCAAGGAGCGAACCGCTGGGTTGTGAGCGGCGCGCTGAATGAGCATCTCGGCCACGAAACCATCTGCGTACCCCTGCCCACCATCAAGGCGTTCCAAGGCCGCGTTGACGACTTCGACCTCCGCAACTCGCCCCAGTGCATCGAGACCGCTCATCACGAAGTCGACGCGGCGAGCCTCGCGGTCTCGTAGAAGTTCAAGAAGCCGCGCGTAGCAGCGGGCGGGATCTTGAATCACGCGAGGGAGGAGATGAGCAATCGAGGCTGCTGTATTGTTCTCTCCCCACGCGCGCGCTGTCAGCGCTTCCGCAACTTCGGGATCGGACATACCCCATCCGTCGAGCAGGCCCCTGGCCGACCAGAACGGAAGATGGCCCGAGAGGAGATTGAGAAGGGCAGCCTTCCCGCTTGGCGTGCGACCCACCAGTGCTGCTCCTGCCATTCGCGTGTTGGCCATTGGACCCGAATCGGCGATCCATTTCTCAAGTCGCGCAGTCAGTGCTGGGTGATCTCTGAAGCTCTGGGCCAGATGCGACCAATCAACTGAGCCAAAGCTTTGGTGGCCGGCGTCCAGTTCATGAATGAGGAGGTCGGCGACAACATCGTCCCCCGGAAACGCTGCAAACAAGATCGACCACGCGTGCTGAAAATCGATCACCGGTTCACTTTGAACGCTCCGATTGATACTGGCGATACAGAGGTCGCGCAGACCAGGGTCGCCGCGCCAGTGCTGCACCAAGGCAGCAGCAGCGGTGTCGTGCCAAGCATAGTCGGCACCATCATAGTTGATGCATCCGGCGATCTTGTCTCGGGTCTCATTTGAACGGTCACCAACTTTGACCGCTGCCAAAAGCTTCACGAGTTGCATTTCGGTGCAGAGTTCCGCTCCATCGGCGTCCAGTTCGTCGTGGAAAGCTTGGCTCGCCTCCCAGCCATCGAGCCATGCCTTCATGACCGCTGCCTTCGTCATGGCGGCAACTGGGCTTTTGATGATGGATCGCAGGCGATCAAGCGCAGCAACGTCGCCCCGCCAGCGCTGAGAAATCAACATGGCCGCTGTCAGCTGAGCCGTTAAGCTGTCGCCTTGCAGAGCGAAAGAGAGATGATCCCATGCCTCGTGGTCGGGCCAGTCGGTCAGCGAGCGCAGAAGAGAATCGCGAATCCAGACCCGCTCGGGGAACCACAACTGAAGTTTGGGCAGCAGTGAAGACCGAACAGACTGAATACTGAGCCCGTCCAGAAGGATCGCAAGGAGATTCTTCCGATGGTCGCGCGACCAACTCTGTTCAATTAAGTCTGCAGCCGCATCGAGTACGCGGCGCCGCGTCTGAATAGGGCACGGAGACGGGCCGGAGGCGATTTCAGCCAGCAACTCGGTCAGTTGCAGGCGTTCCATCGGGGAAGCCACAGAGAGCTTTCCCTCGATCGTCTGCACAGCTTTTTCCACGAGGTCGCGCGACTGCGAGCGAACGAGCAGCGCAAGGACCACCTCTCGCCACTGCGGGTTGCCTGCGTGCGTGCCTATCAACTCCAGTTGCGTCTGCTGGGGCATCGCTGCCACGTGAACCGCGACAAGGTGCTCTTGGATGCTTCGATGGAAGAAGCCCAACTCGTTCGGCGAGCGCCGAACCAATACACCGGACACGGACTCACCGATGTTGACCATCTCACGTGCAAGGCGCTTCGCATCCTGCGGCGCATAGCCAATGCCGAACTCATCGTCAGTCAATGCTCGCTCAAGATGCTGCTGCGCAACCAGTTGCGAGAAAAGCCCCGACGGCGAATCGGAATGAGTCCGAAATGCCAAGTTCGCGAACGCTTGTTCGAGATCAGACTCGCGGAGCATGGAGGATGTCTGGGTCTGTGCCGCCGTCCGCCGTCGACTCGGATGGACAAACATCAATTGATGAGTTAGCTGCGCATAGGCGCGGAACCGATCACTGGGGAGATCGACGTTCTGAACCTTGAGAAGCAGGAGCGCAGATAGAAGAAGCGGAACCTCTGCCAAAAGCTGTGCATCCGGAAGGCGAGAGATTGCCTCGATAGCTTCCTGCGCCTGCCGGAGTGGTGCCCGCGAAAGAGACTGTGCTGATCCGGTCGGAGAGTCTGCATCCGCAAGCTTGGAGAACCACCTGTGGGCGAGGTCGACCTGTTGCGCATGTGAAAGCGCTGCAAGGTCGACTGCTTTCCAACCCTGGAGGCAGCCCGCGATCTGCTTGAAGCCGTCGGGGCGAGACGTCACGAGCGCAGTGGCGTCCGCCTGTTCGACAAAGACCTGGAGTCTCGTGAGTGCGATCCGGGCGGCGTCCTGGGACGACCACTCGTCGAGCCCATCGACGAGCAGCAGCAAGCGTTTGTCGCGCAGCGCGGCTTCAACGAGAGGGAAGAAGTCACCCTCCCCCCATTGCTCCAGCCATGTTCTCACTACCTCGGTCAGCGGGGTCTGTTGATCACCGCGCTGGATCCTGTCGACCCACGCGCCAAACGGTATCCACACCGGTAGCCGCGTGCCCCAAAGTTGCGCGAGTTGCGCTTCACGGGGGAATTCGCTCAATAGGTCGAGAGCAATGAAGCGGAGGAGGGTGCTCTTCCCGCTGCCTGGGCCACCCAGGATGACCTGCCGCGCATTCGACGAACCAGCGAAGTGGCTGAACAGCGGAACGCGCACGCGAAGGGAGTCAGAACGAGATGCCCCCGGCGCGACCGCAGCGTCCTGCTGTGCCGTGGCGACATCAACAGGCGCGTTGCTTGTTCCGGCTGGGGGAACTGCTGGCTCTTGTCGCGCAGCCAGTGCGATCGGATCGCTCTCAAGTACATCCGGCACAATGAAGCGTTCGCGCAACGGGGTCGGTCTTTCGTCGAGCAGCGCGTGAAGACCGGGATCATGAGCGGAGAACACGTTTCGGTACAGTCTGCCGAGCTTGATACGTAGGTCGGCCAAGCTGACTGGGCTCAACCGGTTTACCATGCTGGCTGCTGCGGCCGCTCCGCAGAATCTCTCCACCCACGGCTGCCCGAAGAAATCGTGGACGAGAAGCGGATGATTCTTCAGCTTTTCGGAAATGTTGCTACAAGCCCAGGGGATCAAGGAGACACCAATCTTCGCGAGCTTCTCTCGTTCCGCCTCGAACGTCTCAAGACGTTCCGTCGTCCGCAACTCGTCGGTGGTGCACAGCACCAATTCGCGCGCTCGTTTCGCCCAGGAGCCGTCTGTGAAGCGCTTCACCGCTTTCTTGATGTCGCTCGGCATCAACTCATTGACCTTCTTGCATTGGTAGACCCGATATCCGGCAGGATTCGCGAGCCTTGCGTAGAGGTCGATGCCCTCTTGGCCCTGGCCGGCTGTGCCGTACAGCTCCGCTCCGATCACGTCCGACTCGTTCCGAGCAAGCCGTAGGCAAAGGCGCTCGAAGTCCTCCCACCGTAGCTTCGCGAGCGGCAGCTCTTGGTCCAGCGTGTCAACAGGTGGCGTAATCGTACCAGCTGACACGGGCGGCAGCTCCAGTCGCGTCGGGACTGCCATTGGCTCCTGCGGGTCGAGTGCAGACGAGGTCATTGAGCGCATTCTGCACAATCCGCACAGAGCGGTCAGCAGAAGCTGGACTAGCAAGGACATCGGAGAGAAATCCCGCCTCCTTCATCAGCACCCACCGCACTTGGTGCGGAAAGAACAGCGTCCACTGCCGATAGGCACGTGAGGCAGCACGGCTCCACCAAGTGTGCGGCCGTCACCTGCGCCCGCTTCGTGTAGCCCCCACGGGCCTCTCGTGAGCCCGGGAAACCGGGAAACTCTGGCGGCTCTCGTCCGTGAGTGGCTTGCCCCAACTGGGCCGCATGTGCCCCCAGTGTAACCTTCCAGCGGGGAATTGAATGGGACGAAACGGGACGAGACGGGACGGAGCAGGGGAACGATCCGGTGTGAGCTCCAGGCGTTAGCCGGTAACAGCGCGACCTGCTGAGAGTTTTGCTTCCGCCTTGCTGTGGGTTCGATTCCCGCCGCCTCCCTACGGCTACCGCGCGAGCGGGAACCGCAGCATGAACGTCGTCCCCTTGCCGGGCTCGGACTCGACCGTGATGCTGCCGCCGCTGCGGCGCACGAAGGTGTCCACCATCGCCAACCCCAGCCCCGTGCCCTTCTCCCCCTTGGTGGTGAAGAAGGGCTCGAAGAGCCGCTGCCTCACCTCGGGAGGCATCCCCACCCCCGTGTCCGCCACCTGCAGCCACGCCTCCTCGCCCGAGGCGCCCACGCGCACCGTGATGGTGCCCCCCTCCGGCGGCAACGCCTCCTGGGCGTTGACGATCAAGTTCACCAGCGCCGTCACCACCTCCGCTCCCCTCACCTGCGCCCTCACCGGGCCGCCGTGCACCACCTCCAGGGACGCCCGGCTGACCTCTCCCAGCCGGGGCCGGCACAGCGCCGCCGCCTCGTCCACCAGCACCCCCAGGTCCGCCACCTCCGTCGCCACCTCCCGGGACTGGTGCCCGAAGAGCCGCAGCCGCTCCACCGTCTCCGTGCCGCGCCTCACCACCTGCTTCATCTGCCCCGCGAGCTCCAGCACCCGCTCCGGCTCCTTCGCCGCGCGCCTCAGCACATCGATCTGGAGCGAGAGCGGGTTGAAGATGTTGCGCAGATCGTGCGCGATGCTGGTGGACAGCTCCCCCAGCGCGCGCAGCCGCTCCGTACGCGCCAGCAGCTCTCGCGTGGAGCGCAGCTCCTCCAGGCTCCTCTCCAGCGTCAACCGGTGGAAGGCCTGATCGAGCGCAACCGCGGCCAGGTCCGCGACGCCTCGCGCCAGCTTCTGGAGGTGGTTGACGAACAGCCCCGGCTTGCTGAAGAAGAGCACCAGGATCCCGTACAGGTTGGCGCTGCTCACCAGCGGCAGGGTCCGCACCTCGGCGAACTGCTCCCCGCAGGCGCCCAGGAGCTGCTGCTCCATCTCCCGGCCGATCGTCTCCACCGAGTACCGTGCCGAGCAGTCCTCCGAGGGAATGCCACGCGAGGCGGCGACTCGGAGGAACTCCCCCTCACCCACGCGGAGCACCAGCGCCCCGTCCACCCCGAGCTGCTCCACCGCGACCTCCGCCAGGAGCGGCAGAATCTTCTCCGGGTCATGCGCCTCGGAGATCATTCGACCAAAGCGCACACAGGTGCCGATGACCTGATCAACCGGAATATCCATACGTTGTCCAAGAAACTCCTTGAAAGGGCCCTTCGTATTCTCGATATGTACTTTCGGGAAGATCGAACAAGGGCCTTGTCCACGGTTCTCCCGTCCACCTACCTTTCGGCAAGCCCATGACATCTACTCTGGAATACATGAACAAGCTGGGGATTACCGAGCAGGAGCTCGCCAGCCGGCGTGCCTACTTCCAGCTGACCGACGGGGACCTCACCCGACTGGCCGCGCTGCGGCCCTTCGCCGAGCGGCACAACGACGCCATCGTCGACGCCTTCTACCAGGAGCTGATCCTCAAGCACGCGGAGAGCCGCCTGTTCTTCACGGATCAGGCCACGCTGCAGCGGGCCGTCGCCGCGCAGAAGCGCTACTTCCTGGAGCTGTTCTCCGGCGTCGCCGATCTGAGCTACATGGAGAACCGGCTGCGGGTGGGCACCACCCACCAGCGCATTGGGGTGGCCCCCAAGTGGTACCTGGGCGCCTACGCCCACTACCTGCGGCTCATCTCCGACCGGCTCCTGGCCGAGCAGGGCCCCTCCGCCGAGACCCAGGAGAAGCTGCGGAGCCTCCAGAAGATCATCTTCTTCGACATGGCCATCGCCATCGAGACGTATATCGCCGCGGGCCTGGACGCGCTGGCCAGGCACCAGGCGGCCATCCGGGAGCTGTCCACCCCGGTCATCCAGCTCTACGAGCGCGTCCTGCTGCTGCCGCTGATCGGCACCATCGACACCGCGCGCGCCATGCAGGTGATGGAGAACGTGCTGATGCGGGTGGTGGAGCGGCAGGCCAAGGTGATCATCCTGGACATCGCGGGCGTGCCCGTCGTGGACACGCGGGTGGCCAACCACCTGCTGCAGACGACCGAGGCGGTGCGGCTGCTGGGGGCGAGCACCGTCCTCACCGGCATCAGCCCCCAGGTGGCGCAGACCATGGTGCAGCTGGGGGTGGATCTCTCGAAGATGCACACGCGCGCGAGCCTGGAGGAGGGGTTGGAGCTGGCGCTGGGGCTGACGGGCCGGTCCATCCGGGTGAAGGAGGCGTGATGCAGTCCGGACAGATCCCCATTCTGCGCATCGGCACCACGCTGCTGGCCAGCATCCAGATAGAGCTCCGAGACACGACCGCCCAGTCCTTCCAGGAGGACGTGCTCAAGGCCATCGAGAAGTCGCGGAGCCGGGGGCTGATCATCGACATCACCGGCCTGGACATGGTGGACACGTTCGTGGCGCGGATCCTCACGGATACCGGGCGCATGGCGAAGCTGATGGGCACGGAGACGGTGCTGGTGGGGATGCGGCCGGAGGTGGCCGCCACGCTGGTGCGCATGGGCTTCTCCATGCAGGGCGTGCACACGGCGCTGAATGTGGACGAAGGGCTGGCGCTGCTGGCCCAGCTCCAGGGCGCCCAGGGCAGGGCCTGAGGAGAGCGCCATGGCAGCCCGTGTGCTCTCCACCCAGGAGATGAAGATCGCCAGCGAGGATGACGTGGTGTTGGTGCGCCGCGCCGTGCGCGCCCTGGCCGAGCGGCGCGGGTTCGACTCCTTTGCCTCCGCGGCCCTCACCACCGCCGTCACCGAGCTGGGCCGCAACATCTGGGTGCACGCCCGCAGCGGCATGGCCATCATCGAGGAGCTGGAGGATGGCCTGCGGCCGGGGGTGCGCGTGGAGTTCAAGGACCTGGGGCCCGGGATCCCGGACATCGACTGGGCCATGGCGGGAGGCAACAGCACCGCCTCCTCGCTGGGGCTGGGGCTGTCCGGGACCAAGCGCCTGGTGGATGACTTCCAGCTCCAGTCCGAGGTCGGACGCGGGACCAGCGTCCGCATCACCAAATGGAAACGCTTCTGAGCCGCTGGCTGGAGGGGTTGGACGCCGCCCTCACCCTGGATGAAGGCTCCGTCTCGGAGGCGCGGGAGCGCGTGCGGGCCGTGGGGCGCGCGCAGGGCCTGCCCGAGCCGGAGGTGGAGCGGATGGCCATCGTCGCGAGCGAGCTGGCCCGCAACCAGCTGGCCCACGCCCACGGAGGCGCGGTGGCGGTGCTCCCGGTGATGCGCAGAGGCGTGCCGGGGGTGGAGGTGATCGCGGCCGACAAGGGGCCGGGGATCGCCGATCCCACGACGGCGCTGAGCGGACAGGTGAGCACCACCGGCTCCCTGGGCGCGGGGCTCTCGAGCGTGGTGCGGCAGGCGGACGAGGTGGACTTCGACGTGCGCTGGGGCGAGGGCACCTGCGTGCGCGCGCGCAAGTACGCCACTCCCCCACCCTACCGCTCCGAGGTGGGCCTGCTCGGCCGGCCATACCCGGGCGAGCGCTTGAGCGGGGATCACGCCCTGTGGATATGGAGCGAGGAAGCGCTGGTCGCGGGCGTGGTGGACGGGCTGGGCCACGGCCCCGAGGCGCGCGAGGCGGCGGACCGGGCGATGGAGCTGATGCGCGAGCGGCCGCACCTGGCGCCCGAGCAGATGATGGCCCACTGTGATGCCGGGCTGAGGGGGACGCGCGGCGCGGCCCTGAGCGTCGTGCGGCTGGAGCGCCGGAGCGGAGCGCTGAGCCAGGCGTGCGTTGGCAACGTCGCCACGTTGGTGTGCAGGCCCGGGCAGGTGGACGCCATGTCCTGCTCTCCCGGCGCGCTGGGCATCCCTCGGCAATGGACTCGGGCCGCTCGCGGCGAGTCCTGGCTCCGGCCCGGGGAGCTGCTGGTGATGCACACCGATGGCCTCTCCACGCGCACCACCGTGGAGGACGCGGTGCTCCTGCGGCGCCACCCCCTGGTGGTGGCCCACCATCTGATGGGCCGCTTCTCCAAGAACCACGACGACGCCTTGGTGCTGGTCGTCCGCGCCGGCTGAGCGCGGGTGGGCGCAAGGCGGAGACTGTCTTGGGGACGCCACGGGGCAGCCCTGGAGCACAGGTTGGCGTCCGTCACCGGGTAGCTACGTTCCGGCCTCCTCTTATCAAGACCGGGAGGTCATCATGCGGTGCGAAGAGATCATGAAGCGGGATGTCGAGTGCGTGTCTCCTCGGGATACGGTGGAGGATGCCGCCATCCGGATGCGGGATGAGAACGTCGGGTTCCTGCCCGTCTGTGATCAGTCCAAGAAGGCGCTCGGCACCTTGACGGATCGGGACATCGTCATCCGGGGCGTCGCGTCCAAGAAGGCCGGGAGCACCTTCGTGGAGGACATCATGACCCGGGAGGTCGTCGCCTGCCGGCCCCAGGATGACATCCAGAAGGCGCAGCAGCTGATGGCCCAGAAGCACAAGTCGCGCATCATGTGCCTCGACGAGGGCGGTCGCCTGGTCGGCATCATCAGCCTCTCGGACATCGCCCAGCAGGGGGACGCCGCGCGGGCCCTGGAGACGCTCAGGCAGATCAGCGAGCGCGAAGCGAGGATCTGACGCCGGAGGGCCGTCGTCAGGAGGAGAGGAAGTCCGTGATCGCCCTCACCGTGTGGCCGGCATGATCGCCGAAGAGCATGGTGTAGTGGTTGCCGGGCACCTCGAGGTAGCGACAGTCCGGCAGCGCCCTCGCCGTCTCCAGCGCCAGCTCGCGCGGGACGACGGGGGGGGCGTCCGGCGGGCCGAGGCCCCGGGGCGCGTTGAGGAGGAGCGCGGGCTGCCGGGCGCGGGGCAGGTGCTCGTACCAGGGCTCGCTCAGGGCCCCCTCCATCGCCTCGGCGATGGGCTGGGGTGACGCCCGTGACTGCGCCGTGCCGTCCGGGTTCTCCGCCACGTCCGCGCGGAAGTAGTCCTCGAGCTCCCTGCCCCACTGCCCCTCCAGGTACGGCGCCTGTCTCGCCGCGGCCAGAGAGGCCTCCACCGAGGGCAGCACCCTGCCCAGCCGCGCCAGGGACGGCTTGAGCAGCTCGCGCACCTGAGGGTGCATGGAGCCCGCCGCGTCGAGGACGAGCATGCGGGAGACGCGCTCGGGCCAGTGCGAGGCGATGTAGAGGGTGAGCAGGCCTCCGAAGGAGTGCCCTCCCAGCACCACCGGCCCGGCCGCCCCCAGCGTGTCCAGCAGCCCCAGGATGTCGGCCGCGTGCTCCGCCATGGAGTAGCCGCTCGGGGGCTTGTCGCTGAGCCCTCGTCCCCTCAGATCCACCGAGATCACCCGGAAGCGCGGGCTCAGCCCCGCCCGGACCAGCCCCTCGAAGCTGTGGGCGTTGGCCGTCAGCCCGTGCAGCAGCACCACCAGCGGCTCCCCGCCGGCGTGCTCCAGGTAATGCAGCCGGATGCCGTTGACCTGGACGAAGTTCCCCATGCGTCTCCTCCTGTTGGCTTGACTCACCGCGCAATGACAGCGACGGAACGTGAATGCTACGCAGCGCCCGAAATATGAATCATCTTTCAACTTGGATGAAGCGCGAGGGCGTCTCATGCACGTGACGATACGTTGGGGGCTGTTCGTCTCGCTGTGCCTGGTTGCCACTGTGGCCGGGGCCCAGGAGAGCGGGACGATCCGCGGTACGGTCTACGTTCTGGGCAACGAGCTGCTCCCGGAGGCCCAGGTGGTCGTGGTGGGCACGGAGCTGACGGCCACCACCAATGCGGAGGGGCAGTTCGAGCTCCGGGGCGTGCCTCCCGCGAGGCATGAGCTGAAGATCTCCTTCCCAGGCTACAAGGACTTCACCCAGCCCGTGGAGGTCGCGGCGGGCGAGGTCGTCTCGCTCGAAGCGGACCTGCAGCTCGACGAGCAGTTCGGTGAAGAGATCGTGGTGACGGGCTCCAAGTTCGGGGAGAAGCGGCTCGAGTCCCCGGTGACGGTGGAGGCGGTCTCGGCGAAGACCCTCCAGATGAGCGGGGGCACCTCGTACATGACGGCCCTCTCGTCGGTGAAGGGCGTCGACTACTCGGACACCGGCGTCAACGAGAAGCGGATCTCCACGCGTGGCTTCAACACCCAGTTCAACTCGCGCATGCTCACCATGGTGGATGGGCGGCTGGCGCAGCTGCCCGGCAGCGGCCTGCCGCTGAACTCCCAGCTGCCGACCCCCAACCTCGACGTCAAGGCGGTGGAGGTGGTGATCGGCCCGGCGTCCGCGCTCTATGGCGCCAACGCCCACTCGGGCGTGATCAACGTCCTCACCAAGACGCCCTGGGATGAGTCGGGGGCCTCGGTGGCGCTGCGCGGCGGCACCCAGCAGCTCGTCGACGTCTCCGCGCGCGTGGCGGGCACCGCCGCCCAGGACTTCGGCTACAAGGTGACCGGCCAGTTCGTCCGCGGCACGGACTTCACGCCGAACCGGGATCAGCCGACCCACTACTACGGCAGCAGCGCCAACCCGCTCGTCTTCGAGGGCGACCTGCTGGAGGACTACGACGTCCTCTCCGCCAAGGCCGAGGGCTTCCTGTACTACCGGCTGGGGGACTGGAACTTCAAGGGCGGCTACGGCTTCTCGCTCACCGACGGCGTCACGCTCACCAACTCCGGGCGCAACCACCTGCGCGGCTGGCAGGTGCATCAGCAGACGGTGTCCGCCAGCCACCCGAACTGGTTCGCCCAGGTGTCCCGCACCTATAGCAATGCGGGAGGCACCTACCAGCTGGACCGGCTGGCGGGCGTGGTGCAGACGAACGGCGGCGTCCCGAGCGATCTCTCCTCGCTGGACCCGATCAAGGATCAGATCAAGTTCATCGACCAGAGCCAGCTCATCGACTCGGAGGTCCAGTACCAGAACCAGTTCGCGGGCCTGAAGCTCATCACCGGCCTGCAGCTGCGCGTGTACAACCCGAGCTCCAAGGGCACGTACCTGGCCGACGTGGACGGCAAGGAGCTGAACGCCACCGAGCTCGGTGGCTACGTGCAGGGCGACTACTCGCTGATGCGCGACAAGCTGCGCCTGGTGGCCGCCGCGCGGATCGACACCCACTCCAACTACTCGGCGCAGTTCAGCCCCAAGGTCGCGGTGGTCTACAACGTGGGCCAGAACCAGCACCTGCGGGTCGGCTACAACCGCGCGTTCAAGAGCCCCACCATCCTCGAGAACTACCTGCTCATCAACAACGTCCTGGTCGGCAACCGGACCGGCTTCACGATCAAGGACGCGGCGGGGAACGTGCTCTCGGAGATCGCGCCGCTGGTGCCCGAGAGCGTGGACTCGTTCGAGCTGGGGTACAAGGCGACCTTCGCGGACAGGCTCCTGGTGGATGTCGTCGGCTACCACTCGTGGTACCGCAACTTCATCAGCGCGCTGAGCTCTCAGGCCAACCCCGCGGCGGGCACCTTCGCCTTCTATCCGGATGGCACGCCGGTGGCGGCGGGGACTCCGCTGGAGGGCATGCTCTCCACCTACACCAACTTCGGCCGCTCACGGGTGGCGGGAGCGGATCTCGGGCTGGAGTACCTGCTCTCGCCGGAGATCACCCTCAACGGCAGTGTCTCGTACATCAAGCTGCTCAAGTTCAGTAACACCGCCGCGAACCAGAAGGCGCTCCTGCTGAACGTGCCGGATCTGAAGCTCAAGGCCTCCGTCACGCTGCAGAACCTGTTCGTGCAGAACTCGTTCGTCCGGATCTTCGGCCGCTATCAGGGGCCCTATGAGTTCAGGTCCGGCCGGTGGGACAGCGCCGTGTTCCTGCAGGACGGCAAGGTCCCGGCGCGCTTCGTGGCGGACGTCTCGGCCGGCTACACCTTCTCCAGTGGCTTCGCGCTGAGCGCCAACGTCCTCAACGTCTTCAATGACCGCGGCGTGGACCAGCTCGGCTCCCCCGAAGGTGGTCTGATGGCCTACCTCCAGCTCGCGTACAAGTACGAGGGGCTCAACTTCTGAGCCCCCGCGCGCTCAGGGCGGGAGAAGGCTCAGGGCGGGATGCCGCCCTGAGCCCCGCCCTCTCCGTCCTGAGCGCGGCCAGGTGAGCCGGACCCGGCTGCCAGCCGGGTCCCCTGGCCCGGATTGCTCGCCAGGAGACTCCTCAAGCAATTGATTCTCCTTCTCATTTGTAAATTCGCAGAATTCCCCGGAAAAACCTAGGATGCCCGTGACGCGACGCACTGACACTGCGCGTCGCAGCGCACCATGGACGTCTCCTTCACGCTCGGCCTCGTCGCTACCACCTCGATCCTCATCTCCGCCGGAGCCGTGATGCTGTTCCTGCGCCACCGCCGTCAGGCCCAGGACACAGCGGCCTGGAACCTGGCGGTGGAGCGCGGGCAACACATCCCCGCCTCGCTGCACCCGGTGATTGATCCCGATCTCTGCATCGGGAGCCTCTCCTGCCTCAAGGCGTGCCCGGAGGGAGACATCCTCGGCGTCGTCAACGGGGCCGCGAAGCTCATCAACCCCACGCGCTGCATCGGCCACGGGCGCTGCGCGCTGGAATGCCCCGTGGGCGCCATCCGGCTCGTGTTCGGCACCAGCGAGCGCGGCGTGGATCTGCCGGAGGTGGACGAGTTCTTCGAGTCCAGCCGGCGCGGCGTCCACGTGGTGGGCGAGCTCGGCGGCATGGGCCTGATCCGCAACGCCACCGTCCAGGGGCTCCAGGTGGCCGAGCGGCTCGGGAAGGTGCTGGAGCGCCGGCAGCAGCCCGGAGTGGTGGATGTGGCCATCGTGGGCTCGGGGCCCGCGGGGCTCGCCACCGCGCTGGGGTGCCGCGCCGCGGGCCTCACCTTCCGCGTCCTCGAGCAGGGCACCGCGGGCGGCACCGTGGCCAACTACCCGCGGCAGAAGCTGGTGATGACGGAGGCCGTGGAGCTGCCCCTCGTCGGGAAGATCGGCAAGCGGCAGATCTCCAAGGAGGAGCTGCTCGGCATGTGGACGAAGGCCATCTCCAAGGCCAACATCCAGATCGAGGAGCGCACCCAGGTCACCGGGATCGCGGGTGAGGACGGCCGCTTCACGGTGGAGACCACCCAGGGGCCCGTGCAGGCGCGCAAGGTGGTGCTGGCCGCGGGGCGGCGTGGCACGCCGCGCAAGCTGGGCGCGCTGGGAGAGGAGCTGCCCAAGGTGAGCTACCGGCTCATCGATCCGGAGCAGTACGAGGGCTGCCGGGTGCTCGTGGTGGGCGGCGGCGACGCGGCGCTGGAGGCGGCCATCCAGCTGGCCGAGGAGTCCGACGCCGAGGTCGCCCTCTCCTACCGAGGCGAGGAGTTCGGCAAGTGCCGCGACGCGAACCGGCAGAAGATCCACGCGCTGGCGGAGAAGCGCCGCATCCGGCTGCTGATGAAGTCCCAGGTGGCGGAGATCCAGATCGATCAGGTCCGGCTGGAGCTGGGTGGCAAGCCGCTGGTCCTGCCCAACGACTACGTGATCGTCTGCGCCGGCGGTGAGCTGCCGCTGGAGTTCCTCAAGAAGCTGGGCGTGGGGCTGAAGCGCTACCACGGCACGGCGCTCGGGGAGGCCACCCCCGTGCCAGGCCGCCCCCGCGTCAGCCGCGGCAGCGCCAGGGAGAGCGCCGAGGATCGCAAGTCGCGGCGCCTGGCGCTCACCCTGTTCACGATCGGCGCGCTGATCATCGCGGCGCTCGCGGTGGTGGGCTGGGAGTACTACCTGCTGCCCAAGGACGAGCGGCGCACCTCCGTGCTGCACGACATGCTGCGGCCCGCGGGGATCTGGGGGCACGGCGTGGGCATCATCGCCACGCTGTTCATGCTCTCCAACTTCCTGTACGCCGTGCGCAAGCGCTGGAGCCTGCTCAAGGGCATCTCCTCCATCCGCCGGTGGCTCATCTTCCACCAGTTCGTCGGCTTCATGAGCCCGGTGGTGATCGCCTTCCACGCGGCCTTCCAGTCCAACAACCACCTGGCCACGGCGACGGCGGGCTCGCTCCTGGTGGTGGTGTGCACCGGCATCGTCGGCCGCTTCGTCTACGGGCTGGTGCCCACCCGGGATGGGCGCGCGGAGGAGTACGCCGACATCGTCGGCCGCTTCGAGCGCCTCAAGAGCCGCCTGGAGCCGACGCTGAAGCATGTGTCGGATCCGAAAGCCGTGCGCCAGCTGCTGGAGCGCGCCACCGCGCCCGCCCCCCGCATGTGGCTGCTCCTGCTGTTCCTGCGCATGCCCTTCGACGCGATCTCCACCCGCCTGCGCATCGCCCAGGTGCGGCGGATGTTCCCCTCGCGGGAGGACTACCGGGCGTTCCGGGAGGATCTCTTCCGGCTGCTGCGCCTGCGCACCCAGGTGGGCTTCTACAAGAGCCTCAAGCGGCTGCTGTCCGGCTGGCGCGTGTTCCACGCCGTGCTCGCCATCTTCCTGGTGGTGATGATCGCCGTCCACATCGGCATCTCGCTGTACCTGGGCTACGGGTGGATCCTCCTATGAGCGCCCCACTGCGCTACTTTCTCCGCCCCCGGGCCGGAGCGCTGCTCGTGCTGGCGCTGGCGCTCTGCGCCTCGTCGGCCCGCGCGGACTTCTTCTCGCCGGGCGAGCTGTCCCGCGCCCACCAGTCGCTGGAGGGCCTCAAGAACTGCACCCAGTGCCACGAGGCCGGGCAGAAGCTCTCCCAGGAGAAGTGCCTCTCCTGCCACAAGGAGCTGGGCGAGGAGATCCGCGCGCGCAAGGGCCTCCACGGGCGCCTCTCCGCCAGCGAGCGCGCCTGTGAGTCCTGCCACAGCGAGCACCACGGGCGTGATGCCTCCCTCGTGGACTGGGGGCCGAAGAAGCAGGCGGGCTTCGAGCACGGCCCGAGGACCGGCTTCCCGCTCGAGGGCGAGCACGCGAAGCTCGGCTGCGAGAAGTGCCATGAGCCGCGGCTCATCATTGACGAGAGCGTCCGCGCCCTGCTGAAGAAGACGCCGGGCAAGAAGAGCTTCCTGGGCCTGGGCACCGCCTGCAAGGCGTGCCACTTCGACGAGCACCGCGGGCAGCTGGGAGACCGGTGCGAGCAGTGCCACACCCCCAGGGCCTGGAAGCCCGCGCCGGGCTTCGATCACGGCAAGACCGACTTCCCCCTGAAGGGCGCCCACCGCAAGGTGGGCTGCGCGGAGTGCCACTCCGCGACGCAGACGGCGCCCGCGCCCGCCGGCACCTTCCCCGCGCCACGCTCGGCCACCTTCGCCCGCTACGAGTCGCTGCCCCACGCGAGCTGCCTGGACTGCCACGAGGATCCCCACAAAGGCCGCTTCGGCGAGCGCTGCACGAGCTGCCACACCGTGGAGAGCTGGCACAAGATCCGCAACGCGCTGAAGGATCGCGAGTTCCACGAGAAGACGCGCTTCCCGCTGCGCGGCCTGCACCTGGAGGTGGAGTGCAAGAGCTGCCACGGCCCATTCCCAGGCCGCCCGGCGAAGTTCCGAGGGCTGCCCTTCGGCACCTGTGACGCGTGCCACGAGGACGCGCACCTGGGGCAGCTCGAGGGCGCCGGGGGCAAGAGGCCCGACTGTGATCAGTGCCACACGGTGGACGGCTTCAGCCCCGCGCGCTTCACCGTGGAGCACCACGCGAAGACGCGCTACCCGCTGGAGGGCAGCCACCTGGCCGTGGCCTGCATCGGCTGCCACCGCCAGGAGCCCCTGCTCTCCCGGAAGATCCCCCACGCGGTGAGCCAGGAGCTGGCGCGAAAGAAGCGCAAGGCCCTCTTCAGCTTCATGGTGTTCGACTTCCCAGCGCGCCTGGAGCGGTGCGAGTCCTGCCATGTGGATCCCCACGCGGGCCAGTTCTCGGAGCGCGAGGGCTGCCACACGTGCCATCAGGTGGAGTCCTTCCACGCGCTGCGCTTCCAGCACGACAAGGACACCCGGTTCCCGCTCACCGGCAAGCACGCCACCGTCCAGTGCGAGGCGTGCCACCCCACCGTGAAGGAGAAGGGGCGGGAGGTGCCGCGCTACCGCCCGCTCGAGACGACCTGCGCCGCGTGCCACGAGGATGTGCACGCCGGCCAGTTCGCGCCCGCGCCGGGGCAGCCCACGGACTGCACCCGCTGCCATGACACGGCCGCCTTCACGCCCACCCGCTTCGTCCACCAGCCGCCCTTCACCGACTTCCTCCTGGAGGGCCGGCACGCGGACATCCCCTGCACCCGCTGCCACCCGGCCGTCCCCGTGGGCGGTGGCCGCGAGCTGCGCAAGTACCAGGGCACTCCGCGCACGTGCGAGGGCTGCCACGCCGACGCCCACAAGGGCGCCTTCCAGGGGTTCCAGCAATGAACGCGCGCCTCGCCTCCGCGCTCCTGTTCCTCCTCCTACCGCTCGCGCTGCTCGGCGCCGGGCCTCAGAAGGCCCGTACGCCAGCAGCGAAGAAGCCATCGAAGCCATCGCTGGATCTGTCGAGCGTGCCCCCCCACCTCTCGCCCCCGAAGAAGCCCTCGGCCCACGGCACCCAGTGCGAGCTCTGCCACAAGCCCACGGGCTGGCTGCCGGCGAGCTTCCCCCATGAGCGCACCGGCTTCCCGCTGGTCGGCAAGCACCAGCTGACGGCCTGCCAGTCATGCCACACCCAGGACTTCATCCAGCCCCTGGCGCGCTCGTGCGACTCCTGCCACCGGGACGCCCACGCTGGCGAGTTCGGCCAGCGCTGCGAGGGCTGCCACAATCCGCTCAGCTGGGAGGCCCTCTTCACCGCGGATGCCCACCGGCGCACGAACTTCCCGCTCTCGGGCCGGCACGCGATCATCCCCTGCCAGGAGTGCCACACGGACACGCGAGGCCCCCAGCTCGGCCGGAAGACGGTGGAGTGCATCGGCTGCCACCAGCGCGACTACGATCGCACGAGGCTCCTCACGCTCGATCACGCGGCGCTCGGCTTCAGCACGGAGTGCCGGCAGTGCCACGAGGCCTGGCGCTTCAAGGGGGCCCGCTTCCCGGGGCACGAGGCTTGCTTCCAGATCGGCGCCGGCGAGCACGCCGGCCTTGCCTGCCTGCGCTGCCACACCTCGCTCTCCAACCTCACCGTCACCGGTGCCTGCGCCACCCACACGGCCGCATGCAGCGGGTGCCATGAGCACACCTGCTCCCGTGTCGAGGAGGAGCACCGGGAGGTCCCTGGGTACCAGTGCAAGGATCAGAAGTGTTATGAGTGTCACCGCTTCTCGGTGGATCCGTGAGGCCCGGCGTCCGGAGGTAGTCATGTCCGACTCTTTCCTGGTGCGGTGCTCGTGCGTGGTGCTGTCAGTCCTGCTGCTCACCACCTGCGGTGAGCACGAGGGGGGCCGCAAGGCTCCCTCCGTGACGGCGCTGAATCACGAGACGCACACCGACTTCCCGATTGCGACGGGCGTGCACGCGCTCGCCGACTGCAACACCTGTCACGGCGAGTTCGACACCTTCAAGGAGTTCAACTGCGTGAGCTGCCACGATCACGCGCAGGAGGTGACGGACCCCACCCACGTCCGCGTGGCGGACTACTCGTGGAGCGGGACCCGCTGCTACGAGTGCCACCCCGACGGCACGGCCACGGCGGTGAATCACACCAGCTTCCCGATCGGCGCCGGCACCATCCACACCGGCATCACGTGCGCCACCTGCCACACGGATCGCACCAACCGGAAGGTGGTGGACTGCATCGGCTGTCACACCCACTCGGCGGCCGAGACCGACGCGATCCACAACGGCATCGCGAACTACGCTTGGACCAGCCCCAAGTGCCTGGAGTGCCACCCCCAGGGCAACATCACCGGCGTCGATCATACCGCCTGGTTCCCCACCGAGGCGGGCACTTCGCACGGGGGGATCTCGTGCCGCCAGTGTCACCCGACTCGCGCCAACCGCAAGGTGCTGGACTGCGTGACGTGCCACACCGCCGCCGAGACGGATCCGGAGCACAGCCAGGTCGGCGGGTACGCCCGCGACTCCGCCCGCTGCGTCCGCTGCCACGGCGACTCGCAGGTGCACTCCGTGTCCGGCCACACGCCCTTCTCCATCCGCCAAGGCACCGGGCACTTCCGGACGTCGTGCCTCGAGTGTCACCCCGTCTCCCGGACGGACAAGCCCTGGGCGCAGGACTTCGATCCCTTCGACTGCCTGTCCTGCCACTCCAAGGGTGCCATGGACGACAAGCACCAGAACTTCGCCACCTACCGCTACGAATCCGCCACGTGCGTGAACAGCGGCTGCCATCAGAACGGTGACAAGCCTTGACGCGCACCTCCGTGCTCCTCCTGCTTGGGCTCCTCGTGGGGGCGGAGGTCTCCGCCGCGCCCTCTCATGGGCGCACGGAGGCCCAGGGGCGCAAGCGCGCTCCCGCCAGGACGAACAAGCGCACGCCCAAGGCCCCAGCCGCCCCCCCTCAGGCCGCGGAGCCACCGCCCCCGAGCGCCCCTCCCGCTGAAGCGCGCCCCGCCTCCGCGCCTGCTCGTCCGCGCTCGCCCGGGCAGGGCACTGTCACCTACGTGAACAGCGGCCGCGCCTACCTGGATCGGGGCAAGGAGGAGGGGCTCACCCCAGGCACGGAGCTGGCGCTCACCCGGCGCGGCCGGTCCGCGGGGAGCTGCCGCGTGGAGTGGGTGGCCGATCACCACGCCACCTGCCAGAGTCAGGGGTCCCGCCAGGGAGATCGCTTCGCCCTCCCGCAGCGCCCCGAGGAGCCCGCTCCCGCGCCACGGCCCGCTCCCGCCGCCCCCGCGCTGATCGCCCAGTGGCGCGCCGCGATCGACGCCACTCCCCACCCGCTCATCTCGTTCAAGGGCCAGCGCACGAGCACCCGCGCTCCTATCGATCTGCGCGTGGGCCACACGAGCTGGGTCACCAACACCGCGAGCCCCTTCCACCAGGAGCGCGCCGACGTGAGGCTGCAGGGGATGCCCGTGGCGCTGGGGCTCCGCCTGTACCTCGACGCCACGGCGCTGGGGTGGACCCGGCGCCCGAGCGGCTTCCGCTCGCCGGCGCGCACGCTGGCCCAGCTCTACGTCCGTGAGGGCGAGCTGGTGGCCCGGGAGCCCGGCCAGCGCCTCGCGCTCGCCGTGGGCCGCGTCTGGCCCTGGTTCGTGCCTGGGGTGGCCGTGTTCGACGGCGCGCAGATCGGCTGGCGCAGCAGGGATGGTGACTTCGAGGTGGGTGGCTTCGGCGGCGGCGTGCCGGACCCGGTGACGCTCAGGCCCTCGTTCCAGCGGCTGGCCGCGGGCGTGTACCTGGCGGGGCGGCACTCGGGCGAGGAGGACGCCACGGTGCGGCTGCTCCAGTACGAGACCCGCGTCTCGTACATGTCCTTCCCCGAGTCCTCCACGCGCGTCGAGGTGGAGGGCCGCGGGCGGGCCTGGCTGGGACGGCACACGGACGTGGGCGCCTGGGTGCGCCTGGGGATCGGTGATGCCCAGGCCCCGGCGGCCGTGGACGCGGCGCGGGTGGACGTGGAGCTCCGCCCTCATGACACCCTGAGGTTCTCGGGCGCGGTCCGCTACGACGGAACCACCCTGCTGGACATGCCGCCGCTGGACGGCCTGGACCTGGGCACCCGGGCGCTCCACGCCGACGTGGTGGCCGCCTGGCAGCCGGCGCCGTGGTTCTCGGCGGGGCTGACGGGGCTGCTGGCGCGCGACATCGAGACGGCGCTCGCGCGGCAGCTCGCGGGCCCCGAGCTGTCCTTCCCCCGCCTCTTCGGCTCGCGGGGCGGCGTCTCCCTGGGCTACCTGGAGGAGCTGGGCTGGCAGAAGGGCCGCAGCGCCCATGTCCAGGCGGTGCTCCAGCCCTTCTCCGCCCTGCGCCTGCTGACGCGCGTGGGCTACTTCGAGGACTCGCCGATCCCCGAGGCGACGGACGCCCTCCCCGCGCGCGACATGTCCCTCTACACCAGCGCAGAGATCGCCCCCGCCGGCTGGCTCACCGTGCGCCTCTCGGTGCTGGGCCGGTTCGATCTCACCCCTCCCGGCGAGGACGCCACCCCGTCCGGCGGGCTCGTCGGCCACGCGAGCCTCGGCGGTACCTTCTGAGCCCGGCCGCGCTACCGAGAAGGGAGGAGCCACGTGTTGGGTGACCAGCAGTGCGGCTGCGACAGGACCTCGCACACCACGCGCCTGATCGTGCTCACGGGTGGGCCGGGAGCCGGAAAGACCGCCGTGCTGGAGCTGGTCCGCCGCACCTTGTGCCAGCACGTGGCCCTGCTCCCCGAGTCCGCGAGCATCATCTTCGGCGGCGGCTTCCCCCGCCGGGACACCCGCCCCGCCCGCCGCGCCGCGCAGCGCGCCATCGCCCGCGTCCAGCAGGAGCTGGAGCGCTGGGTCACCGAGGAGGAGCCCGTGGCCCTCGCCCTGTGTGACCGGGGCGTGCTGGATGGGCTGGCGTACTGGCCTGGCTCCCCGGAGGACTTCTTCGCCGAGCTGGGCACCACCCGAGAGGCGCAGCTGGCCCGCTACGCCACCGTCATCCACCTGCGGACCCCGCCCGCAGAGGCCGGCTACAACCACCACAACCCCCTGCGCACCGAGTCCCCCGAGGAGGCCGCCGCCATCGACGCTCGCATCGAGCACGTGTGGCGGGATCACCCCCGGCGCTTCATCATCCCCAACACGAGCGACTTCCTGGAGAAGGCCCAGCACGCGCTGATGCACATCCGCACGGAGCTCCCGGAGTGCTGCCGCGCCCACTTCCGTCCAAGCGCCGAGCCGCCGCCACCGCCCTGAGCCGCCGGGGAGAAGCCCGGCCGCCTCTACGAGGCGAGCTCCAGCCACGACTCCGCGCGGCGCCTCGCCTCCTTGGTGGGATCCTGCTGCTCGGAGGCGCTGCCGGCGAGCTCCTGGTAGACCGCGCGAATGACGTTGGCGTTGAGCTGCTTCTCCTGTGCGTCGGCGAGCGCGGACAGCAGCGTCGTCCCGCGGGCCAGCTTCTGGACACCGAAGATGACGCTCTGGGCCTCGCGCAGATCCACCGCGCCCGGGGCCCGGCCCAGCCGCACGTGGCTCAGCGAGGGCGTCAGCTGGGCCCCGTCGCTCACCATGTACTGCCGCACGGCCTCCACCGTCGTGATGAGCTTCTCGTAGCTGTCATAGTTGAACTCGCCGATCCCGGGGATGCTCACCCCCTTGAGCCGCTCGGCGTCCAGCCCGATCAGCTTCACCTCGTACTCCGCCTGGGTGTTGTTGATGCTGGCGTTGAGCGCGATGGCGTAGGCGTCGAACCGCATCTCCGACTTGGCCTCCTTGACGGTGATCTCCAGCCGGATGCCCGCGCCATACCGCACGCTCCACCGCACCCCTTCGATGGTCCGCGTCTCCTCCTGATCGGTGAGCATCATCGCCTCGTAGACGACCACCGCCCCCTTGGACGCCGAGCTCGCGTCGCTGAACTTCCCGATGCTCGAGGTGAAGGCCTGCTCGCCCGTGAAGAAGTCCTGGCTCACGCGGAAGCTGGTGAAGGACGCCGCCGGCGAGGCCGAGGCCGCCGCCACGGGGGACTGCCCCTGCTGAGTGCCCACTGGAATCAGGTTGCTCATCGTCTCACCCTCCCACCTGCTCGAACTTGAGCCAGTCCTTGGCGCGATCCCGCTCCTGGCTGCTCGGGAGCTTGTTCTCGGCGAAGTCTTCCATCAGCGCCTTGTAGACGTTGCGGATGGCGTCCTCGTTGAAGCGCGACTTCACCCGGTTGGCCAGCAGGGCCACCACGCACGTCTTGCCCGCGGAGAGCTGCCGGGCCGCGTAGAGCGCCGCCTGCGAGCTGGCCAGCTGCGACTGGACGCGAGGCGCGGACATGAAGACCTGCAGCGGCTGCGGCACGAGCGAGTCCACGTTCTTCTGCAGGTAGCCGTTGATCGCGTCCGCCGCCTTGCTCAGCCGGCTGTAGTTGTTCCGGTCGAACCGCCCGGGGCCCGGGAGATCCTTGAAGATGTCTCCGTTGGCGATGCCGAACCCGACGATCTCGAAGGAGGCGTTGACCATCCCCAGCTCCACGCCCGCGGCGATGATGCCGGGCTGCACCTCGAGCTTGGCCTGGAGATCCCAGATGGTGACCATGACGCGGAAGCCGGCGCCCCAGCGGGTGCCGTAGATCGCCCCGCCCAGGGGGGATTCGGCGCTCGTCTCGGTGTAGCGCATGGCGTCGTAGGTCATCACGAGCGTGTTCGACGCGGAGGAGATGTCCACGATGCTCGCGATGCCGAGCCGGGACGCGGTGTCCAGGCTCACCGAGGTGAAGTGTACCTTGAAGTCCGAGAACTGCCGCTGGTTCGGCGCCAGCGGCACCGGCTTCATGTCCTTTGCGTTCTCCAGGTCCGAGAATGCCTCGAAAGCTCCCTCCTTCGTGAGTCGGGGAGAGATGGGGTACCAGTCCGCCATACGTGCCTCCTGCTGTGCTTCCGCTTCGTTGATCAGAAGAGCTTCTTGAGCTTCTTGCCGGCCTTCTTGGCGCCCTTCGAGACTTCCTTGCCGGCCTTCTTGGCGCCCTTCGAGACTTCCTTGCTGGCCTCCTTCGCGCCCTTGCCGTAGACGTCCTCGAACACCTTCGCCGTGTCCTGGACGCCGTCGACCAGGCCGTCCTGGACCGCGCTGGCCCACTTGCCCATGTCCGAGAACAGCGCGGTCAGCTCCTTCTCCGCCCTGCGGGCCAGCTGCTCGGGCAGCTCCTTGAGGACATCGGGCTTCGCGTCCAGCTTGAACCTGCCGATGTGCACCTGCTGACCGGTGAACTCGAAGCTCGCCTCGGCGGCGATCACGATCTCCTTCGCGCTGATCTCGAGCTCCAGCTTGCCCTTCAGCTCGGTCTGGAGGCGCACCTTGCCCAGCTTACCCAGATCGAGCGTCCCGACACCGACCTTGATCTCGCCGCTGGCGTCCAGCCCATCGCCGCCCAGGCGCGCCTGGACATTGAAGTTCACGCCCGGGACGAGTGGCCCCTGCAGATCGAACACCAGGCCCTTCGAGCTGAGGCTGGCGTACACGCTGCGCTTGATGCCCAGCAGCACGAGGCTGCCGTTGACGTAGAAGTGCGGGGGCCGGAACTCCTTCACCGGGTGGTCGGGCTGGGTGAACGTCGAGGCCGAGATCCGGGGGCCGCCCGGGCCCTGCTCGGCCGAGATGCAGAAGAGCTTCTCGTTGCCGAGGGCGATCCGGTCCATCTGGGCGTCGATCGAGGCCCCCTTGCTGGTGGAGATGTCGATCGTGGCCTCGGCCTTGAACCCCAGGAACGCGATCGCGGCGTTGAGGTAGAAGCCCTGCGGATAGCGGAGGCTGCCGATGGAGGTGGCCTGCGGCGCGAAGTAGAACTGCGGCGCGATCGACACGGCGATCGTGTCGCCGCGCTTCTCGAGCTGGTAGTGCCGCATCGTGGTCAGGTCGGTCAGGTGCCACGCCGAGCCCTTCTTGTTCACCACGAGCAGCAGCTGCGACGCGGACGACGGGATCTGGATCTTCGCGGCGGTGGAGAAGGCGGATGACACCTTGTCGAAGGCCAGCCCATCCAGCTCGTCGGCCAGATCGCCCGGGATGGAGAACTCGCGCGTGCCCTTGACGGCGATGCCCCCGAGGATCTCGTCCAGAGGAGACGGAGCGGCGCCGCCCACCAGCGAGTCCACCACGTCCTCGAGCGTCAGATCACTCAAGGAGCCGGCCACCAGGCTCCGGGAGGGATCCGTGGAGTCGAAGAAGACCGCCACCGAGGACTGGAACTTCTTCACGTCGATGGTGGCGGCGACGCCCAGGCTGGGGATGCCGGCCCAGTTCACGCCCACCTCGAGCGCCAGGTTGCTGAGCTTGAACGGCCCGCAGTTGATCGCCGTCGCGCCCTTCATCGTCCCCGAGAAGAAGGCGCCGCCAGGCGCGAACGCCATCGTCACGTCGAAGGTCTGGGGCTGCCCCTGGATCCTGCAGGTGAGCGAGCCCGTCAGGAACAGGTTCGGCTTGCCGCTCTGGAGCTCGACGCCGAACGTGCAGGAGAACGGGTGTCCCTGGATCGTGGCCCGCTGGCTCACGTACAGCCGGGAGCTCTTCATCGGATCCGGGCTGACCGCCAGCGTGACCGACTGAGTGATGCCGAGCCCCAGCAGCTTCGACAGCAGGTTCTGCTGGCGGTCCCCGGTGTCCAGCCGCCACTCGGCGAACAGCATCAGCCCGGGGCTGACGCCGCTCGTCTGCGCTGGCAGGGCCAGATTCTTCGTGGCGAGCTGCGGCCGGTTGAACTGCGCCAGGGTCGGGAACTGGAAGCTCGCGTCCTGGAACGAGGACACCACGAGCATGAGCTTCTGCAGCGTGAAGGCGTCCTCGATCACGCGCAGGCCCGAGAGCCCAGGGAGCTGCGAGAGCCTGCCCCCGCTCAGATCCATGCCCGCGGCGTAGCCCCACTTGCCCCCGCTGACCTTGCGCACCTCGAAGGCGAACACCCCGAAGTCCTTCACCCCGCAGCAGAGCCGGAAGATGTAGCTGTCCCCCTGCTTCTGGATCAGCACGGCCGAGTCGTCGAGGACCAGGTCGAAGCCACCGGGCAGGTCCACCTTCTGATCACACAGCTTCTCGATCAGGTTCGAGAGCTTCACCCGCGGGAAGTGGCCCTCGACGGCGAAGTTGCCCGGGATGCCATACCTCGCGCGGAGCTGGATCCCCTCGGCGAAGGTGATCTTCCCACCGAAGGAGCCCGCGAGCGGGCCCCCCGTCGGATAGGAGAAGTTGAGCGTCACGTCGGCGATCTCGAGCTTCTCGGGGCCCAGGGGGATGGTCCACGGCTCGGGCTCGCCCGCCAGGATCGCGGACATGGAGTAGGACTTGCCCAGCGAGACGTTCACCCCCAGCTGGTTGATGGTGAGCGCGCTCGGCGTGGGGACACCCGGCGCATAGGCCGCCAGCAGCTTGTCGAGCGGCAGGCTCACCTTCCCCTTCGTCGCGGCGCTGACGGTGAAGCCCCGATCATTGCTGGCACGGATGGCCAGGGGCACCCCTTCCACTTCGAGGGTGCCGAACATCGTGACGGAGACAGCGGGCTGGCTCGTGGGAGTAGTGCTGGCAGCAAGGGGAGATGGGATCACGAAGTGGCAGGAGAGCTCCTCAACCTCGAGGTGATCCCCCCAGACCTTCCACTTCAGCCGTGGGAAGCCCACGGTGAAGTAGGCCGTGTCGAGCACCGGGGTGAGCCCCGAGAGGCCGAGCTCCACGCCCACGTACATGAGCTCCAATGAGCCCAGCGCCTCGATGGGCTTGCGCAGCTCCTCGGGCAGGTACGCCGTGAGGTCACCGGTGCCCGCGAGGTCCAGCAGGTGAGCCATCTTGCCGAGCGTGATGCCCTTGCACTCGGCGAAGAGGAGCGCCTGGGGCAGGTTCCACTGCAGCCGCGCCCCGAGCTGGAGCTCGATGCCCGCGCTCGGGATGGCGAGCGTCCCCGCGTAGCCGTGCACGGGCTCGAAGGAGGGATTCGCGGCCATCCACTCCAGGGAGGGAGGGCTGTAGACACGGAAGCACGCGCGGTTGAAGCGCAGGCCGCCCAGCTCGAGGTCCGCGTCGAGCGCCGCCTGGAGGTGGATGCCCGGCGCGGTGGGCTGGTCCCAGGGCAGCTGCATCGGCAGGAGCGGCAGCGTGATGTCCGTGGCCTTGGGGAGGCGGATGGTGCCGTAGAGCAGGAGCGAGGGCGCCTCTCCCAGGGTGTGCTCGAGCACCCCCAACATGCCCTGGGGCCGCAGCCTGCTGACGAAGTTGAGGCCCACCTCCAGCGGCACGCCCAGCTCGGGATCCTTCCCGGCGTGCGTGGAGACGACGAAGTACGTGTCGAACAGATCGAGCGCGTCCAGGAAGGGGCGCTGGTTGTCGCTCAGCCTGAAGTTGCCCAGCGCGGAGCCCCTCGGCAGCTCGGTGTCGTAGTCGATGACCGGGGGCAGCTTGGGGAAGCTGCGGGAGAACGTCCACGCGGCCGGTCCGGGGGCCTCCTCACGCAGGCGGTACTTCAGCAGCGCGTGGACCTCGCCCTGCTCGTCAACGGAGAAGCGGGCCGAGACCGGCAGATCGGGGACGTTGAGGAAGCTCGAGCGGCCCGTGAGCTGGATCGTGCCCGCGGGCTCCCCTTCCGGGCCGGGCTGGGCGTCGGTGATCACGAGGGGCTGGCCCTCGTAGTAGGTGTTGAGGAAGTCCCGCACCGCCGCCGTCAGCGCGCCTTGCGAGAGGCGGAGGACGCCCTGGGAGATCGCCAGCTTCTCTTTCAGCTCCTGGGAGTTCATGGTCGTGTCCTGGGGCGGGGATCAGTTGTTGACCTGCGGCGCTGCGTTCAGTGGCGCTGCGTCCTGCTGGACACCCTGCGGTGGCAACTCGTCCCCCTTCACGAGCCCATGCTCGAAGTCACGCGGCTGATAGATGACGAGCTTCTGGGGAAAGGCCTCGTCCACGCTCATCCAGGCGTGATGCAGCCCCTGGTTGTCCTCCTTGAGGCGCCGGACCACCAGATTCCCCGTGTCGAGCTTCAGCGCCCCATCCAGGAGGATCTCGTCCTCGACGACATTGATGTCCTTCCACACCTGGCTCTTCTGCGCCGCCAGGTTGTCCCTGTCGTAGCGGGCGCTCGTGACGCACTTCTCGTTGACCTTGCTCAGCACCTTCTGGATCTCGGACTGATCCCAGGGCCCTGGCCATTCCGGAGTGAGCGTGCCCGCCCCGTCCATCCTGAGCACGAACTGGTCCTTGCCGATGACGAGGACGTCCTGCTGCACGCGCACGGAGCACGCCGTCACGAGCTGGAGATCGACCTGGGGGTACTTCTTCTTCAGCTTCTTGTAGGCCAGGTTGGCCATTCCGCTGGCGTGGTCCGCGCAGATCTCGAGGCTGACCGTGAGGTTGTCGCCCACCGGGAAGATGGACTCCAGCTGCCTCTCATTCTTGAACGTCTGCAGATAGTCCCTCACCTTCATGGCGTTCTTCTTCTCGAGCTGATCCAGCTTCGTCTTGTCCTTGGCCATGGCGTTGGGCTGGAACTCGGGCTCGATGTCGTCTGCGCCCGAGTAGAGCTTCTTGTTCAAGGAGGCCAGGGTGTTGGTGCCACCCTCCATGACGAGCGCCGCGTTCCAGAGCAGCGGAGCGTCCCCGATCTTCGCCAGGGCTGGGTCCTGGGCGTTGTCCAGCTGGGGCAGCTGCTTCAAGAAATCGCTGGCCTTCTGGTTCCAGACGATGGTGCCGAGGACGAGCAGCCAGCTCGCGTACTTCTTCTCGTCACTGAAGACCTTCTTCAGGGCCTGCTCGATGAGCCCCTTCTCGGCCTGGGTGTAGCTCCAGGACGCGTTCCCCTTCGCCTCCGGCCGGAAGTAGAACTCCGGCGCCATGAAGATCTTCAGCGTGTTCGCCGTGGGGTCGATGAGGGGCGACGCCGAGGCCTTCTCCACCACGGCGATCATCCGCTTGAGGCGGCTCAGCGCATCGGCGCTCAGCTCGTTGGCCAGCTCCTGCTCGAGGTCCTTCAGCCTGTCGGACTCGATCGGACAGGGCTTTCCCGCCGGTAGCCTGTTCTCCTGCGGGAGCTGATCGTCCTTCGTCTTGAAGGGCCGGTCGGTCGGCACGTGGTACGCGATCAGCTGGAACTTGTTGTAGAGGGTCATTCAGCTGGCTCCTTGCGCCATGCCAGGCAGCATGGAGCAAGGCGCGTTCCACCGGCCCAGGCCCCCGCTCGGGGCGCTCTACCCTCGTGTTTTCAAGGCCCTGGGAGCACGGCCCGCGTGTCTGGAGGGAACGCAGCCGCTTCCAGAAGGGACGCGAGGGCCCCAGGAGCCCCCAAGCTCGCACAGCAAGCGGCTAGAGTCCGTGCCACCATGGACATGGAGCGCACGGGTGGAGTGGCTGTCCTCATCGTCCTGTCGTTTGCCGTGCTGTCGCTCGCCGCGACCGGGTGTGCTTCCGCGAGCGTTCGCTCGGAGCGCGAGCCGGGCGAGCTGCCGCGGCTCTCGCGCGTCTTCGTCGTAGGCCAGCCTGGCAGCCGGAGCCGCTCCGAGGACATTACCCGCCTGGGCGAGCTGGCGAGCTCGGTCATGAACAAGCTGCTCGGGAGGCAGATCGCGGCCACGGCGCACGTGATCGAGCCGCACGAAGCAGGCAGCCCCGAGGCGCTACGCCAGCGGATCGCGGAGTGGAAGGCGGACGGGGTGCTGACCCTCACCGTGGAGACGGTGGAGGGCTGGGTAGCCGCGGGAGGCATGGGCGGGGTGGCGGCCGAGCGCACGACGACCGCCCGGGTGGAAGCCCTCCTGACGCTGGCCGGCTCGAACCAGCGCGTCTGGAGCGCTACTTGCGACTACGGCCGCTCGGGGAGATCTCCCCAGACCGTGCTTGACTCGTGCGCGGAGCAGCTCGTGGAGCAGCTCTTCAAGGACGGTGTGCTCACCGCCCTGTGAGCACCACCAACAGATGAGGCGCCTGACTCGCTCGAGCCAGGCGCCTTGGCACTGCCTACGGGACTTTGTCAGCGGGGCAGCCTCAGAAGCCACCGCCCTCCTCGGGGATGGCCAGCGTCCGCATCACAGGGGGCTTGATGTCGAAGCCGCCGCCCTCCTCGGGGATGGCCAGCGTCCGCATCACAGGCGGCTCGATGCCGATGCCGCCGCCCTCCTCGGGGAACGCCAGCGTGTGCATCGTCGGGGGCTCGTTGCCGATGCCTCCACCCTCCTCAGGGAACGCCAGCGTGTACACCGGCGGGGGCTCGATGCCGATGCCGCCACCCTCCTCGGGGAACGCCATCGTCTGCGCCGGCGGGGGCTTGATGCCGATGCCACCACCCTCCTCGGGGTAGGCCATCGTCTGCATCGGCGGGGGCTTGATGCCGCCAATGCCGCCACCCTCCTCGGGGTAGGCCATCGTCTGCGCCGGCGGGGGCTTGATGCCAATGCCGCCACCCTCCTCGGGGATCGCCAGCGTCCTCATCGGGGGCTTGATGCCGCCACCGATGCCGCCACCCTCCTCGGGGTAGGCCATCGTCCTCATCGGCGGCTTGATGCCGCCGCCGATGCCGCCACCCTCCTCGGGGTAGGCCATCGTCCTCATCGGCGGCTTGACGCCGCCGCCGATGCCGCCACCCTCCTCGGGGTAGGCCATCGTCCTCATCGGCGGCTTGATGCCACCCCCGATGCCGCCACCCTCCTCGGGGAGCGCCTTCGTCCTCATCGGCGGCTTGATGCCACCCCCGATGCCGCCACCCTCCTCGGGGAGCGCCTTCGTCCTCATCGGCGGCTTGACGCCGCCGCCAACGCGGCCGCCCTCCTCGGGGATGCCATGCGTCTGGTTCCGAGCGGCGGGGTTGTCGGTCTTCGGCCGATCGAACCCGTCGCGGTTCACCCGACCCGCAGCACTCCCTCCCGACGAATCGAGCTTCTTGGCCGATGAGCCCGAGGCACTCTCCGCCTTCCGGGGCGACTCGTACTTGATGAAAGAAGAGGACTTGCTACCGACCTTGGAGCTCATGGCATCCTCGAGCAGGCCTGACCGCGCCTTGGATCCGGGTTGAAAAACAGTCTCGCCAGAATGATTTTCCTGGTATCCAAAAGAAAGTTGCAGACCCACATGACGAATTTTCCTTCCCGGGAGTTTTCGCCTTGAGAATCGGCATCTTCGGCGCCAGCACCGATCTGCAGGGCCAGTCCCTGGCCCGAGAGGCCAAGGCGCTCGGCGTGGACAGCGTCATCATCGAGAGCGACGCGCTGGACCAGGGCCTGCCGCTCTCCTTCGACGACGGCAGCATCTTCTACCGGCGCCAGTGCATGGATGACCTGCGCGGCTTCTTCCTGCGCTTCATCCCCCTGCCCCACGTGCCGACGCTGCAGCGCGACGACGAGATCGTCCTCTATGACGACTGGTACGTGAACTACATGCAGTCGCGCGAGCGCGCGTCCGTGTTCCTCTCCTGGCTGCTCAAGCTCCAGCACCAGGGCGCCATGCTGGTGAACCCCCCTCACGCCGCCAGCGTCCTCCAGTTCAAGCCCTTCCAGCTCCACGCCCTGCGCTCCTCGGGCGCCCGGGTGCCCCGCACGCTCATCTCCAATGATCCCGAGCGCGTGCGCGCCTTCCACGCCGAGGTGAAGGACGTCATCTACAAGCCCGTGATGGGCGGAGCCATCACCCAGCGCCTGGGTGAGGAGGCGCTCGCGTCACTCGATGCGATCACCCGCTCGCCCGTCACCTTCCAGGAGTGCGTCCCCGGGGATGATCTGCGGGTGATGCTGGTGGGCGACGAGATCGTCTCCAGCGTGGCCATCGTCACCCCCGAGCAGCACCTCGATTTCCGGGCGGACCCCGCCTACAAGTCGGGAGAGGCGACGTACCGCGAGGTGAAGCTGCCGGCCGCCGTGGAGGAGCAGTGCCGCAAGGCCGCGCGCCTGTGCGGGCTGCACTTCGCTGGCATCGACATCAAGCACCAGGGCGACCAGTACGTGTTCCTCGAGCTGAACAGCTCCCCCATGTACTACGACGTCGAGTACAAGCTGGGGCACGCCATCACCGCCGCCCTGGCCCGCTACATCATCGAGGGCGCTCGGCGAGCGGAGGCCTCCGAGAAGCGCTGACCTGCCTTCCGTCACCGATGGCCGGGTGGCGCGCTCCGTCCGAGGTGATGAACTCGACGGACGGGTGCGGCGCGCACAGCGCGCGCTCCCCTGCCTCCGAGCATGGAGGCAGAGGAGCAACCGGGCCGCCTCAGTCGTAGGCGGCGATGTAGTCGATGATGGCGGCGTAGAACTCCGGCTCATCGAAGGTGTCCGGCCCCACGCCCACCACGTCCAAGTGATCCTGGCCGATGACGCTCGCCGTGGAGGAGGCCTGCGTGGTCCCCGGCGCGTTCAGGTTGCTCACGTAGCCGCGGTCGCTGTCAGTGCCCACCGAGTCGAAGCCGAGCAAGTGCTCGGTGTACTTGAGCCGGTAGCCCATCTGCTGGGAGTTGAGGCCCACCAGCCCGTCGTCATCCGCCTCGTTGCGGATGCCGTCGCCCTTGCCCCAGGCCCCGTCGTTGTCACAGTCGTCCGTGCAGGCCCCGTCCCCGTCGATGTCGAAGAGGAACTCGCTCAGCAGGTAGAGCGCCGGGTTCACGCTCAGCCCGTTCTGCGCGGTGATGAGCGACGCGTAGCGCGCGGCGAACCGCGCATCCACCGGGTAGGCGGCGTTGAACGCCTTCATGCCCGTCACCTTCCCGTCATTGGGATCCGCGTCGTCGTAGATGAGCTGCTTGGCGCCCGCGTAGGCGTCATTGCCCGACTGGTAGATGACGTCGCCGTAGTACGTCGCCAGCGCGGCGATGACGCTGGTGACGCCGGGGTTCAGGCCGAGGATGTACTTGGCCACCGGCGAGCCGCGGTGAGGCGAGGACACGCTGATGAGCACCCGGACGACGGTGTACCCGCGCCGCTCGTACAGCACCCGCGCCGCCTTGCGCACGTCGATGCCGCCCTGCGAGTGCCCGATGAGGTTCACGTGGGACGCGCCCGCGGTGGCCATGAAGCCCTCGACGTCATTGGCCAGATCCAGGCCACGCACCTCCGAGGACTGGAACGCCTGCACCTGGGCGACGTAGGCCTTCTGGTTGCCGGCGATGTCCTCGTTGCAGCCGATCTCGAGGAAGGAGCACGGATCTCCGACGAAGGTGCCGTAGTCGTCGCCCCAGTAGTCATACCCGAGGAGGTTGTTGAAACCGCCCATGCCGTGCGCAAACACGACCGGATAGGTCGTCTTCGCCGCGCCAGCCTGGGCTCCAGTGGAGAGCCCGAGGGCTCCAGACACCAATACTGCGAGCGCGATTCTCACTGCACTCATGCGCCTGCTCCTGACGTAGGGGGATTGTCCCGCGGGGGACTCGAAGATGATACCCGGTGTGAAGCTCTCATGATTCGAGAATCAACCGGGCCTTCACTTCCCACAGGTGCGTCCAGGAGCGACGCGGGCTGGCCCTACTCGCCGAAGATCTTGCGGAACAGGCGCACGATCGAGCGCGACAGCGGCGTGGCCACGGGGGTGACGTTCTCCTTGAGGTTCAGATCGACCACCGGCCTGCGCGGATCCATGGAGAACACGCTGAACTCATCATCACCCTGGAGTGCCGCGTAGACCTTGGCCGCGCGGGAGGGGTTCTGAGGCTTCGAATAATCCGGCATGGGCTTCCTCGGTGATGAGTGAACCTGGGGTGGATCCATACCACCCTTGCCACACGTCAATCTTACCACATCCCCATACAATCATGGGAGCCCCCTGGGTCAGCGGGGCCTCTTGCTCTCCTGGAAGGTCACCTCGAGCTTGAGCTCCTTGCCGTCGCGGAGGATCACCGCCGTCACCGTCTCGCCGGGCTTGGAGGCGTTGAGCACGTACATCAGATCCTCCACGCCGCCGATGGGGTGCGTGCCGAGCTTCACGATGATGTCACCGCGCTGCATGCCGGCCTGCTCCGCCGCGCCGCCCCCGCGCACGCCCGCCAACATCATCCCCTTCTGGCCCCCGGGCAGCCCCGCGTAGTCTGGAATGGTCCCGAGCGAGGCGTTGAAGCTGCGCATGTCGCCGCGCGGCGCTGGCGAGCGCACCTTCCGGTAGGTGAGCGTGGCCCTCTCGCCGAGCCCCTGGACGATGGAGGAGACGATGCGAGCCACCTGCACCGCGCCCGCGGCGTTGACGGCGCCGGGCAGGTCCGTGGGCTTGTGGTAGTCGGAGTGGGCGCCCGTGAAGAAGTGCAGCACCGGGACGCCCGACGCGTAGAACGGCGAGTGATCGCTCGGGCCGTAGCCATCTCCGCTGGGCGAGCACCCCACTCGCGCCTTCTCGCAGGCGGCGGCGATGAGCGGGCCCCACTCCGCGGCGGACTCGGCCCCGAGCACCGACAGCCCGCTCGTCCGCAGCCGCCCCACCATGTCCAGGTTCAGCATGGCGGCGATCTCCTTCATGCCCGTGTCACCGCGCAGGCGCGTGAAGTGGGTCGACCCGAGCAGCCCTGTCTCCTCTCCGGAGAAGGCCACGAAGAGCACGTCGCGCTCCAGCTGCGCGCGGTGCTCCGAGAGGGAGCGGGCGATCTCGAGCAGCGCGGCCACTCCGGAGGCGTTGTCGTCCGCGCCGACGTGGGGCTCATGCTTGTCGGGCGAGAGCGAGTAGCGCCCGCCGAAGCCCAGGTGATCATAGTGGGCGCCGATCACGATCGCCCCCGGCAGCTTGCGCGCGCCCGCCTCGAGCAGCCCGGCCACGTTGAACGCCGGGCGCCGCTCGAAGTCGAGGTGCACCTCGAGCCGCGCGTCCACGCGCTTGCCCTCGGTCAGCTTGCCCATCAGCGGCTCGAGCGCGGCGCGCTTGACGATCACCACCGGGATGCCGGCGTCGCTGGGGCCCTCGGAGGCGAGCGCCGGCAGCGACGCCTCGGACGGCAGCTTCCAGTCCTTCGGCGCCGGGGAAGGCGGCGCCGGCCAGTCGACGACGACGAGCGCCTTGGCCCCCTTCTCGCGCGCCGTCCAGGCCTTGTGGCGCAGATCCCCGTGACGGCGCTGCGCATCGGTCTCGGAGAAGGCGGGGGAGTCGGGCACGAAGCGCCGCACCACCACGATCTTCCCCTTCACGTCGAGCTGCTCGTAGTCATCCACCTTCAGGGAGGGCTCGGAGATCCCATAGCCGGCGAGCACCAGCGGCGCCTGCGCCACGCCCTGCGCGGAGAACCCGAGCGCCGTGTACGCATCACCCGGGAGGACGGTGCCGCCCAGCCTCACCTGGGTCTTCGGGCCGATCTTCACCGCGGTGGTCACCGGGAACGACTGGCGGAAGGAGCCGCTGTCCCCCGCGGGCTTCAGCCCCAGGGCCTGGAAGCGCGCCTCCACGTGGGCGCCCGCCGCGTCGATGCCAGAGGTGCCGATGCCGCGCCCCTCCCGCTCCGGAGCGGCGAGGAAGGAGACGTCCCTGGCCACCCGGTCCACGGCGGTCTCGGCGATGGGCGCGGCCGGCTTCGCGTCCTCCACCCAGCGCGCGAGGAAGATGTTGGTGTCGTGCTGCCCAGGGGCGGTGGAGCGGTTGCTGGAGAAGGCCAGCCACTTGCCGTCGGGGGAGAACATGGGGAAGCCGTCGAAGCCCGGCGCGTGGGTGATGCGCTCCAGGTTCGAGCCGTCGATGTCCACGGCATAGATGTCGAACTCGCGGCCCTTCGGGTCTCCGTAGTTCGTCGAGAAGAGGATGCGCTTGCCGTTCGGGTGGAAGAAGGGCGCGAACGCGGCCGAGTCCAGCCAGGTGATCTGCCGGGCGTCGGAGCCATCGGCGTTGGCGACGTACAGCTCGAGCTTCGAGGGCCGCACGAGCCCGCGCGCCAGCAGGGCCTGGTAGTCCTCGAGCGCCTTGCCCGGCTGGGGCCGCGAGGCGCGCCAGACGATCTTCGTGCAGTCGGCGTTGAAGAACGCGCCCCCGTCGTAGCCCGGCGAGTGGGTCAGCCGGCGCACGTTCTTGCCATCCTTGTCCATGCGGTACAGCTCGAGGTCTCCGTCGCGCGTCGAGGTGAAGACGATGGAGCCGTCCCTGGCGCAGACCGTGCCCTCCGCGTCGTAGCCGGGGGCCTCCGTCAGCCGCGTCAGCCCGCTGCCATCGGCGCCCACCTTGAAGATGTCGTACGAGTCGTAGATCGCCCAGACGTAGCCCATCGAGTGATCGGGCTTGGGCGGGCACGCGTCTCCACTCGGGTGCGTCGAGGCGAAGATCAGCTCCTTGTCCCCGGGCAGGAAGTGCGCGCACGTCGTGGCGCCCTTGCCGCTGGAGACCTGGGCCTCGGCCACCGGATCCACCGTCATGCGGAAGATGCGGTCACAGCCCATGTCGCCGCGGCTCGCCTGGAAGGAGAGCTGCTTGCCGTCGAAGGACCAGTAGGCCTCGGCGTTCTCGCCGCCGAAGGTGAGCTGGCGCAGCTCGGCCAGCCGCACCTCTTCGGGCAGCAGGGTCACCTTCGAGGTGGCGGCGGCCGACTCAGGCTCCGGGGTGGGTCCGGTGGAGGACGGAGTGGCACAGGAGATCAGGGCAAGGAATGGCAGGAAGCGCTTCATGGCCCGGCGACCATGGCACTGCCGTCCCGGAGGCTCAACTACTTCACGGTGAACAGGCCGCGGAGCTCCTCGGTCACGGAGATGGGGTTGCCCGCCTGGCCCTTCGCGGTGGCGCGCCACTGATGGATCACGCCCGGAGTCAGCGCCGAGCCCGCGTAGCTCACCTCGATGTTGCCCTCGGCGTTCTTCACGTCGGAGATCGAGGTGTTCTCCCAGACCTTGTTGCCCTGTACGTCGAACACACGCAGCTCATAGAGCTTGGCGCTGGAGTAGGGCTTCCAGGTGAACTTCGGCGTGCCCACCACCTCCTCGCTGGACTCGCCCGCGCCGGGCCCCACCATCTGGATGGCGCCCGTCACCTTGAAGGACGGGCTGGCGCTCGGCGTGCCGTTGGCCACGGTGATGCGGGCGATCTGCGTGCCGGAGATGTTCGGGTCGGGATCGCGCACATTGCCGTCGTTCTCGAAGGCCGCCAGCACCACGTACTTCCCATCCGGGACGCCGGTGATGGAGAACGCGCCGGTGATGTTCGGAGCGATGCCCGGCTCCGGCGCGCGCAGTCCCGGCGGCACCTCGCCACGGACCAGCGCCTCGTTGAAGGTGCTCTCCACGACCATCACCACGCTGGTGCCCGCCCCGTTGGCCCCCGCGACGAGGTTGATGTCACCGCTCAGCGTGGCGCTCGAGGCCCCGGCCTTCCGGATGGCCACGCCCGTCTTCTGCACCCCCGCCTGCACCGTGACGTCCGCGGGCGTGTAGTTGGCGCCCTTCACGTACGCCTGGGCCTGGTACCCGCCGTCCGGCTCCACGTTGAACACCTTCCACTGTCCCGAGGTGTCGGCGACGGCCGAGTACACCCTGCCGTTGCCCTCGATCACGACGAGCGCCGACTGGCCCTGCGCCACCTCGACGGTGCCGGACACCGCGGGGCGCCCCCGCGCCCCATCCTCCACCGCGATCAGCCCCACGTCCGTCTGCGCCGAGGAGAACACCCAGGGCTCCTCCTCACCCGCGCTCGCGGCCGCCGCCGTGTCGATGGGCAGCGCCACGCGCAGGCCGGCCGGGAACGGCTGGTAGTCCTGCGCGCCGGCCCGCAGCGTCAGCCGCGCCCCCACCGGAGTGCCCTTGTCATCCGAGCGCTCCGTCGGGATGCGCAGCGAGTACCGGCCGTCCGCGCCGCTCACCGCCACGCCCGTCACGGGAGCGCCATTGATGTCCAGCGCGGTGAGCTCCGCGTTCGCGACCGCCGCGCCCGAGGACAGATCGAACACCTTGCCCTGGAGCTGCAAGGGCGCGAAGCACCTCGCCTGCTCCTGGCCGCTCACCCGCTCGCAGACCCGCTCCTCCGAGCACGACTTCGGATCATCCAGCTTGCACTCGTTGTCGTCGCCGCAAGCCGTGCCCAGCAGCGCCAGGAGCGCAGGTACGATTCGCTTCAGCATTCGGGGATCTCCGGTGTGGGGTCTGCGCGGGAAGACCCGGCCAGGACCCGATCAGCCACACCCACAATCCCTCAGGATCCCCTACTCCCCTCGAGCACGGCCTACCGCCGCCGGCGCCCGCCTCCGCCGAAGAGCATCAACAGGACGCCCCCGGCCACCGCCGCGCCGCCGCCCGCGATCTCCCAGGTGGTGCGGTCGGTGTTGCGTCCGGTGAGCGCCGCGGTGGCCCGCTCCGTCAACGAGTCCCTCGCCTTCATCCCGGACCACAGCACCACGGCCCCCGCAACGGCGAGCATCACTCCCAAGATCCGGCCGATTCCCACGTACCCTCCTTGGCTGTGCCGCAGAATACGCAGGCACGAGCGCGCTCCCCGCAGATTTTTCGTCGCGCGGCCCCTCGGCCCTCCTCCCAGGGAGCTCAGCGGGCGCCGTGGCCCACCCCTTGCAACGCTTCCCTCTCGAACGGGGGCATAGACCGGGGCCAGAGCCCGGAAGAAGGGATTCACGCATCATGAAGATGGAGTCGATCAAGAAGGAGATCCTCTCGGAGCACAGCGGCCTGCGCCGCATCCTGATCAACGTGTCCACGCTGGCCGAAAGGGTCTCCGCGGAAGATGTCTCCGCGGAGCCGGCCCTCCGCGAGGGGGCCCACCAGCTCGCCGCCGAGCTCACGCGCCACATGGAGTCCGAGGAGAGGCACCTCGCCGCGCTCAGCCGTGGCGGCAGCCCCCGGTGGGCAGAGCACCTGCGCGACTTCAAGCACCATCACCTCCATCAGCGCGATCTCCTCACCCACTTCCTCCAGCGCGTTGACAGCATCCAGGTCTCGCGGCGGCTCGGGGAGATCATCCAGGCCATGGCCACGGCCGTCCTGATCGACATGGAGCACGAGGAGCTGGTCCTCTTCACGCCGGAGTCCATCGCCTCCGGCGTGCACGGCGCCTGAGCCACGCGGCGCGGGAGCGAAGCGCGAGGCCCGGCTTCGGGCCGGGTTGGGGTATGCATCGGGGCATGCCCTACACCCCCATCATCGGCACCCTCGGCTACGTGCTGTCCCCTGACGGGACGCGGGTGCTCCTCATCCACCGCAACGCGCGCGAGGACGACGCGCACCTGGGCAAGTACAACGGCCTCGGCGGGAAGATGCAGCGGGACGAGGACGTCGTCACCTGCATGCGCCGGGAGATCCGCGAGGAGGCGGGCATCGAGTGCGTGGAGCTGAGGCTGCGCGGCACGATCAGCTGGCCCGGCTTCGGCCCCAAGGGGGAGGACTGGCTGGGCTTCGTCTTCCTCATCGATCGCTTCACGGGCACGCCGCTGGAGCGCAACCCGGAGGGCACGCTGTCCTGGGTCCCCGTGAAGGACATCCTGAGCCTGCCCCTGTGGGACGGGGATCGGCACTTCCTCCCGCTGGTGTTCGACGCGGATCCACGCGCATTCCACGGGGTGATGCCCTACGCCGGAGGCCGCGCGCTGAGCTGGACGTTCACCCGGATCTGAGCCCCTCCAGAGGCTGATCAGGCCGGATCCAGCCACTGCGGGTGTGATCCATCCTACCTGCCACGGTAGACAGGATGATCATGTCCGCGTGAGGTGTAGTACCTTCCCGCCCGTCTTCCAGGAGGACTCGTCAGGTGTTCTTCAGTTCCGGGTGGTTGGACTCGCTGCTCAAGCGCTTCGGACTCACCGAGTGGGTGAGAGAGCTCCGCGCGCGGGTGCGGCGGGCGTGGGACGGGAGAACGCCTGGCGACACGAGGACGACGAGCTTCTCGTCGCCCCCGGTCAACGAGCCCCTGGACAGCAAACGCGACGCTCGCAGTGAGCGTCCGCAGTCCTCTGTCAGCGAGCCCATCATGCCCAAGAAGCCACAAGCCAAGAGCAAGAAGACCTCCTCCGCCCGTCCTCAGCGAGCGAAGAGCCAGACCCGCACCGCCAAGACGGCCAGGCCGGCCGCCCGGAAGGCTGCGGCGAAGCGCGGCTCCGCGTCGAGCCCGGGCCGCGCCACGGCGAAGACCACCGCGGCCGTGAAGATGCTGGTGGACGCGCTGCAGTCCCATCCCCAGCAGAAGGGGATCGTCTCCGCGGGGCAGCAGAAGGATCAGCTCCTGCGCTCGCTGATCCCGCTCTACCTCGCGCGCTCGCTGGATCTGGCGGTGACGTCGGGGACCACCTCCCGGTTCTGGGACAAGCTGGGCGTGTCCTACGCCGCGCCCAACGCCGCCAAGGCGCTGCGCATCCACACCGGCTACGCCTCGGAGACGAAGAAGGGCCGGGCCATCACGGCCAAGGGCATCAAGTACGTCGAGCAGGCCATCGCCAAGGCCTGATCCCGCCGCTCCCCTGCCCTGGGGTGCGCCCCCTCTCTCCGCTGAGAGAGGGGGTGCTGCGAGCGGCCCGGGCAGAGCGCTCGGTCGCCTGTTCTCCAGCCGCCCGTGGCCGGGGAGGCAGCCCCCCTGGAGAGGATGTGTCAGCCTGGCGAGACGCTCCGTCCCTCGGAGGCGCTGCGCAGCGCGGCCTCCAGCACCCGGATCACCTGTGCAGCACTCTCGGCGGTGACTGGCACCGGCCCCTCCCCGGCCAGGGCCGCGGCGAGCTCGCGGTAGAACTGCTCGTAGCACCCCGGCACGGTGAGCACGCTCCCGCCGCGGCTCAGCCGCCCATGCCGCTCGGGCGGCTCGACACCCCACCCCGCCATCCCCGGCCTCAGCCCGGCCTTGAGCTGCTCCTCCTGCGGATCCAACCCCTCCTTGATGTACGCATCCGCCTCCCCCTGCAGCACGAAGCGGGGCCACGGCTCATGCACCACCGAGCCCGAGCGCAGGATGACGCGCAGCTCGCCATAGCGCAGCAGCAGGTGGAACCAGTCGACGGCCTGCGCCCCGGGCCTCTGCATCCCTGCATCGGCCTGGATCGACTCGGGCAGGCCGAAGAGCTGCAGCGCCTGATCCACCAGATGGGCCCCCAGATCCCACAGCGTGCCCCCACCCGGCCCCGCCTCCTCCTTCCAGCGCTTCTTCACCTGCGGCCGGAAGCGATCGAAGTGGCTCTCGAAGCTGTAGAGCCGCCCGAGCCGCCCCTGCTCCACCAGCTGACGCACGGTCAGGAAGTCCCCATCCCAGCGCCGGTTGTGGAAGACGGTCAGGCACAACCCCCGCTCGCGGGCCAGAGCTCCCAGCCGCGCGGCATCCCCCGAGTCCACGGTGAAGGGCTTCTCCACGACGACATGCTTGCCGGCCAGCAGCGCCTGCTCCGCCAGCGCCGCGTGGCTGTCGCTGGGCGTGGCGACGATGACCACCTCGAGCTCCGGATCCGCCAGCAGGGCCTCCACCGACAACACCCGTGCCTGGGGCCAGTCGCGCGCCACCGCCTCGGCCTTGCGGGTGGCCACCGCACTCAGGGTGAAGGCCGGCTCCGCCGAGAGCAGGGGGGCATGGAAGCTGGCGCCAGCCAGGCCGTAGCCCAGCAGGCCAACGCGGAAAACCTTGCGCTTCGGGGGCGAGGTGGGCACCGCTGGGAGGGTAGCGCGCCGCGGCATCCACCCCAAGCCCGCGCGCCCGCTCTCCCGCCAATCCGACGCCCTCCCGAGAGCTGCCCTTTTCACCAAGGAAGTCGAGGACTTGAGAGGGCAGGCAGCCACGTGTTACGACCGCGACGGCCCGCGCCGCACCAGCCGAGCCTTCCCCACTGCCGGAGCCTGCTTCCACATGAGCGAGCAGAACGATCTCACGAGGACCTCGTCCTCTGCCTCCACCCCCGCGTCTGGAGGGATTCCTCCGAAGCCCGCGACGGAGGTCCTCGCCCAGAACATCGGCACGATGCCGGCGGCCAGCACTCCCGAGGATGAGGCCCGCGAGCGCATCGCCGCGCTGGAGCGCGAGGCCCGCGCGATGAGCGCCACGGATCCCCAGGCGGCCGCCCTGCTCTTCCATGAGCTGGGCCTCCTCTGGGAGGAGACGCTCAAGAACCCGCGCAACGCGGCCGTCGCCTTCCAGAACGCCTACAAGCTGGCGCCGAAGTTCCTGGTGAACATCCGCGCCGCGCGCCGCCTCTTCGCGGACGTGGGCAACTGGCAGATGGTCATCCAGCTGCTGGAGGCGGAGCTGAGCGGTACCGACGAGCCCCGCCAGAAGGCCACGCTCCTGTTCGAGAAGGCCACCATCCTCGAGGAGCGCCTGTCGCGCGAGGAGGACGCGAAGGCCGCCTGGAAGCTGTGCCTGGAGCTGAAGCCGACAGAGGTGGCGCTGCTCACCCAGCTGGAGGCGCACTACGCGGCCCGGGGAGACTACGAGTCGCTCATCGAGGTGTACCGGCTGCTGGCCTCCTCGCTGGAGCACCCCGCCCTGCGCGCCCACTACCTCACCTCGGCGGGCCTGGTGCTGGAGGATCGCCTCAAGCAGGGCGAGGCCGCCGCCGCCTGCTTCCGCGAGGCCTTCGCGCTGGATCGCTCGGACCTGCTGCTGCTGTCCGCCGTGAAGCGCGTGGCCGAGCGCGAGGGCCGCACCGACGAGCTGCTGGCCGCCCTGGCCGCCGAGGCCCACGTGCTGGGCACCCAGGCCACGCCCGCCTACCTCCAGATCGCCAAGGTCTACGAGCGCATGGGGCGCAAGGATGACGCCCTGGCCGCGCTGCTGGCCGCGCGCCGCGTCACCCCCCAGGAGCCGCTGGTGCTCTCCGAGCTGGCCGGCATCTACGAGACGCAGGGCCGCTACGAGGAGCTGTCGGACGTGCTCCAGTCGTGGGTGGGCTCCATCAATGACGAGGGCGAGCTGGTGGCGATCAACCTGCGCCTGGCCGCCCTCTACGAGGAGGATCTCAAGCGCGAGCAGGACGCGATCGCCCGCTACCAGGCGATCCTCTCGCGCATCCCCGGCCACGGCCCGGCGCTGGCGGGCCTGGGCAAGCTCTACCACCGGCTGCAGAACTGGGAGGGGCTGGTCTCCGTGTTCGACGCGGAGATCGCCGCCGCCGAGGACGCCCGGCAGAAGGCCGCCCGCATGTACAAGGCGGCCGAGGTGCTGGAGGAGCGGCTCGGGCGGCAGGAGGACGCCATCTCCCGCTACAACGTCTGCCTCCAGCTCCAGCCCGGCTACCTCCCCGCGCAGAAGGCCCTCTCCCGCCTCTACGAGCGCCAGGGCCGCTTCGCCGAGCTGGTGGCCATGTACGAGCAGGATCTGCTGCAGACCTCTGACCGCGATCAGCTCATCACCACGCTCAACAAGATGGCGGTGATCTACGAGGATCGCCTGAGCGATCTGGATCACGCCATCGAGTGCATGAAGCGCATCCTCGATCTGGCGTCGGATCACCTGCCCACCATCCGCAACCTGGCGCGCCTGTACGAGCGGGCCGGGCGCTACCGCGAGCTGATCGAGACGCAGGAGCTGGAGGCCTCCTTCGCGGGCGACACCAAGCAGGTGCTGTCGCTCTACCACCGCAACGCGGAGATCCTCGACGAGCACCTCAAGGATCGCACCGGCTCCATCACCGTGTACGAGCGCGTGCTGGCCCTGTCCCCCTCCTACCTGCCGGCGCTCAAGGCGCTGGGGCGGCTGTACGCGCAGGAGGGGCACTGGAACGAGCTGATCAAGATGTACCGGGCGGAGGCGGAGATCTCTCCCTCCACCGAGCAGGCCGCCACGCTCCAGTTCAAGATCGGCGAGCTGTACGAGCACCGGCTCAAGAGCCAGAACGAGGCCGTCGCCGCCTACGAGGAGGCGCTGACGCTGGCGCCCAGCTACTTCCCCGCCCTGCGCGCGCTGGCCCGCATCTACCGGGCCAACACCCACTGGGAGAAGCTGATCGAGGTGCTGCGCGCCGAGGCCGCCAACCGCACCGATCCGGTGGAGCGGGCCAACGCGCTCTTCCAGGCCGCCGCCATCTGGGAGGATCAGCTCCAGCGCCCGGAGCTGGCCATCGAGGGCTACCAGGAGGTGCTGAAGGTGACGCCGGGCCACGCCGCCTCGCTGCGCGCCCTGGAGCGGCTGTACACCACCCAGGACAAGATCAAGGAGGTGGTGGCCATCCTGGATCGGGAGACCCAGGTGGGCCAGACGCCGGGCGCCAAGGTGGCCGCCTACCTCAAGCTGGCGCGGCTGTACCTGGATCGCTTCCAGGAGCCGGCGCGCGCGGCCCAGTGCTGCGAGGCCGTGCTCCAGCTGGAGGCCGGCAACTTCACCGCCCTGAAGATGCTCGAGCGCATCCGCGCCGGGGATCGGCCGCGCCGCGCCGAGCTGCGCTTCCGCCTCTCCGAGCGGGTGCCGGAGGCGCGCCTGCGCACCGCGCTGCGCCTGGCCGCCACGGCCGATCAGGACAAGGGCTCCGCCGAGGCCTCGCTGGATGAGTACAAGCAGGCCTTCCAGGAGGATCCCGCGGACGTGCGCGTGGCCTTCTCCCTGGAGCGCGCCCTGCGGCAGGCCGGTGATGTCGCCGGCCTGGCCTGGCTCTACAGCCGCCGCCTGGAGGTGGTGACGGAGCCCATCGAGCGCGTGGAGCTGATGCTGCGCAGCGCCGATCTGGCCGAGCACAAGCTGGGGGAGCTGGAGCGCGCGGGCCAGCTCTACCGGGCCGCGCTGGAGGCGCAACCGCAGTGCCTGCCGGCCCTCATGGGCTCGCGCCGCGTGCAGCTCAAGCAGGGCAACGCCGCCGCCGCCCGCGCCACCCTGGAGGCCGAGGCCCTCGCCAGCCGCGATCCGCGCAGCGCCGTGGAGGCCTTCATCTCCGCCGCGAAGCTCGCCTCCGGCCGGCTCAACGATCTGGACGGCGCCGCCGCCCTCTACCGCCAGGCGCTGGAGCGCGAGCCGCTCAACGCCGTGGCCACCACCGGCCTGGAGGATCTGCTGGCCCAGCGCGGCGGCACCTCGGATCTGGCGGCCCTGCACGAGCGGCGCGGCGAGGCCCGGCTGGCCCAGCGGGATCCCGCCGCGGCCGCCGCGGCCTTCATCAGCGGGGCGAAGCTCTACGTCACCGCCCTGAGCGATCGGGCCAAGGCCATGGCGCTGGTGGAGCGGGCGCTCTCCGCGCAGCCGAACTATCCGGACGCCCTGGAGCTCAAGGGCCGGCTGCTGCTGGACGGCCAGCAGTACGCCGAGGCCGCCGCGGCGCTCGCCCTGCGCGTGCAGCAGGGCGGAGATCCGCGCGTGCTGGCGCAGCTCCACCTCACCCTGGGCGGCGTGTACCAGACGCACCTCCAGGAGCCGAGCCGGGCCTCGGCGCACCTGCAGACGGCGCTGGCCGCGATGCCCAGGAACGAGGAGGCGCTGGAGCGCCTGGCCACCCTCCACGCGCAGGCGCGCAACTGGTCCGGCGCGGTGGACTGCCTCAAGCGCCTGCTGGATCTGGATCTGCCGACGGTGGATCGGGCGCGCCACACGGTGGAGCTGGCGCGCATCCACGACGAGGGCCTGGGCGATGTCCCCGGCGCCTCCGCGCTGTACCGCAAGGCGCTGGAGCTGAGCCCCGGGGACTCGGAGCTGGTGGACCGGCTCGTCGTCCTCTACGAGCGCGCCCACAACCTGCCGGAGCTGGCGCAGATGCTGGAGGCCCAGGTGGCCATGCTGGCGGCGGGGGATCAGCGGCGGGCCCAGAGCGTGCGGCTGCGGCTGGCGGAGCTGTATGCCCGGCAGCTGGAGCAGCCGGCGCGCGCCATCGTCGTGTACCGGCAGGTGCTGGAGCATGAGCCCGCCCACGTGCCGGCCCGCGCGGCGCTGGCCGAGCTCTACATGCGAGACACCGCCTCCTCGGCGCTGGCGATCGAGGAGCACCGGCAGCTGCTCAGGCTGGACCCGACGCGGGTGGAGAGCCTGCACGCCCTCTTCAAGCTGTGGGAGGGCCTCAAGCAGCACGACAAGGCCTTCTCCGCGGCGGCGGTGCTGCAGTTCCTGCGCTCGGCCAACGAGGTAGAGGTCGTCTTCTACAACGAGGCCAAGGCGCGGCTGGAGCAGGACGCGAGGGAGAAGCTGACGCAGGTGGATCTGGACGGCACGCTGCTGCACCCGTCCGTGCGAGGATCGCTGCTGGAGGTGCTGCGCGCCATCGGCGATCAGCTCGGCAAGCTGCACCCGCCCCAGTTCGAGATGCTGGGGGTGGACAAGCGGGCGGACAAGCTCAAGCCGGACACGGCGGTGTTCAAGGCGATCCGCGCCGTGGCGCAGGTGCTCGGCGTGGAGGAGTTCGAGGTGTACCAGGCGCGCCGCGGGCTGATGACGCTGGAGACGACCGAGCCGCTGGCGGTGTGCGTGGGCCAGGACGTGGTGCGCAAGTTCAACGCCCGCGAGCAGAAGTTCCTCATCGGCCGCGCGGTGCTGGGGCTGCTGAACAAGACGGCGGTGCTCTCCAAGCTGTCGCAGGGCGAGACGGCCGATCTGTTCGGCAACTCCATCCGCATCTTCGCCCCGCAGTTCACGGCGCTGGGACGGAAGAACGACGACATGGTGAAGCAGCTGCGCAAGGCGTACTCGCGCAAGGCGCTCAAGGCGCTGGAGCCGTCCGCCCTGGCGATCGGGTCCGAGCCGCGGGTGGATCTGAAGAGGCTGACGGAGGGGCTCTCCCTGTCCGCGGATCGGGCCGGCATGTTGATGTGCGGCGACGTCTCGGTGGGCCTGGGCCTGGTGCTGCGCGAGGATCCGACGCTGGCGAACTCGAAGGTGGACACGGCGGATCCGGTGATCCAGGCGCTGAAGCAGCGCGAAGATCTGAGGGATCTGCTGGCCTTCTCGCTGTCGGATGACTACTTCCGGCTGCGGCAGCGGCTGGGGCTTTCGCTGTAGCCGCGCTACTCCTGGCGGACGATCGCATCCGCGGGCAGCCCGCCGCGGATGCGCGCCAGGGCGTCCTCCACGGGCGTCGGCTCGGCGGACTCGATCGTCACCTTCACGCGGTAGTCCAGCGTCGCGTCGAACACCGGGTACGAGCCGATGGCCACATGCGGCATGTCCAGGGCCACCCGATCCAGGATGGCGGCGATGGCGCTCTCCCCCAGCCTCACGTAGAGGCAGCGCAGGTGCACCGGCCTCCCGCGCAGCCGCTCCAGCACCGCTTCGAGCTGGAACTTGAAGAGCTGGGGCACTCCGGGCAGGAGGAAGATGTTGTCCACGGTGAGCACCGGGAACCAGGTGCCCTGCAGGGGGAGCAGCACGGCCCCCTCGGGCGCGTCTGCCAGACGCAGGGCCTCCTCCGTCATGTGATCGGAGCGGTTGCGGATGAGCTCCACCATCTCGGGCAGGCGCACCACCTTGCGCCCCATGGCCAGGGCCACCGCGCGCACGGTGACGTCGTCATGGGTGGGGCCGATGCCTCCACTGGTGAAGACGTAGGCGGCGCGTGAGCGAGCCCGCGCCACCGCATCGACGATGGCGTCCACGTCATCCAGGACGATCTCCACGGAGCGCAGAGGGATGCCTACCTCGCGCAGCCGTCGGATGAGGTGGGGCCCGTTGGCGTCCACCACCTTCGCGGTGAGGACTTCATTGCCGATGATGACCGCCGCTGCGCCAGTGCGCTCCATAAGGAGCCGGACTCTAACGCACTCGCTTGCGCCCGAGCATCGCGCGGATCTCCGTCAGCGCCGCGTCCGTCACCGCCTCGACAGACTGCGCTCCGTCAATCCGGACGATGTGCTCCTGCGCCTCGCGCCGACGGATGGCCTCCTCGTACTGCCGGGCGATCCGCCGCTGGAGCGTATCCTCCTCGAACAGCTCCTTCGCCCCACCCCGCGCTGCCCGCCGCTGGGCCGCCACCGTCGCGGACACCTGCACGAACAGCGTGAGATCCGGCGGCACCGCGTACGCGTTCGCCGCCTCCACCCACGCCATGGAGAGCGACGCTCCCTGGTAGGCCAGCGAGGACAGCACGTACCTGTCGCTGATGACGATCTGCCCCGCCTCCAACGCCGGGAGCACCTGGGCCTTCAGGTGATCCGTGCGGTCCGCGGCGTACAGCAGCGCCAGCGTCTCCTGCGCCAGCGGCCCCGCGCCTCCCGGCAGCACCAGCCGCCCCGTGAGGGCCTGGCGGATCAGCGTCCCAATGGGCCCGTCCGAGGGCTCCCGGGTCGTCAGCACGGCGTGGCCCTCGGAGCGCAGCGCCGCGGCCAGGCGCTCGGCCTGCGTCGTGGTGCCCGCCCCGTCCAGCCCCTCCAGGACGATGAAGCGCCCGCGCCCGGGCTTTCGGCGAAGCGTGCTCACCGGGGCAGCAGCGCGGAGGGATTGTCCAGCCGCAGCTGGCGCCGCAGCTCCAGCAGATCGCTGTAGCGCTTCAGCTCCTCGGCCAGCTCCCGGCGCCCCTTGCGGTAGCGCACCAGGGCATAGAGCACCAGCCCCACCGCCACCGCGGTGGCCGCGAAGGCCAGCAGCGGCACCTTCGAGGAGTCCCAGAACAGCTTGGCCGCCGCGCCCCCGAGGAGCAGGGCGATGATGACGGAGACGCCCGTGTGGGCGAAGTGCAGGACGCTCTGCCGCACGGCGAGGCGCTCCTGGAGGCGCTCGAGCTGGGACCGCAGCTCGTCTTGGGTTTGGGCGTTCACGGGGCCGGGGACATAGCGCAGCCCCGGCCCGCCGTCGAGTCGCCGCCGCGCCCCCACCCCACCCTCACCCCAGCGCCGCCAGGGCCTCTCGGACCGCGCCCAGCTCCGCCGGCAGCTCCACGGGCGGATTGGCCAGCTTGCTCTCCACGTCCGCCAGCGCGCCGCGGTGGTACCCCACCTTGAAGTCCGCGAACTTGAGCCCGTGCGCCGTGGACACCACCGCCACCCGTGAGCCCGAGGCGATCACCCGTTGGGCCACCAACTTCTCCACGGCCGCGAGCGCCACCCCGGTGTGCGGGCAGGTGAAGGTGCCCTCGCGATCCGCCCGGGCCGCCGCGTTGGCCAGCTCGGACTCGGTGGCCTCCTCCACCACGCCGTCGAACGCCTGGAGCGTGCGCACCGCGCGCCGGAAGGAGACGGGGTTGCCAATCTGGATGGCCGAGGCCAGGGTGCGCTCGGCCTTCATGGGCACCAGCTCCTGGAAGCCCCCACGGAAGGCGCGGAACAGCGGGTTGGCGCGCTGGGCCTGCGCCACCGCGATCCGCGGCAGCCGAGAGATCAGCCCCAGGGCGTGCAGCATCTGGAAGCCCTTTCCCAGGGCGCTCGCGTTGCCCAGGTTGCCGCCGGGGATGACGACCCAGTCCGGCGGCTCCCAGCCCAGATCCTGGCACAGCTCGACGGCCACCACCTTCTGCCCCTCGATGCGCAGCGAGTTCATCGAGTTGGCCAGGTACAGGCCCCGATCCTCCGTCACCTGCTGCACCAGCCGCATGCAGCCGTCGAAGTCCGTGTCCAGCGACAGCACGCGCGCCCCGTTGGCGATGGGCTGGACGAGCTGCGCCAGCGACACCTTGTCCTTGGGCAGGAACACCACGGAGGGGATCCCCGCGGCGGCGCAGTAGGCGGCGAGCGCGGCCGAGGTGTCTCCGGTGGAGGCGCACGCCACGGCGCGGATCGGCACGCCGCGCGCGCGCAGGTGCTTCACCGCCGACACGAGGACCGTCATGCCCCAGTCCTTGAAGCTCCCCGT
>JAFGNZ010000267.1 GCA_016926755.1 Myxococcaceae bacterium | reverse complement strand
CGGAATCGTCCTGGTCCAGCCGTACGAGCTGCCCATCCAGGCCGGCACTCCCGAGTCCGCCGCCCGCGAGCGCCAGCTCATCCAACACCTGGGGCCCGAGTGCTTCTACGATCACGAGCACCACCGCAAGCCCACGCGAGTTCCGGAGCTGCAGCGCAAATCGCCGCTCTGAGCCGAGCCCGCTCCTAACGAGGAGGTGCGTATCGCCTGCGGGACCTCTCGGGGTATCGTGTGCAGCACCATGAGTGATCCCCATCCTTCCAAGAAGGCTTCATCCAACTCGTTCATCTTGGGCTTGCTGCTCGGAGGCGGGCTCGGCTTCTTCCTCATCACGCTCCTGGTGGGAGTGGTTGGCTATGGCTACTTGAAGAAAAAAGAGCAAGACGTCCGCAAGGGCTGGAACCTCCTCCCGGTGGTCGTCGCGTCACAGGACATCCCGGAGAAGACCGTGGTCACGTTCGACATGATCGCCCAGCGCTCCGTCCCGGAGCAGTTCGTTACCAGCTCGGTGGTCAAGCCAGACAGTGCGTCCTACATCGTGAACCAGCGCATCCTCGTGCCCGTGCAGGCCGGCGATCCGCTCCTGTGGTCCCAGTTCGAGACCACGCAACAAACGAAAGGCCTGGTCGCGGCCCGAGACATCCCGATCGGCGCGAAGCTGACGGTGGAGGACATCACGGAGCGGGGGATGGATCCAGACACCATGACGCCCTCCTTCGTGAGGGAGCCCGAGCGCCCGCAGATTGTTGGCCGGACCGTCACCGCGGCGTTCCGCAAGGGCGATCCCATCCTCTGGACTCACTTCCACAACGAGCCCCCGCCGGTGGTTGTCCCGGCCAGAGGCACGAAGTAGAGCCCCTGGGAGGCCAGCGGATGACTCGTCCGCGGGTCTTCCGGTGTCCGGGGATCGTCTCCGGAGGGCACTCCCTTCGCCTGAAGCCGGATGAAGTCGAGGGTGAGCGACCCGATCAGGTCGCGGTGTTGGGGAAGTGCGGGTTCTCGATGATGCCGAGCACGTTGCCGAACGGATCCTTCACGGTGGCCACGCGGATGCCGCCGCCCACCTCGCGCACCGGGCTGAGCGGCGCAGCGCCCTGCTCCAGCAGGCGGGCCCAGGCCCGGTCCGCGTTCTCCACGCCCCAGTAGGCGACGCTGCCCGCCGCGCCCGGCGGATGGGCCGAGGTGTCCGGATCCAGGCCCAGCTCGAAGCCCCCCACGTTGAAGCCCACGTAGAAGGGCTCATCGAAGTACGGCGCGACACCCAACACCGCGCTGTACCAGGACCGGGCTTTCTCCAGATCCGTCACCGGGTAGAGGGCAGTCCGAAGGCCGAGGAAGTGAGGAGGGCTCATGGCGAGGGATATTCCTTGGAGAACAAACCCTCGTAAACCTCAAAGGACAGGGTGATGTGGGGTGCAGGAGCCTGTCCCAGGGGCAGCCGTGCACGGGCGGGGGGGGCCCCGTGAGGCGATGGATTAGGTACGCTCGCGAGCATTCAGTGAGTGGAGGGGGCAGGAGGCTTTCCCGTGTCCGGTGGTTCGCTCCAGGCACCGTGGTTCCTACGGTGGCTGGACTTCTTGCTGTCCGCGGCCTTGCGCCGTGCCACTCCCTTGGAGCTCAGCCGCGCCCGGGTGGTAGGCGGCACCGCCCTCTTCTTTGTGCTCACCGGCGTGCTGTTCGTCCCCTACGGCTTCCTGACGATGCCGAACCCCTGGAGCCTCGCGGCGCTCGGGCTCGCCAACGTGTTGGGCGTGGCGGGCTCGCTGGTGCTGCTGCGCAGGGCTTCCTCGGCCCGGCCCGCGGCCATGGCGCTCTGTGCGGCCATGGCGCTCTCGTATCTGCCTATCAACCTGCTCACGAATGACCCCACGGCAGGGGTGCACGCCGTGAGCATGTTGCTGCCCCTGCTGTCCGTCTACCTGCTGGGAGCGCGTGTCGGGCTCATCATCACCGCGTTCTTCTCCCTGTGCTCGCTGGTCATCTTCCCGTTCTACTTCGCGGATACCGCGGCGGACTTCCCCCGCTTCTGGGGGAGCCATGCCTTCGCCGCCCTCGCCATCCTGGGCGGCTGGGCGATAGGACGGCTGAGCAGCGCCGCGCGGGACGAGGCCCAGTTGGCGCTCGAGCAGACGTTGAAGGAGCTGCGTGAGAGCCAGCGGCAGATGACCAGCCTCATCGAGAGCACGGATGACCTGGTGTTCTCCGTCGACACGCAGGGCCAGCTGCTCATCTTCAACAAGCCGGCGCGCCTGATGCTCCAGCAGCGCTCAGGCGAGCAGGAGCCCCGCCGAGGCACCCCATTCACCGCGCAGCTGGCCCCGGAGGCCCAGGCGCGCTGGCGGGAGCGGGTGGAGCAGGTCCTGGCCGGGCAGTCCCTGGCGGTCGAGGAGATCCTCTCGACGCCGCAGGGGAGCAGGGTGCTGAGCATCTCACTCCACCCCCTCCAAGGAGAGGACGGGCGGCCGGCGGGGGCCACCGTCTTCGCCCGGGACATCACGGTCCGGACGGAGGCCGAGGCCAAGCTGGCTGAGATGCACCGCACCTTGGTGGACGTGTCGCGCCAGGCCGGCATGGCGGAGGTGGCCATCGGCGTGTTGCACAACGTGGGCAACACGCTCAACAGCGTCAACATCTCGGCGTCGCTCCTGGGGGAGATGCTGCGCAAGTCCCGGGTGACGGGGCTGGCCAGGGCCTCCTCGCTGATGAAGGAGCACGCCGCGGAGCTGGGCGCCTTCCTCACCTCCGACGCGCGGGGCAGACAGCTCCCGCACTATCTCTCCACGGTCTCCGAGGAGCTGCTGATGGAGCGGGACAGGCAGCTGGAGGAGCTCCAGCGGCTCACCGAGAGCGTCGAGCACGTCAAGGGCATCGTCAGCACGCAGCAGGCGCACGCGCGCATGGGCGGGGTGGTGGAGCAGGTGCCGGTGGTGCAGCTCCTCAATGCTGCGCTGCGCCTGAAGGCCGCGTCCTTCGAGCAGCTCTCCATCCAGGTGCGGCGTGAGTTCCAGGCGGTCCCGTCCATCCAGGTGGATCGCCACAAGCTGTTGCAGATCCTGGTCAACCTGTTGAGCAACGCCCGCCATGCGCTCATGGCGGGGGGGCGCGAGGACAAGGTGCTGACCCTTCGTGTCGGTCCAGGTGCCACGCAGGACAGGATTCGCATCCAGGTGTCCGACAACGGGGTGGGCATTCCGCCAGAGAACCTCACCCGCATCTTCTCGCAGGGCTTTACCACCAAGAAGACCGGGCACGGGCTCGGGCTGCACATCAGCGCGCTGGCGGCCGCGGAGCTGGGCGGCACCCTCACGTGCAGCAGCGCTGGCAGCGGCCAGGGGGCCACCTTCACCCTCGAGCTGCCGGTGAACGGGTATGAGGCGAGGGCTTGAGGGGCGCTCCCCTGGCCCCGCCACTGACGCGGCGATCCAACGGGGCTCGGGCTACCTCGACGGCACCCGAGCCCCAGGAGACGCGGCGAGCACCACCCGGTAGCGGTGCATGGCCCGCGGGTGGGACGGCTCGGCACCGAAGCGCTGCGCCCACTCGGGGAAGCTGGTGTCTTCGACTGCCTCGAAGCCAGCCTCCTCAAGCAGGGCGTGCATCGTGGCCGGTGCCCGTTCGCCGAGCATCGGCTCGCGCCAGAGGCCCAGGACGACGTTCATCGTTCGGAAGCGCGCGCCGGGCGTCGCATAGTTGACGACGATGCCAGAGCCGGGAGCAGCGCGAGCAGCGATCCGCTTCAGCGTGCTGCGCACCGCCGCGTCGGTGAGGTACATCACCACCCCCTCCCAGATAAAGAACGTGGGCTCATCGCTGCGATGGCCAGCCTGCTGGAGCGCCACATCGAGGGAGTCCTTCTCGAAGTCGACGGTGACGAAGTGAAGGCGCTGCGAGATCGGCGTGAGCGAGCCCAGGCGCGCCTTCTTGAAGGTCTGCGTGGCGGGGTGGTCAACCTCGAAGAGCTCGCAGCCCGCGAGCTCCTGGAGCCGGTAGGCCCGCCCGTCCAGGCCAGCGCCCAGGATGACGACCTGGCGGACGCCGCGCGCGAGCGCCTCGCGGAGGTACGCGTCGATGAGCACGGTCCTCAGCGCGAGCTGATCCACTCCGATGGAGGCGCCCTGGCGCACCAGTGGAGCCATCCGCTGCCGGTGCCGCTCGATGAAGCGGAGGAGGCTCGACCAGGGAGGGGCGAGCAGGTGGCGCGCGGTGGGCTCGCGGAACCCGGGCACGGAGGACATGCCGAGATCCGCCAGCGCCCGCAGGAAGGCCACCAACGCCGCGGTCTGACTCGGTCGCCCTTCTTTCATGCTCTGTACCTCTCGAACGCGAGGAGCCGCTCACCCCACCGCGCTTGTCGTGTCCGTCCGGGAGAGCGGAATCTCCAGCGTGGCTACGGCGCCCTTGCCCGGCCCCTCGCTCTCCAGCGTGAGGCGCCCCCCCAGCATCTGCGCCGCCAGCGCGCTGGCGTGCAGGCCGAAGCCGTGGCCATCCTTGCGCGTGGTGAAGCCATGCGCGAAGAGCCGCTCTCGCGCCTCCGGGGCGATCCCCATCCCGTCATCCTCCACCTGGATGCGCACCCACTTCCCGTCCGCCACCATTCTCACGCTCAGGTGCCGCCTCCCCTCGGGGGCGGCGTCCAGCGCGTACTTCGCGTTGCTGATGAGGTTGATCAGGATCTGCAGCACCTTGTGCTTGTCCACCGTCAGCCGGGGCACAGGCGCCAGCTCGCGCCGGACCGTCACCCCGTGACGCTGGAGGGCCGCCATCTGGACGCGCAGGGCGTCCTGGACGAGCTGGGAGAGATCACACTCCTCCTCCAGCAGGGAGGTCCTGGCATACGTCTGCTGCACGTGGACGATGGCGCGGATGTGCTCGACGTGCCGGCCCATGGCATCCAGGTCTTCGACGAGGCGCGTCTGCTCGCCCAGCAGCTCATCGGCCAGCGCTGACAGGTAGTCCGGCAGGTTTGCGCCGCGGCTCCCCTGGGCCAGGAAGCCCGGCAGAGCATCCCGGTGCTCCAGCAGCAGCGCCGTCGCCTGCTTCAGCCGGCCGACGCGGGAGGAGCCCACCGCCCGTTGCATCGTCTCCAGGTTGATGACGGCGCTGGTGAGCACATTGCCCACGTTGTGCAGCACGTTGGAGGCCACCTCGGACATGCCTACCTCCCGCGCCGTCTCCACCAGACGGGCCTGGGCCTGCTTGAGCTCATTCGTGCGCTCCTCCACGCGCTGCTCGAGCTCGTCGTTGGCCTGGCGCAGCTCCGCCCTGGCGCGCTGTACGTCCGCGTACAGCCGCGCGTTCTCGATGGAGATGGCCGCCTGCGAGGCGATGTGGCCCAGCAGCGTCAGGCGCGAGGGGCTGAAGGCATTGGTGGCCAGGTTGTTCTCCAGGTACAGCGCTCCGGAGAACTGCTCCTGGCGCAGCAGCGGCAGGCACAGCACCGAGCGCGCCCCGCCGCGCGCCAGGTGCGCGTCGGACGAGAAAGGATGAGGCTTGGAGGCATCGCCGATGAGCACGTGCTCGCGCGTGCGCTGGACATAGGCGAGCAGCGTCCACGGCAGCTCGTGGGGCGTGCCCGAGCCCGGCTGGACGGCCACGCCGCCGGGCGAGCTCCCCGCGGTGGCCACCACCTGGAGCGTGTCCCCGTTCGGCAGCAGCAGGGCCCCCCGCTGGGCGCCCGCATTCTCGATGGCCGCCTGCAGCAGCGTCGTGACCAGCCGATCCAGGACGATCTCGCCGGAGATGGCCTGCTGGAGCTTGACGATCGTGAGCGCGTCGATCCGGGTCGAGTCCGTGCTGCTGGTGTCGTGGCTCGTGGCCGGCTGCGCGGACACCAGGTGCGGCCACCGGCACTCCAGGTGCTCGACCCTGCCCCTGGCGCCCCACTGCTGGTAAGCCGCCCGGGCCTCGCGCGCGAAGGCATGGGCGACGATCGGGGCCTGCCGCGTGCTCCAGAAGTTCGCCGCCAGCTCGCTGGCCAGTCCCACATAGTGGGGCGCGCCGCTCTCCCTCGCCGAGCGGATGGCCTCCTCATACACGCGCGCCGCCTCCTCTGGCCGCCCCGCCACGCGGGCCAGCTCCGCGGACACCGCCTGCTCGGCGGCGCGGAAGTTCGCGGGGCAGTGCTCCGCCCACTCCGCCAGCTGCCGCTGGTGACGCTGGATGGAGGCGAGGGACTGCTCCTGCTCCTGCGGCGAGGCCCCCTCGAAGCACGCGGCCATGGCCAGGGCGCGGTAGAGGTGGAACTCCCTCACGAGCATGTTGCCGTGCATGGACCAGATCAGCTCGGCCGCCTTCTCCGCTGCCGCGAGCGCCTCCTGGTAGGCGCCGCACGCGAAGCGTGACTGGAGCTTGGTGATCCAGTACGTGCACCGCGTGCTGCTCATGCGGCGCGCCGTCAGCCGGGCCTCGAACTCCTGCTCATCGAAGCCGTCGCCGCTGAGCGTGTCGAAGGAGCGCGAGCGCCCGCGCTGCTGCTGCACGTAGCGCTGGCTGCACAGGACCATGTCCTGCGCATCCAGGACCGCGATCTTGCGCAAGAACTCGCTGTACATGACGGAGTCCTGGTACACGTCGTCCAGGTTGTGCCCCATGGCGAGGCGGTTCACGATGTTCGCGGTGGAGCAGAAGCTGGCGCTGCCGAAGTCCCCCGACTGGAGCCCGTGCTGGAAGCCGCTGAGGCCCAGCTCCTGCGCGACGGAGAGGGGCTGGGTCCAGCTGGTGACGGCCTGCAGGGTCATGAGCGCCACCGCCCGGTAGGTGCTCAGGTCGTGGCGCTCGACGAGCGCGAGCGCGAGCCTGCCCCAAGCCTCGCCCTCCCGGTAGCGCTTGAAGAAGGCGCTGGTGATCACCGCGAACCAGGCCAGCCCCCGCGCGGCCACCGGCGTGAAGCCGTGGCGGAGGCAGAGGGAGACCATCCGGCACAGGTCGATGGCGAGCAGGTGGTTGTCGGTGACGTAGGCCGAGCTGAAGAGCGCGGAGAGCGCGTCCATCACCAGCCTCACGTCCAGGTCGGTCATGGGCGGCAGGTCGATGAGGCTCTCGATGGAGCGCTCCCCCAGCAGCCGCCACACCTCCTCATGGGCGGTGACCACCTCCTCCCGGGTGGGGTGCGGAGACAGCGGCAGGCCCAGCAGCGCCAGACACTCCAGCATGCACGTGGCGGCCGCCTGGATCTCGCCCGCGTTGAGGCAGAGGCGGCTCTTCAGGCAGTAGGTGGCCGTGGTATCCGTGCGGGTCCTCGCCCGGGAGAGGAGCTCCTCCACCAGGGGGCGTGCCTGGGGGATTCCACCGCTCAGCAGCTCGCAGCGCGCCCGCGCGAGGCGCGCCTGGAAGGCCAGCGCGTAGTCCGTCTCCCAGGGGTCTCCTGGGATGAGGGCGAAGGCCGCCGTGAAGTAGGTGAGGGCGGGGCGGAGCGCCACCGCGGCCTCGGCCTTCCGGCCCGCCTCGGCATTCAGCCGCGCCAGCTCGTGGCGCTCCGAGGGATCCTCGATCAGCTCCACACCCGCGTTGAGCTGGCTCACCACCTCGAAGATCGCCTCGCGCACCTGCTCCTGTGTCAGGTCCTTCAGCATCCGCCGGCCGATGCGCAGGTGGATGGCCTGGCGCTCCGCCTCGGAGCTGAGGGAGTGGGCCGCCTGCTGGATGCGGTCGTGCAGGAAGCGGTACTGGTCCAGGCCCGCGCGCATCAGCATGCCCTCCTGGAGCGCGGGCTCCAGTCCCTGCTCCACCTCCTCCGCCTGCTCCTGGCCGGAGAGGGAGCGCAGCATCTGGAGCGGGAAGGTGTTGCCCACGCACGCCGCCAGCCTCAGCAGGTGCTGCGCGCCGGGAGGGAGCTGGCGCAGCTTGCCCACCATGAAGTCGACGACGTTGTCCGAGTAGCTCTTCGCCCGGACCTGCTCGACATCCCACTGCCACCCTGTCCCGGGCGCGCGCACCAGCAACCCATCCTGGTTCAGCGTCCCCAGGAACTGGAGGAGGAAGAAGGGGTTGCCTCCTGTCTTCTCGTGCACCAGCGCCGCGAGGGGGGCCACCACCTCCGCCGTCGCGCCTGGGAGCGTGTCGGCCACGAGCTGCTCGCCCTGCTTCAGGCTCAGGGGCTCCAGCTGGAGGTCGGTGAGCCGCGCGCCGGACTTGCGCAAGCCCTCCAGCACGGGCACCAGCGGATGGGAGGGGCTCACCTCGTTGTCGCGGTAGGCGCCGATCCACAGCACCGGGGGAGGATCCGCCTGGGAGATCAGCTGCTGGATGAGCTGGAGGCTGCCCAGGTCCGCCCACTGCAGATCATCCAGGAACACCACGAGCGGATGCCCGGAGGTGGCAAACACCCGGAGGAACTGGCGGACGACCCGGTGAAAGCGGTGCTGGGCCTCGTGGGGAGCCACCGCCTGGAGCGCGGGCTGGCGGCCCACCACCCCCTCGAGCTGCGGGACCAGGTCCACCAGTGCCTGGCCATGGCCCTCCCAGGACTGGTTCAGCCGCTGGCGCCACTGCGCCAGCTCCGCCTCGCTGCCCGCCAGCAGCTGCTGCACCAGCCCGCGGAGGGCCTGCGCCAGGGTGGCATAGGGCACGTCCCGCTGGAACTGGTCGAACTTGCCGCTCAGGAAGAAGCCGCGACGCTGCACCACCGGCTTGTGGAGCTCGTGCACCACCGCGGACTTGCCAATGCCCGAGTAGCCGCTCACCAGGAAGAGCTCCGGCCTCCCAGTCTGGCTGACGCGCTCGAAGCCCTGGAGCAGGGCGGAGACCTGGGGCTCGCGTCCGTAGAGCCGCTGGGGAAGCTGGAACCGGCTGGGCGTGTCGTGCGCGCCCGGGGAGAACCCCTCCAGCGCAGGCTGGCCCTGCTTCTCCAGGAACCGCTCGAGATCCGCCTTCAGCCCCTCCGCGCTCTGGTAGCGCTCCTCGGCCACCTTGGCGAGCAGCTTCAGCACGACGGCCGACAAGGCCGGCGGCACCTGGGGGTTGAGCTCGTGCGGCGGCACCGGGGCCTGGGCCATGTGCGCGTGGAACCATTCGAGCGCATCACGGCCATGGAAGGGCCGCCTGCCCGTGAGGAGCTCGTACAGCGTGACTCCCAGCGAATAGAAGTCGGTCCGGTAATCCACCGCCCGGTTCATCCGCCCCGTCTGCTCCGGGGACATGTACGCCAGCGTCCCCTCGATCAGGTGGGTAGGCGCCGCGTCCAGGTGCTCGAGCTTCTGGAGCGTGGCGAGGCCGAAGTCGATGAGGCGGGCCTCCCCGGAAGGCTCGAGGATGATGTTGGAGGGCTTGATGTCCTTGTGGATGACGTTGCGGCTGTGGACCTCCGCCAGCGTCGTGGCCAGGGAGATGGCCATGGCGAGGAAGCGCGAGAGCTCCAGCGGCTCGCCCACGGACTCGGAGAGGGGCTCGCCCTGCACCTTCTCCAGCAGGAGCACGGGCCGATCGTGGATCCGCTCGTGGGCGTAGGGCCTGGCGACGCCCCGCACGTCCCGGAGCCGCTGAAGGATCCCGAACTCCCGCTGGTAGCGCTCGCTCTCGTTGAGCCCTGGCGCGGGCGCCACGGGCGTCTTGAGGATGACAGGCAGGCCATCGGCCTCACGCACCGCGTGGAACAGCACGTTCGAACCCGTTCCCCGAATGGTGCCGAGGACCCTGTAGCCTGGAATGTTCAACATGAGTGGGCGCGCCTGCTGAGGGCTGGTCGTGTCGACCATATCAACGCCCCCGAAGCGTACACGCTCAGTAGCGCGCGTGGGCTGGGCAGGACGCCATCTTCGTGTCGGTGCCCGGGGCTGCCTCCTCAGCTGACTGAGGAGCGCACCCCTGTTCCCCTCGTCCACGGATGAGCTGCCGGACATCTACCGGACGGTGTTCATGCTGCGCGAGGTGGAGCGGATGTCCACGACCGAGACGGCAGAGGTCCTCTCGGTGACGGAGGACGCGGTGAAGCAGCGGCTCCACCGGGCCAAGGCGTTCATCCGGGAGCGGATGGATGCCCACCTTGGTGGCTCGCTGTCCGAGGCGTTCTCCTTCCACGCTTCACGGTGTGACCGCGTGGTCGCCGCCGTGCTCGCGCGCCTCGGTCCTGGCAAGCCCTCCTGAACTGCGGCGCCGGCCGCGCTGAGCCGCGCGGTGGTCTCGAGCGTCTCAGCGCGCTCCTCCTCCTGGGTGAGACGAGCTGGACTGCGCTCCCACCCTATCACCCCTGCGATCGAGGGCCTCCTCAGCCGGGCGTGAACTACCACCTGCATCGGGGATCAAGTGGCGCACTCCCCGCGGCGTTGAAGAGTGTGCCGGGCCCCGCTTATGCTCTCCGTGAAGTCAGCGTCCCTCCCGGCCCATTACCAGATTGGAGCACTCGCATGAGTTCCCCCGATACGAACTCCCCCGTTCTCTTCGGCTTGCGCTACGTGGAAAGGCTGGAGATTCCCCTCCAGGAGGAGCCCACCGCCATGCGGATGAGCTACGAGGGTGATCCCCGGGACACGGGCCTGCGTGACGTGCTCACGTCTCGGACCGATCCCTCCATGCGGATGAGCTATCCCGGTGATCCCCGGGACACCGGTCGCATCGACCTGGCTTGATTCCCCCCGCGAGGGCGGCCAGCCTCGGGTGAGCCGCCCTCGGGCTGGAGCAGCCCAGGTACTCCGTCGCTCGCACACCCGGCATGATCCTCATCGTCACCAGCGACGCTTCGGACTCGACCGTCGCCGATCTCAGGCACGCTCTCGATCAGAGGGGTGCCGAGACCGTGGTCCTCTCCCCGGAGACCCTGAGCGCCCCCTCCTCTTTGCGCATTGACGCCCAGGGGGGCGGGCGCGCCGTGCTGTCGCTGGAGGACAGAGAGCTCGACCTGACGCGGGTGCGCTCGGCCTGGCTGTGGCGCCCCTTCTACGCCTACCCCGAGTCGGACAAGCGCCTCGAGGGGCGCTTCCGCTCCGAGCTGGAGCGCAGCTTCTTCCTCGAGCAGTGGCGGAGCTTCTACAACGGGCTCTCACTCACCCTGCGCCAGTGCGGCGTCTTCTGCGTCAACCCCCCGCCCGCCAACTTCGCCCTCGAGGAGAAGTGCTCCCAGCTCCTCGTCGCTGCCCAGGTGGGCCTGCGGATCCCTCCCACGCTCTACACCACTCGGCTCCCCGTGGCCCGCGCCTTCTTCGAGGAGCACGGTGGCCACATCATCTACAAGCCATTCCGCACCATCGGTCATGTCGTGCGCGAGGATTCCCAGAGCCGTGAGGTGGAGGTGCTCTACACCAACCGCGTCCAGGCCGAGCACCTCGTCGAGCCAGAGGGCTTCATTCCCTCGCCCTCCATCTTCCAGCCCTACGTCCCCAAGCAGATCGAGCTGCGCATCGTCGTGGTGGGCCGTCGCGTGCTCGCCTGCGCCATCCACTCCCAGCAGACCGAGAAGGCCCGCGACGACTGGCGGCGCTTCGATCTGGCCCCGATGCCTCATGTCCCCCATACGCTCCCCGACGAGCTCCAAGCCCAGCTCGTCGCCTACGTGGAGCGGCTGGGGCTGGTCTTCGGCAGCATCGACATGATCCTCACCCCCGAGGGGGAGTACGTCTTCCTCGAGATCAACCCCAATGGCCAGTTTGGCTGGGTGGTGGATCGCACGCGCCTCCCCATCTTCGAGCACCTCGCCGCCATGCTCCACGCCGGCTCGGTGGACTACCCGGCCCCCTCGCCCACACAGGCATAGCGGGCCAACGCAGACCCCTTCAACCGTTCCCAAGGAGGCTCTCGATGAGCCAGGAAGCTTTCATCTTCGACGCCGTTCGCACCCCTCGTGGCAAAGGCAAGAAGGGCGCGCTGCACGGAACCAAGCCCGTGTCGCTGCTCGTCGGCTTGGTGGACGCGCTCAAGAAACGCAACCCGAACCTGGATCCCAAGCGGATCGACGACGTGCTGCTCGGCGTGGTCTCTCCGGTAGGGGAGCAGGGCGCGGACATCGCCCGGACCCTGGTGCTCGCGGCCGGCCTCCCGGAGACCACCGGCGGAGTGCAGCTCAACCGCTTCTGCGCCTCTGGCCTGACGGCGGTGAACCTGGCCGCCCAGCAGGTGCGCTCAGGCTGGGAGCACCTGGTCATCGCGGGCGGCGTGGAGAGCATGTCGCGCGTCCCGATGGGCTCGGACGGCGGCGCCTGGGCCATGGACCCCGCCACCAACTATGACACGTACTTCGTGCCGCAGGGCATCTCCGCGGACCTGATCGCGACGATGGAGGGCTTCACCCGCGAGGACGTGGACCGCTACGCCGCGCAGTCGCAGGAGCGCGCGGCCAAGGCCTGGGCCAACGGATACTTCAAGAACTCCGTCATCCCGGTGGTGGACCAGAACGGCCTCACCGTGCTCGACCGGGACGAGCACATGCGCCCGGACTCCACCGTGGCCTCGCTCGGTCAGCTCAACCCTTCCTTCGTCACGATCGGCGAGGCCGGCGGCTTCGACGCGGTGGCGCTGCAGAAGTACCACTTCGTGGAGAAGATCAACCACGTGCACACGCCGGGAAACTCTTCCGGCATCGTCGACGGCGCGGCGCTCGTGCTGGTGGGCTCGGAGAAGGTCGGCAAGGAGCTCGGCCTCACGCCGCGGGCGCGCATCGCCGCCATCGCTACGTCTGGTGCGGACCCGACCATCATGCTCACCGGCCCGATCCCCGCCACCCGGAAGCTGCTCGAGATCGCCGGCCTCTCTCCCAAGGACATCGACCTCTTCGAGCTCAACGAGGCCTTCGCCTCCGTGGTCCTCAAGTACCAGAAGGAATTCGCCATCCCGAGCGAGAAGCTCAACGTCAACGGCGGCGCGATCGCCATGGGCCACCCGCTCGGCGCCACTGGCGCTCTGATCCTCGGGACCGTGGTGGACGAGCTCGAGCGGCGCAAGGCACGCCGCGGGGTCGTCACCCTGTGCGTCGGCGGCGGGATGGGCGTGGCCACCCTCGTCGAGCGCGTCTGAGCTCCTCCCACTCCACTTTCGACAAGATTCGAGCAAACCCATGAGCGAACAGAACACCATCCGCTGGGAACGAGACGCCGACGGCATCGTGGTCTTGACGTTGGATGATCCAGGCCAGTCCGCCAACACCATGAACGCCGCGTACGTGAAGTCCATGCGCGCGGCAGTGGACCGCCTGGTCAAGGAGAAGGCCGACATCACGGGCGTGGTCATCACCTCGGCGAAGAAGACGTTCTTCGCGGGCGGCGACCTGAACGAGCTGCTGCGCGTGAAGAAGGACGAGGCGAAGCAGGTCTTCGAGCTCGGACAGGAGATCAAGGCGCAGCTGCGAGCGCTGGAGACCCTGGGCAAGCCCGTGGTCGCGGCGATCAACGGCGCGGCGCTCGGGGGCGGGCTCGAGATCGCGCTCGCGTGTCACCGGCGCATCGTCGCCGACGTCAAGGGCGCGCAGCTCGGGCTGCCGGAGGTGACGCTCGGGCTGCTCCCCGGCGGCGGAGGCGTGGTGCGCACGGTGCGCATGCTCGGCATCGTGGATGCGCTGATGAAGGTCCTGCTCCAGGGCCAGCGTTACCGTCCCCAGGAGGCAAAGGAGATGGGCCTCGTGCACGAGGTGGTGGACTCGGTGGACGCGCTCCTGCCCGCGGCCAAGGCCTGGGTGAAGGCGAATCCGGGCGCGCAGCAGCCGTGGGACCAGAAAGGCTACAAGATCCCGGGCGGCACCCCGTCCTCTCCCTCCCTCGCGGCGAATCTGCCCGCGTTCCCCGCCAACCTGCGCAAGCAGCTCAAGGGCGCGAACATGCCGGCGCCGCGCGCCATCATGGCGGTGGCCGTCGAGAGCACGCAGGTGGACCTCGACACCGCGTTCACCATCGAGTCGCGCTACTTCACCGAGCTCGCCACCGGCCAGGTCGCGAAGAACATGATCCAGGCGTTCTTCTTCGACATGCAGCACATCAACTCGGGCGGCGGCCGCCCGAAGGGCTTCCCGCAGCACACGGCGAAGAAGCTCGCCGTCCTCGGCGCCGGGATGATGGGCGCCGGCATCGCCTATGTGTGCGCCAAGGCCGGCATCGACGTGGTGCTCAAGGACGTGAGCCTCGCCGCCGCCGAGAAGGGCAAGCAGTACTCGGTCAAGCTGGTGGAGAAGGCCGTCCAGAGGGGCAAGTCCACGAAGGAGAAGGGCGACGCGCTCCTCGCGCGCATCCAACCCACCGCGGACGCCGCCGCGCTCGCGGGCTGTGATCTGGTCATCGAAGCGGTCTTCGAGGATGTGAAGCTCAAGCACCAGGTCTTCCAGGAGATTCAAGACGCGGTCGCCCCGGACGCGGTGCTTGCTTCCAACACCTCGACCTTGCCGATCACCCTGCTCGCGGAGGGCGTGAAGCGGCCGGCCGACTTCGTCGGGATGCACTTCTTCTCCCCGGTGGACAAGATGCCGCTGCTCGAGCTCATCGCGGGCAAGAAGACGAGCGACGCCACGCTCGCGAAGGCGATCGACATCGCGGTCCAGATGGGAAAGACGCCCATCGTCGTCAACGACAGCCGGGGCTTCTTCACCAGCCGCGTGATCGGCACCTTCCTCAACGAGGCCATCGCCATGGTGGGCGAGGGGATCTCGCCCGCGTCGATCGAGCAGGCGGGCCTCCAGGCGGGCTACCCCGCGGCTCCGCTCCAGCTGATGGACGAATTGACGCTGACCCTGCCGCGGAAGATTCGCCTCGAGACCAAGGCGGCCGCCGAGGCCGCTGGCCAGCCGTGGGTGGACCACGGCAGCTACGCGGTCGTGGACGCGATGATCGACCAGTACCAGCGCAAGGGCCGCTCCACCGGGGGCGGCTTCTATGACTACGTGGATGGCAAGCGCACGGGCCTCTGGCCGGGGCTCACCCAGCACTTCAGCAAGCCCGGTTACACCATCCCCTTCGAGGACATGAAGGAGCGGATGCTCTTCGCCGAGGCCATCGACACGGTGAGGTGCTTCGACGAGGGCGTCCTCCGCTCCGTCGCGGATGCGAACGTGGGCTCCATCCTCGGGATCGGCTTCCCGGCGTGGACGGGAGGCGTCGTGCAATACATGAACGGCTATGAAGGGCGCACCGGCACGGGGCTGCGCGGCTTCGTCGCCCGCGCGCGAGAGCTCGCGGAGCGCTACGGCAAGCACTTCCTGCCGCCCGCCTCGCTCGTCGCGAAGGCCGAGAGAGGTGAGTTCCTGAAGTAGCCCTTCTTACGCCCGGGGCGATACTGACACCTGTCTACCCGGCCAGGGTGCAGGCGCTGGCAGCATGTAGTCAGGGGCATCTTCAGACGTAATAGAATTGCCTCAATGTTACATATCCCTGGCTATACCCTGCTGGGCACGCTGAGGTCCACGGGCTCCACTGTCCTGGTGCATGCGATCCGGGACACTGACGGTCTGCGCGGCATCATCAAGACGCCGCTGGAGCCTGCTCCCCATGAGCGTGAGCGCTACCGGCGGGAGTTCGGCATCCTGCAGCGGCTCGGGAGCGTCGATGGTATCCCCAAGGCCCACGCGTGTGAAGCGGTCCTGGGCCGCCCCGTGCTGCTGCTGGAGGAAGTGCAGGGCCGGCCCCTGTCCGAGCTCATCGGAAAGCCGCTCGAACTCTCCGCCTTCTTCGAGCTGGCCCTGTCCCTGGCTTCACTGCTGGCGCAGATCCACCGCCACGGGGTCATCCACAAGGACATCAAGCCCTCCAACATCATCGTCACGCCGCAGGGGCAGGCGCGGCTGATCGACTTCGGCATCGCCACCTTCCAGCAAGTGGAGCACGTGGACGCGGTGCCGGCCTCGCTCATCGAAGGGACGCTGGCCTACATGTCCCCGGAGCAGACCGGGCGGATGAATCGGCTGGTGGACTACCGCACGGACTTCTACTCGCTGGGCGTCACGTTCTACGAGCTGCTGACGGGGAGCCGGCCCTTCCAGGGGAGGGACGCGCTGGAGTGGTTCCACGCGCACCTGGCCCAGAGCCCCCGGCCTCCGCACGAGCTCGTCCCCAGCATTCCTCCCAGTGTGTCCGCTATCGTGCTGAAGTTGCTGGCCAAGAACGCCGAGGACCGCTTCCAGGGCGCCGAGGGCCTGCGGGCCGATCTGGCGCGGTGCCAGGAGAACCTGCGCCGAGGCGACCGTGGGGTGTTCCCGCTGGGAGTGAATGATCAGCCCGATCGCCTACAGCTTCCTCAGCGGCTCTATGGGCGCGAGACCCAGATCTCCAGCCTGCTCCAGGGCTTCGAGCGGCTGGTGCGGTATGGGAGGCCCGAGCTGTTCCTGGTGCGAGGCTACTCCGGGGTCGGCAAGTCCTCGGTCGTCCAGGAGCTGCATAAGCCGGTAGTGGAGCGGCGGGGCTTCTTCCTGAGTGGCAAGTTCGATCAGTTCCAGCGGGACATCCCCTATGCCACCCTGGCGCAGGCCATCCGCGGGCTGGTCCAGCATCTGCTGGCGGGCAGCGATGAGGAGCTGGCCCGCTGGCGCGAGCGCCTGCAGCGGGCCTGGGGGGAGGATGGGCAGGTCCTGGTGGAGCTCATCCCCCAGCTGGAGCTCGTCGTGGGCGCGCAGCCGGCGGTCCCGCCTCTACCTTCCGCCGCGGCGCAGCACCGCTTCAACCGCGTGTTCCGAGCGTTCCTGGGGGTCTTCGCCACCACCGAGCACCCCCTCGTCATCTTCCTGGATGATCTGCAGTGGGCGGACGTGGCCAGCCTCCAGCTGCTCCAGCTGCTGCTCACCCAGGAGGACGCGCCCCCGGTGCTGTGGATCGGCGCCTACCGCGACAACGAGGTCCCCCCTCACCATCCGTTGGTGGCGATGGAAGGAGCCATCCGCGAGGCGGGCGCGCGGGTGACGAGCCTCCAGCTCGAGCCGCTGAGCCTCGAGCACATCCAGCACCTGCTCACCGACTCGTTCCCGGGAGCGGAGCGCGAGCTTGTCGATCCCCTCTCGGGGCTGGTGCATGAGAAGACGGGCGGCAACCCGTTCTTCCTGCTCCAGCTGCTCACCACGCTGCACCAGGAGAAGCTGCTCGAGCGGACGCACACCGGAGGGTGGCGGTGGGACGCCGTGGGCGTCCGGGCCAGGGGCTACTCCGACAACGTGGTGGACTTCCTGGTGGGCAAGCTGCGCCAGCTGCCCGCCGGAGCGCAGCAGCACCTGCGCCTGGCCGCGTGCGTGGGCAACTCCTTCTCGCTCCAGATGCTGACCACCCTCTCGGGCCAGAGAGTGGCAGGCGAGGTGGAGCAGGAGCTCGAGCCGCTGCTCCTGGAAGGGTTGATCGCGCGCACGGGCCCGGAGCAGTACCGCTTCCTGCACGACCGCATCCACCAGGCAGCCCATGCCCTCCTCTCCCCGGAGGAGCGCCCGGCCCTGCACCTGCGCATCGGCCGCCTGCTGCTGGAGCTCCTGTCCCCCGAGCAGCTCCCGGAGCAGCTCTTCGAGGTGGTCAGCCACCTCAACGCAGGGGCGGACCTCCTCGATGAGCCCTCGGAGCGCCTGCGCGCCGCGCGGCTGAACGCGCAGGCCGGGGAGCGGGCCAGGGCCTCGATGGCGCTGGAGGCGGCCATTGCCTACTTCGAGAAGGCCCTGGCGTTTCTCCCAGGGGACCCTTGGGAGACGGAGCCCGCGCTGACCTTCAAGCTGCGGCTGGCGCTGGCGGGCTGCGAGCTGGCGAGGAGCAACCCCGTCGAGTCGCTCCGCCTGGTGGAGGAGCTCCAGCCTCGGGCGCGGGAGCACACGGAGCTGGCGGCCCTCTACTCGTTGAAGAGTGAGCTCCACTTCCTCATGGGAGACGTTCGCCCGGCGATCACCTCCCTGGTGGAGTGTCTGAACCGACTGGGCATGCCGATGTCGCTGCAACCGTCTTGGGAGGAGGTGGTGGCGGCGCATGAGGAGGTGTGGGCTCAGCTGGGGGACCGCCCCATCGAGAGCCTCATCGACCTGCCTCTCATGAGCGACCCAAGCATGAGGGCGGTGGTGGATATCCTCGGCGCCCTGATGGCCGTGGCGTACTTCACGGTTCCGAACCTGATGGCTCTCCTGGCGTGCCGCGTGGTCAGCATCCTCCTGCGCCATGGCAACACCCCGATCGGCCCGCAAGGTCATGCCTGGTTCGGAGTGACGACGAGCTTCTTCTTCAAGCGCTACCGGGAGGGCCAGGCTTTCGGCGCACTCGCCCGCGAGCTCGCTGAGCGCCACTTCCCCTTCGCCCGCGGGAGGATGCATTTCTGCCTGGAGGTCCTCTCCGCCTGGACCCAGCCCCTGTCCATTTCGCTGGAGCATGCCCGCAGCTCCGTCCAGCATTCGCTCCAGACGGGTGACCTCGCGATGGTCCTCACCTCCAGCAGCCGCGTCGTGGCGGACCGGCTCAGCCTGGGGCACCGCCTGGCGGAGCTTGAACAGGAGTGCGCCACGCAGCGGGACTTCTCCCGGAAGATGGGTGTGCCAGACCAGGCGTACCTCCTGCACGCCACCTACCGCTTCGTGCAGCGGCTGCGCGGGGGCGCGCCCGCGGCCGCCAGGACGAGCGGCGAGGACCTGGACGAGGAGGCTCGCCAGGCCGCGCTGGCTCCAGGCCACTTCCCCCCCCTCTATTGCTGGTACTGGCTCACCCAGATGCAGTCGAACTTCATGTTCGGCGAGTACGCGCAGGCCCGTGAGGCGGGGGACATCCCGGTCAAGTACCTGTGGTCCCAGTTCGGCATGTTCCAGAACATGGAGTATCACCTCTACCGGGCGTTGACCCTGGCGGCGCTCTTCGAGCGCGCCGAGCCTGAGACGCGGCGGGAGTATCTGGAGGCCATCCAACACCACCAGCGGCAGCTGGCGGAGTGGGCGCAGCCGTGCCCCCAGAACTTCCAGGCGCCAGAGCGGATGGTGGCCGCGGAGCTGGCCCGCATCACGGGCCGGTCGGAGGAGGCCTCCTGCGCCTATGAGGAGGCCATCCAGGCGGCGCGGGAGAACGGCTTCGTCCAGTACGTGGCCATGGCGAACGAGCTCGCCGCTCGCTTCTGGCGCACGCGGCGTGCCCCCACCGTCTTCCAGGCCTTCGCGCGCGCGGCGAGGGATGCCTACGCCCAGTGGGGTGCCGCGGGCAAGGTGCGGCAGCTGGACGAGGAGTGGTCCTACCTGGCGGTGTCTGCCCCCAGCGAGCACGACACGACGAGCGACACGAGCACTCCCCAGGTGGACGCGCTCACGGTGGTGAAGGCTCAGCAGGCCATCTCCCGAGAGATAGTCCTGGAGCGGCTGACGGACACGCTGATGGAGGTGGCCCTGGAGAACGCGGGAGCCCAGCGCGGTGCGCTGCTGCTGCTGCGCGGGGACAGGCTGTCGGTGGTGGCCAGCTCCGGCTACGTGCTGGAGGGCACCGCACGCGACCCGGCGGAAGCGCCAGCGCAGGCGCTGCCCTGGTCCCTCATCACCTACGTGAAGCGCACGCGCGAGCCGGTGCTCATTGGGGATGCGACCCAGCCGCACCCGTTCTCGGGAGATGAGTGCCTGAGGCGCAGCGAGGCTCGTTCCGTGCTGTGCCTGCCGCTGGTGCGGCAGGATGCGCTGTCCGGGGTGCTGTACCTGGAGAACGGGCTGGCCACGCAGGCCTTCACGCCAGCGCGGCTCTCACTGCTCGAGCACCTTGCCTCGCAGGCGGCCATCTCCATCGAGAACGCCCGGCTGTACGGGGAGGTCCAGCACGCGGAGGCGGCGCTGCGCCGAGCCAACGACGAGCTGGAGCGGCGGGTGGAGGAGCGCACGCGCGAGCTGAAGCAGGCCCAGCAGCGCCTGGTGGACACCGCGCGAGAGGTGGGCATGTCCGAGGTGGCCGCCAACGTGCTGCACAACGTGGGGAACGTGCTCACCAGCACCGTCATCAACTTCGAGACGATGCTCAGCGGGCTGGACGCCTCGCGTGTCAGCGGGCTGAAGAAGGTGGTGGCGCTGCTGCAGGAGCACCGGCACGCGCTGGCGGACTTCGTCACGAAGGATCCGCGAGGCAGCCGGCTGCCGGAGTACCTGGGGACGCTGTCGGACACGCTGGTGGAGGAGCAGGCGCGGCTGCGAGAGGGAATGGTGGTGATGGGCCAGCACATCGAGCACATCCGAGCCATCGTCCAGGTGCAGCAGGGCTACGCGAGGACGGCGCTGCTGATAGAGGAGTGCTCCCTGGCGCAGCTCATCAGCGACGCGCTGAGCATCCAGACGGCCGCGCTGCAGCGCCACGGCGTCGGCGTCACCCAGGAGCTGTCGCCGGTGCCGCAGGTGCGGGTGGACAAGCACAAGGTGCTGCAGATCCTCATCAACCTCATCAGCAACGCCAAGAGTGCGCTGGACGCCACGCCCGAGGGAGAGCGCCGCCTGCGGCTGCGCCTGTGGCGCGAGGGCGAGTGGGCGCTCATCGAGGTGGTGGACAATGGCGCGGGGTTCTCGCCGGAGCTGCGCGAGAAGCTCTTCGCGCAAGGCTTCACCACGCGCAAGGACGGGCACGGCCTGGGACTGCACTCGAGCGCGCTGGCGGCGCAGCTCCTGGGAGGACAGCTCTCCCTGGAGAGCCAGGGCCCTGGCCAGGGCGCCACCGCCACGCTGCGGCTTCCTCTCGAAGTGAATGGACCGCGGCGATGAGCTGAGAGGCCTCCGCCGGAGAGGGGCGCCACCCGGAGGCGGCGCCGAGGAGCCTGGAGCGCTCCCCGGCGCGGCGCCATGCCGGCGAGCGGCTAGCGGCTGAAGCGAACGGCGTCGAAGGAGATCTGCAGGTACGAGGTCGCCGACTCGCCCGTCGAGTCGGCCAGCTCCACGTACTCCGTCCCGTTGTTGTTGAAGTAGAACGAGCCCAGCGTCACCCACTGGTCGTAGGCGTTGTTCTGGTTGACCGTCACGGTGTCGGTCACGCCGTTGTGGTACACGCGGTACTTCGCCTGCTGCGTGGTGCCGAAGCAGCGCGGGATGAACACGGCCACGGAGTAGCTGCCGGCGCCGCCCGTGCCGCTGAAGTTCGGCTTCCAGCGCGCGTAGTTGCTCGTCGTGCTGCCGTTGACGTACGTCCAGTACAGATCGCCGCCGGTGCCCACGGACGAGCCTCCGCAGGCCGTCTCCCGGTGCCAGTACTGCGACGGGCCGTACAGGGTGAAGCAGCTGTCGCCGTCATCGCACGTGAAGCTGCCGCCGGTGCCGCCACCGGAGGTCGCCACGGGGGCGTTGGCGTAGTTGCTGTCGATGTTGAACTGGACGCCACCGAACGTCTCGTTGTGGGCGCCCCAGTACTGGCGGATGCGCTGGTTGTTGGTCCAGTACGAGTCGCTCAGGCCGGAGATGCCCCACACCGTGGGGGTCCAGCCGCAGCTCGTCGTGTTCGCCGCGCACGCCCACGAGGCAATCCAGACCGCGTCGGGCGGCAGGGAGATCGCGGCCGGGCTCATGTCCTTCTGCACGTCCCACGCGTTGCCATACACGCCGGCGATGTAGCCATTGGCCTTGACGCGCTCGGCCCAGGCGTTGACGAACGCGCGCACCGCGGCGTTACAGGCGGTGTCGGTCTCGTTGTAGTTCTCCATGTCGTAGTAGAGCGGGGTGTTGGAGCCCAGCCCCAGGGCCTGGGCGGCGCTCACGGCCGCGCTGGCCTCGTTGAGCCCCTGGGTGCGCGCGGTGGCCACGTCATAGCTGAACTTGTTGCTGTAGCCGGAGCACGGGGACTGCGGGCCCACCCACGTGGGGATCAGCCGCCAGCCCTGGGAGAACACGGTGGACACCCAGCTCGAGGTGAGGTTGGGCTGGGCGCAGGCGCGGGCGCTGCCGCCGAAGTAGATGTTCGCGTCCTTGTAGGGGCTGGAGGTCTTCCAGGCCTGCATCTGGCTCGAGGTGGCCGCCGCGCACTTGTCGAAGCCCTTGTCGAAGCTGGTGGTAGAGGCGAGCGGCGCCACGCCCCCGGCCTCGCGCGGCTCCGAGAAGGAGCGCGCCAGCACGTCGCGAGCAGCCGCCAGGCGAGCGCCCGTGTCGAGCTCCACCACGCGAGAGGCCTGCTGGCAGCTGCGCTCATCGCACGCGCCCTCGGCCACCAGCGCCCAGCCCTGGGCACCGGTGAACGACAGGGCCTGGATGGACGCCGGGCCGAGCGCGCCCGTCAGGGAGAGCGGGCTCTCCAGGCTGCTCGGAGCGAGGACCGAGTTGTTCACCGCCAGGGCCACGAGCTGGCCGCTCTCGGAGAGGGCCGCGATCGCCGCGTCGGTGTAGTCCCCGGCCGGCAGGGCGATGGATGCGTCCTCCTGCCAGCTCCGCCCGCCGTCGCGGGTCGTGAAGGTCTCCACGCGCGGCTTCTCCCCGGGGATGGTCACCGCCACGAAACCCTCGCGCGGCGTGCGGAACGCCGGCAGGTCATGGAGCACGTAGCCTGGGGTCAGGGACAGCTCCCGCCAGCTCTTGCCGCCGTCCTCGGTGGCGTACAGCTTCTCGGCCACTGGCGCTCCCACCATGAAGCCGCGCTCACCATCGATGAAGACGATGCGGCCCGCGGCCGGGGGCGCGGGGAGGCGCTGCCAGGTCTTCCCGCCATCCTCGGTGCGCAGCAGCTCGCCCACGCTGAAGGCGGCGCTGGTGGCCACCTTCCCCAGGAGCCATCCGCGCTGGGCATCCAGGAAGTGGACCTGTGCCCGCGCGTAGACGCTGTCCTTCTCCAGCACGCTGGTGGGTACGAGCTGCTCGTTCCAGGAGCGCCCGCCGTCCGCCGTCTCCAGCACGAACAGCTGGCCTGGGGCCAGCGGGTCCACTCCCACCAGCCAGCCCTGGGCCGCGTCGATGAACCAGGCACCGCTCACGCCCTCGAGGCCACGGCTCGGGGTGATGTCGCCCCATGAGGCACCGCCATTGCGCGTCAGCAGCAGTGCAGCGCCGGTACGCGCCCAGCCCTCCTGCGAGCTGAGCCGCCGCATCTCCTGGATCAAGCCGCGGCCATCCGCGGACTGCTCGGCGCGAGCCGGCGCGGCGGCCACGGCGACTGCCACCAGCGCCGTGAGCAAGGCACTCCTGAATCGACCCATCTCGTGCATGGACCCTCCCAGAGCGTGAAGACGCTCAAATACATATGGAGTAATACGTTGCACAGCCGGAGCGGGGACTCAATCCGGAAATCGAGCATTGAAGGTAAAAACAGTGGGTTTGGAATTTTACTGTCTGTCCGTCCATGGTCGGGCCTGTTGAATGCATCTGTGCGATTTAAAAGGGAAATGTCTCTGAGTGCTCACACGGACATTCAAAGTCTATCAACGCTATGTGCATTTTCCGGCTTGTCAGCATTCAGTAGTTTGTGTACATGTCGCGCGCTTTTTTTCATCACTCGCGGCGAGGTACAAAATGAGGATGATGTTTTCCAAGGTTTTCGGCTCGGTGGCGTTGACCCTGGGCCTGGCCATGGCGGGCTGTGGGGCTCCCGAGGCGTCCACCCCCGAGGGCACGCAGCTCCCGGCCACCCAGAAGGCGGAGCTGCGCATCGTGACGCCGGACGCCCAGAAGATGTCCGAGGAGGCTCGCGCCGCCCTCCTCAAGGCGATCCAGGCCCGCCCGGACATGACGGGGAGCGTGTCGCTGATCAGTCTGCGCCAGGAGGGGAGCTGGGCGCTGGGGACCCTGACCTGGGCCGATCTGAGCAAGCCGCTGGCCCTGGGCGACGAGTCACACCTCACCATGGACAACATGACGGCCGTGCTCCTGGTTCAGACGGAGCAGGGCTGGGTGGCCGCCATCAACGGCGATGAGCACCTGCGCAGCCTGCTCGCGCTCGTCCCCGAGAGCAGCCTCGAGCCGGTCGCCCGGGCCGCGATGTTCCCGCGCGAGGGCGAGCGGCAGCAGGCCCTCTCGGCGTTCTACAACGGCTACAAGTTCTTCTGGCCCGCGAACGTGCCCTTCCGGATCACCCAGGGCTGGCACGATCCCTACACCTGGAACGGCCAGTTCGGCGCCTACATGGGCATCGACTTCGACGTGAGCAACGCCTCCAACTCGGACATCCTCGCTGGCGCTCCGGGCACGGTGACCTACGTGTGCAATGACGGCACGCAGATGCTGCTCACCATCACCACCAGCGGCACCTCCGAGAAGGTGGGCTACCTGCACCTCGACACGGCTTCGGTGAACGCCGCGGGCATTGGCCAGGGCTCGGTGGTGAACTTCGGGACGAAGCTCGGCCGCATGCTGAACTCGGATGGAGGCACCATCTCCACCTCTTGCGGCACCTCCATGGGCACCCACGTGCACATGTACCTGCCGTACCGGGGCGTCGTCATCGACGGGAAGACCTTCGACACCAACAACCTGCCCACGGGCCAGGATCTCTACTCGTCCCAGGGGACGCCCCCGCCGCCGTCGAACGAGGTCATCGTCGACAACACCAGCAGCCGCTTCACCAAGTACGGCCCGTCGCAGTACTGGTACACGGGGAACGTCGGCTACGGCGGCAGCACGACGTACACCTACGCGAACGGCTCGACGCAGAGCAACTACGCCAGGTGGACGCCGGCGCTGCTGGGGGCTGGCTACTACACCGTCTACGCGTACATCCCGTCGAACTACGCCACGTCGCAGACGGCGAAGTACCGCATCTACCACAACGGTACGAACAACTACGCGACGGTGAACCAGAACAACTACTACAACGCCTGGGTGAGCCTGGGGCAGCACTACTTCAGCAGCAACGGCACCGAGTACGTGGAGCTGTCCGACGCCACCGGTGAGGCGGCGAGCCTGTACCGCATGGTGGGCTTCGACGCGATCAAGTTCGTGAAGTAGAAGGTGGAAGCGCCCCATCCCGGCAGCGGGGTGGGGCGCGACCCCTGCTGGCTCCACTCCTTCAGCGCTCCCGGGGAGCTACGCGCCGCCCCGCAAGTCGTATAACCTCGGCTCCGCGTGATCACCCCAAGGGAGTACAGCATGTCGAAGCGCATTCGTTCCGCAGTCGTTGCGTTCACCGTCTGCTTCGCGATGGCCGCAGGAGCACAGGGCACCGTCACCATCGGTGGGGACGGCAACATCCAGGTCAACAAGGGCAACAAAACCGTCACCCTCGGAGGCGGCAAGATCAAGGCCCAGAAGGGCGACAAGAAGGCCGAGCTCGAAGGCGGCACGATCGACGCCCAGAGCGGCAGCGAGAGGGTCCAGATCCAGGGTGACCAGATCGAGGCCCAGACGGGCGATGACGACGACGATGACAGCACGAGCGCCACGGTCAACGTGGGGGACGGGGAGTCCTCCGACTCGGTGATCGAGATCAACGGCGTCGGGCGCAAGCAGACGATTCGCTGCGGGCCGAAGAGCCGCGTGGAGATCAACGGCACCAGCCACCGCCTCACGCTGACCGGCGAGTGCGAGCACGTCGCGGTCCACGGAACGAGCAACAAGGTGAAGGTGGAGGCGGCCGCCACCATCGAGGTCCACGGCACCAACAACGCCGTCACGTGGGAGCGAGGCGTCGGCGCCGAGAAGCCGAAGGTGTCCCGCTCGGGCCTCAACAACAAGGTGAGCCAGAAGAAGTAGGCGCTCGCCCGCGAGGCGTCTGCGCGGGTACGGCGGGGGGACGTGGCTTTCCGCGCCGCGTCCTCCCGGGATCACCTGGACGGAGCCGGGCTGCCTCCGTAAGGATCAGAGAACCAGCCCCCGGATGGATCGTCAACGGTCCCCCCACAGCCCACGCCGAACAGCACCACCAGCATGTGGCAGAGCACCAGTCCCTTGTGGATGTTCCTCATGGCTTATGTCCTCGCTCAAAGAGCCCCGAAAAAGGGCACTCCTGGAACGGCGCCGAACACGGATCTTCCCAGCACTGGAAGAAATCATGGCGCCACCCCCGTGAGTGCTTGCACCACGCGGCTGGCGGCCCGGCCCAGCCGCACGCTGGCGCGGTGGTGCAGGGAAGGGTGGAAGAGGTGGGTGGCGCCGCGCGCGAGCTTGAGCGGCTTGAGCTCTCCGCGGCGCAGCTCTCGCGCCATCAGGTACTCCGGCAGCCACCCATAGCCCAGCCCCTCGAGGATGGCGGCCTTCTTGGCGGCGAAGTCGTTGAGGTGCACCGTGGAGCGGCCCTCCAGCGCTCCGGTGCTGAGCTGGAGCCGGGGATCCGAGCCGCGCACGGTGAGCAACAGGTGCCGGGCGAGCTCCTCGTCCTTCAGCGGACCCCGCGTCTTCGCCAGCGGGTGGGAGCGGTGGGCTACCAGCACCGCCTTCAGCTCGGCCAGCGGGTAGGAGCGCAGGTCCGGCAGCGTCGGTGGCAGCAAGGACACCATCACGTCCGCTTCGTCCCGAGCGAACGTCGCCTCGACCCCGGCGAGGAACTCCGCCGAGACGTGGAAGCGGGTGCCCGCACCTTCCACCCGGAGCTGCTTCACCACGCGCAGCAGCGGCTCGGCGGGGAAGATGCCGTCGAAGATGATGCGCAGGGTGGGCTCCCAACCGGCGCGGATCTCCGCGCAGGCGGCCTCCAGCTCCCGCTCGGCGGCCAGCAGCTTGCGGCAGTGCTCCAGCACCCGCTCTCCCGCGGGCGTGAGCCGGGTGCGGTAGCCGCGCCGGTCCAGCAGCACCAGCTCGGTCTGCTCCTCCAGCGTGCGCAGCGCGTAGAGCACCGCGGTGTGCCCCTTGTGCAGCGCCTCGGCAGCGGCCGCGAATGTGCCATGTCGGGCGAGGGCCTCGAGCGCGCGGGCCTGCTCCAGCGTGACGTTCATGGCGGAGATTGTGCACTGGGTTGACAATCTCTGGCAGTTCTTTGTGCTTTCTTCCTTCCAGCCCGCTCCCTACCTTGGCGGGCATGGACATTCCGTACGTTCGCGGCCGCGTGGCCGCCCAGGCGCATGTGGGGCTGCCGGAGGGGACGGTCGAGGAGGAGTACGCGCGCAACGGCTTCTTCGGCCGCTACGCCCACCTCTACCGCCGCAACCCGCCCGTGGGGTGGAGCCGCATCGAGGGCCCCCTGCGTCCGCGAGCCTATGACTTGCGGCGCCTTCAGGCGGACTCCGGCGGGGACTGGGTCGCCGCGCGCCGGGCCCTGCTGGCCAACGAGGACGTGCGGCTGTCCTTCGCCACGCTCACCGCCCCCATGCCCTACCTCTTCCGCAACGCGGACGCGGACGAGGTGCTCTTCATCCACGCGGGCGCGGGGAGGCTGGAGACGGACTTCGGCCCGCTCTCCTACGAGCCGGGGGACTACCTCGTGGTGCCGCGCGGCACGGCCCATCGGCTGGCGCCCACCTCGGCCACCCAGGTGCTGGTGGTGGAGGCCTTCAGCGAGGTGGACTTCCCGGAGAAGGGGATGCTCGGCCAGCACGCCCTCTTCGATCCCGCGGTGCTCCGCGTGCCCTCCCCGGAGGAGGCCTCCTCGCTCGGGCCCAACGCCGAGGGCGAGTGGGAGCTGCAGGTGCTGCGCGAGGGCGAGGTGACCCAGGTCTTCTACCCATACTGCCCGCTGGACGTGGTGGGCTGGAAGGGGACGCTGGCGCCGCTGCAGCTCAACGTGCGCGACATCCGCCCGGTGGTGTCCGAGCGCTACCACCTGCCGCCCTCGGCCCACACCACCTTCGTGATGCGCAACGCGGTCATCTGCACCTTCCTGCCGCGCCCGCTGGAGAACGGCGACCCTCGGGCGATGAAGGTGCCCTTCTTCCACTCCAACATCGACTTCGACGAGGTGCTCTTCTACCACCGCGGCCAGTTCTTCAGCCGCGAGGGCATCGCGCCGGGGATGCTCACCTTCCACCCGCAGGGCATCCACCACGGGCCCCAGGCGGGCGCCGAGGCGCGCGCCGCGAACGCCACCCGCACCGAGGAGGTGGCGGTGATGCTCGACACGCGGCGCCCGCTCCGAGCGCAGCCCGCCAGCACCCCGGCGGAGCTCACGGACTACTGGAAGAGCTGGCAGCCGAAGCGCTGACGCTCTCGCCTCACCACGGACTCAGGAGACAGCACGGATGAGCCTCAACCCCGTAGGACTGCAAGGCATCGACTTCATCGAGTTCGCGTCGCCCCATCCGGATCAGCTCGACCGCCTGTTCCGGGCCTTCGGCTTCTCGCGGACGCTGCACCACCCGGCCCGCCAGATCGACCTGTATGAGCAGGGTGACATCCGGCTGTTGCTCAACAGGGGCAGCGCGTCCTTCGCCTCGGGCTTCTCCGGCCTGCACGGCCCCTCCATCTGCGCCATGGGTTGGCGCGTGCATGACGGCCGCAAGGCGCTGGAGGCGGCGGTGGCGCGTGGGGCTCGCGCGCGAGCCGAGGGCGACCTCTTCCTGCGCGATGGCAGGGCGGTGCCCACCATCTACGGAATTGGCGACAGCCTGATCTACCTGGTGGACGGCGCGACCGATCCGCAGAAGTGGGAGCGGCTTGGCTTCGTCCCGCACCCTGAGCCTGTGCGAGTGGCCTCCAAGGGCTTCACCTTGATCGATCACCTCACGAACAACGTGGAGAAGGGGACGATGGGGCGGTGGGCCGCCTTCTACAAGGACATCTTCGGCTTCACGGAGGTTCGCTACTTCGACATCCGTGGCGTGAAGACGGGCCTCACCTCGTACGCGCTACGCTCGCCGTGCGGGACGTTCTGCATCCCCATCAACGAGGCGGACGAGAAGAAGAGCCAGATCAACGAGTACCTCGAGGAGTACAAGGGCCCGGGCGTCCAGCACCTGGCGTTCCTCACGAACGACATCCTCGGCTCGCTGCGCGCGTTGGACGGCACGGGCATCGAGATGCTCGACATGGATGAGGACTACTACCGCGAGGCCTTCGAGCGCGTGCCGCAGGTGGCCGAGGACCGCGAGGAGATCCGCCGCCGTCACGTGCTGGTGGATGGAGACGAGGAGGGCTACCTGTTGCAGATCTTCACACGGAACATCATCGGCCCCATCTTCATCGAGATCATCCAGCGCAAGAACCACCAGTCCTTCGGAGAGGGGAACTTCTCGGCGCTGTTCCGCTCCATCGAGCGGGAGCAGGCGCGGCGCGGCGTGTTCGACGAGGCGCGGCGCTGAGCGGCGGCTTCCGGGCTGGCCGTGTGGCCCACGCCGCACTCCGAACCTTGCCGCAGTGGCAACTACCGCTGAATTTCCGGGTGCTCATAGGGTCATCCTGGGTTGGAGGTGTCAGTGCTGGGACCGCAACTCCAACAGGATGCGCGACTTGTGATGCCGGGCCATCAGCCTCTCGGACATCATCGACGCCGAGCGGGATGAGCAGGCGGCGGAGCTCCTGAGGCAGCTGGATCTCCGCGAGTACCACCCCTCGACGGTCTAGCTGGCTGATCGGAGGGGCTCAAGGAGCGGGCGGGGAGGCGTCCTCGAGCCTGCGACGGAGGTCCGCGGTCGTCACCGAGGGAGTGCCGCCCGGGGTCGTGAAGCTGCGTCCATCCGCGGAGTAGAGCGCCGGGCGCCAGAACAGCGTGCGCAAGGCGCGGAGGTGCGGAGCGACGATGGACGCCTCGGGGTTGAGCGCGCGCAGGTGCTTGCGCAGGAGCGGGGCGAACTTCGGGCTCATCGCCGGGAAGATGTGGTGCTCCTGGTGGTAGCTGAAGTTGAGGTGGAGCAGATCCATCACCGGGTGGGTCTCCACGCTGGCCGTGTTCACGAAGGGGTTGTCGGTGTCCTGGGACGCGGGCAGGAGCCAGTGGTTGGTGGCGATGTAGATCATCAAGCTGATGTTGCTGAAGAGGTGCGGGAGGAGGATCGCGTAGAGCGCGCCCCGCGGCCCCATGGCCCAGCCCAGCGCGCCCCAGCCCAGCGCGAGCAGCACCGTGAGGAGCCGCTCGCGGGCGCGATTCATGCGCACCTGCTGGAGCTGGGGCTGGTTGCTGTGGTGCCACAAGAAGGCCTGCCCCTGGGCCGTGAAGAAGAAGCTGAAGCTGATGTAGCTGAGCCAGGAGCCCGAGCCCGGTGAGATCGCGTGGAACAGCTGGGCGAACCCCTGGGTGCGCCACTCCTCCTGGCGCGGGAGCACGTCCGGATCCCGCGCGTGGATGTTCGCGGCGCTGTGGTGCGCCTGGACGTGCCATGCGCGCCAGGTGCCGGGCGTCACCAGCCACGGGCTGAATCCGACCCAGCCGAGGACATCCTCGAGCACCTTGCCGCGGAACACGGAGTGATGCAGCGCCTCATGGGCGGCCAGGCCCACGGTGGTGAGGAGCTGCCCGAGCACGAACGAGAAGAGGAGGCAGGCCCACCAGGGCAGCGGCTGGCTGGCCACCACCCAGATCAGGGCGATCTCCACGGGCACGAGCGCGAGCGCGATCACCCCGCGCAGCGGCTGCGGCTGGAAGGCTTCCGGAGGCATCACACGTCTCAGCTCGGTCCGGAGCTGCCGGACGTCATCGACGGGGATGCTGGCTGCGGGGAGAGGCGAGGAGTTCATGGGTTCATCCGATGAAGAGGTGGCTCAGGCCATGGGGCGGGCGAGGCCGCCCTCGAACAACATCCGGAGGCGCCCCGTCTCGTCGATGGCCGCGACGCTGCCGCATTGAACGACGTCCCCCTCCACACGTGGGGGAAGGGCCTTCAGGGAGAGGCGGAGCCGCGCGCCGTCCGTGCCTTCCACCAGGTCCCGGTCGAACGTGGCTCGCTGGAGCTGGATGGGCACGAACACGGCGCTCGACACTCCATTCGCGTGCATCGTGCTCAGCCGCAAGGCCGCGTCCAGGACGAGCGCGGGGACGGTGCGCCCCGCCAGTCGCGACGCCGGCAGCCCCAGCCGCGCGAAGCGGGCCGTCTGCTCAAGCCGGATCTCCTCCAGGCAGTCGAACATCTTCCGCAGCTCCACGGGGGAGCCGGCGACGCAGTGGGGATCGCGCACGGTCACGCCGCTCCCCGAGGGTGTGGCCGCTTCGAGCTGCGAGAGCCCCCGGGGAGGCTCCGCCGTCAACGTGAAGCGGGCCTCGGCGTAGACGAGGTCTCGCTCGAGCACCACTCCGGAGGCATGGAGGAGGTCGCCCGTCAGCTTGACCTGCACGCAGTAGCGGCCAGGCTCGTCGGCCAGCGGGGTGCAGTCGGCGCGTAGCAGCTGACGCCCCCCTGGCTTGACGCGGATGAAGCGCGAGAACCGCACTTCCTCGATGGTGACGGTGCGCAGCTCCGGCCGTCCATCGCCGAGCGCGGCCTGCAGCATCAGGTCCAGGGCCCAGGCTCCGGGCAGCGTGGGCGTGCCGCGAACGAGGTGGTCCTCGAGGCAGGGGACGCTCGCCGCGTCGACGACGAGCTCACGCCGCAGGGGCCGGGCCCTCTCGGGAGGTGGCACCTCCGCGGGCAGCAGCTCCAGCTCGTAGTACGCGCGCTCGCTCTCGGTGAGCTGCACGTTGATGGGCTCGCGCGGGCGGCCCTCGACGAGCTGCAGGAAGAGCGCCTCGCCCTCCTCGGCGCGGATCCCGCGCAGCTGACGGCTGGCTCCGAGCACGCGGTACTCCGAGCCGCGCGTCATGCCGATACCATCCCAGGCCAGCCATCCCACGCTGCACCAGCGGACCTCGGGGCTGGCGTCACTGACCCAGGCGCAGAGTCGATCCAGTGCCTCGTTGGCCGCCCCGTAGTCCGCCTGTCCATCATTGCCGATGAAGCTGAAGGCGGAGGTGAGGACATGGAACGGCACCGGTCGCGCGAAGCTTCGCGCGCAGGCCTCGCGGAGGTTCCGGAGCCCGAGGAGCTTGGTGCCCAGGTTGGTCCGTAGCTCGTCGAGGCGCCGGCGGTTCAGCTTCTTGGAGGTCTGGGTGCCGGCACCGTGGACCACCAGGTCCAGGCGGCCGTGCTCGCGGGCGATCTCCTGAATCACCCGCTCCACCTCCTCGGCTCGGGTCACGTCCGCGACCCGATAGACCATCTGGCCGGGGAGCCGCGCGAGCCCCTCGAGCGTGGACCGCAGCTCGCGCGCGGCCAGGTATCGCTCGAAGCGCTTGCGGAGCTCGGGCATCCGGGCGGTGCGCTGGCGGGCCAGCTCCGCGGCGTAGAACTCCTGCTCCACCCGCGGAAGGTCCTCGTCGCGCGCCTGGAGCACAGGCTCGGGGGCCTCTCCCGGATCGCTCCGGCCGACGAGGACGACCTTGCACCCGTACCGCTTCAGGAGCGCTCCGGCGAGGACCGCGGTCACGCCGCGTCCGCCACCCGTGAGCAGGACCACCGAGCGCGCATCGAGCGTGGGCGCGGGGTCCGTCGTCACGTCCGTCGGGCGGAGGCGGCGAAGGCAGCGCCGCGACCCATCGAAGCAGACCTCGATCGAGCGACCGCCATCGTCCTCGGAGCCGAACTCCGTGGCGACGAGCTCGAGCGCCACCGGGAGCGGGAGCTGGGAGGTGGAGATCGCTCGAACGTTCCGAGCGGGGACCTCGCGGCCGATGGACTTGAGCATGCCAGCGAACAGCCCGGTCACCGGGTGCAGGATCCCGCGCGGGCCCACCCCACCGATGCACAGGCTCCCCAGCTCGACCTCACCCGCGCTCAGGCGTTCGTAGGCGCGCCGCGCGGCGAGGAAGAGCAGCTCCAGCGCCTCGTGGCGCAGGGCCGTATCGGCGATCACCTCGGACTCGCCCGCCCCGGACTCGAGCCTGCAGACCGCGAGGATGACCTGCGGTTCGAAGCCGAGCGCGTCGAAGCGGGCCTCCGCCGACTCCTCGCCAGCCTCCAAGGCTCCCGCGCAGAGGATGAGGTGCTCGGGCCCACACAGAGCGTCCGCATGGGATGCAAGCTCGCGAGCCAGGGCCTCATCCTGCGCGATGAACAACACGCGCCGCCCTCTCAGGGATGACGGCCGTGTGGACCGGGCCGGGCGCTCGACGAGCACGGGGGCGTGATACCGGATCGGCGCCGAGTGGTCGAAGCCTCCGGACGGCGCTGGGGCAGCGGCCGTCGGCAGGGGGGCACCTTCCTGTGCCGGCCGGGGTTTCTGGACCTCCGTGGGCTGAGTGGCGGTGGGGCGGACAGCCTCGGCGGGCAGGACCTGGAGCTCGATGCGCGCGCCGGTCGCGGCGTCCGGGTGGAAGAGCAGCGTGGTGGCGCGTCCCTCCGCGGCTGCCGTCACGGACCGGAGCACCTCCAGGCTCTCCGCGGCCGAGTGCGGCGGAAGCTCGAGGCGCGGCCCGGTGCTCTCTCGAGCGTCGACCGAATTCCGCAGGCGGCACAGAGGCTTCAAGCCCAGGTGTTCGGCCTTCGCGGCCGTGGTGAGCGCCAGCAGTGCCACCCCCTCGGCCGGCGGAGAGGAGCCCGGGCCTTCTTCCCCGGGTCTGCGGACGTGCGTGCTGCCCACGAGCACCAGCTCGAACCCGCTCTCCAACACCCCGCGCGAGGCCCGGAGCGCCGCGGCCAGCGAGGCGCCTCCGGCGTCGACGACGAAGTTGGGGCCCTTGATGTCGAGCGCGCCCGCGACGCGTCCCGGCGTGACGTTGGGCATCATTCCCTGGAGGGTGTAGGGGCCCGATGGGCGCAGAGTGTCCATGACGGCCTCATGGAGCCGGTCCGCCAGAGGCAGGGCCGCAGCGAACTCCGGAGCGCGGTGAACGAGCTCACGGATCCGGCGCCGCGTGGAAGAGGCCAGGACGCGCTGAGTGGCCTCCACGCCGCGGCGGGTCTTCCCCTCGAGACCGAGCACGAGGGCGGTGCCAGAGCGCAGCCTGTCGAAGGCACCGAGCTTCTGGACGAGCGAGCTCGCGGCGACGAGTCCGAGGCTCTGAGTCGGATCCATGTCCTCGGAGATGTCTGGCAGCAGGCGCACCGAGGAGGGCAGGCGGATGGCGCCGGTGTCGAAGCGCGAGCCCACCTCGGCCGGCACTCCCGCCACCGGGACACCCCGCGCATCCGGGAACAGTCCCTCCGCGGCCACCACCACGAGCTCGGTCACCGCGGCGGGAGGGACCCTGGGGCGAGGCGCGGGCAGGTCGCCGCGGTACTCCTCGAGCACCAGGTGTGCATTGGTGCCGCCGAAGCCGAAGCCGCTCGTGGCGGCGCGGCGGGGATGTGCTCCGTTCTCCGGCCAGGGCTGCTCGTGCGTGCTCACCTCGAAGTCCGCGCCGAGAGCGCGCAGCTCGGGGCCGGGCCGATCGAACTGGGACTGCCGCGGGAAGAGCCGGTGCTCGAGGGCCTTGCACAGCTTGATGACCGAGGCGGCGCCCGCGGCCCACCCGACATGGCCGATCAAGGCCTTGACGCTGGAGAGCTGGATTCCGCGCCGCTTGCCGCCGAAGACGCGCGCAATCGACTTGAGCTCGGTGGCATCCCCGGCCGGGGTGGCCGTCCCGTGCGCCTCGATGTACTGGATGGTGGAGGGCTCGACCTGGGCCGCTGCGTAGCACGCCTCCATCGCGGCCACCTGCCCATCCGAGCGCGGGACGTTCGCCGAGCTGCTCCGCCCATCACTGGAGAGGCCCGCGCCACGGATGATGGCATGGACCCGCAGGCCGGACGCGATCGCATCCGTCAGGCGCATCAGGCCGACCACGCCCGCGCCCTCCCCGAAGATGACGCCATCCGCGCTCTCATCGAAGGGCCGGCTCCCGGTGGCGGAGAGCCCCTTGAACTGGGAGAAGAGACAGCTGTTGCTGGGGCCAGGAGAGAAGACACCTCCCGCCAGGACGAGATCGGCCTCGCCGAGCTCGAGCGCCTTCGTGCCCAGGGCGATGGCGTAGAGCGAGGATGCGCAGGCAGCGTCGAGGAGCATCGTGGGGACGCCGCGTCCGACGACGTCCGTCACCACGGCCTGGAGGGTGGGATGCGGAGCCAGCTCGACGGAGGGGGCCTCTACTCCGAAGGCCGCCCGCCCGGCGCGAGCGAGGGAAGCAGCTCCCGGGCCGCTCTCTCCCTGCGCATGCAGAAGGGCCTCGCCCGCTTCCAGGCACAGCGCGGCGTCGTACTCGGCGGACCCATCCGCGGTCGAGCCGAGCAGGCACTGAATGCGCCCAGACGAACGCGCGGCGGTCGCCTCCAGGCCGCGCAGGGCCTGTGAGAGCGCGATGGCCAGCAGCTTCTGCTCCCGGACGTAGTGCTGGAAGCGGGCCGGGTCGAGCCCTTGTGGCGCGACCAGGTCCGAGTCCCGTACGAGCCCCGTGAGCAGGGTATAGGTGCGATCCGGTGTGACCGCGGGGCCTGCGAAGTCCGTCACCCACTCGGGGTGAGCCAGACCCTGGTCGACGATGCCGCTGAAACCCTGCCGGATGTTCTGCCAGTACGTCTCCGGATCCCTGGCTCCACCTGGAAGCATGCAGCCGAGGGACACCACGGCAACCGCGGTGTCCGCCCCGTGGCCGGAGTCAGGCACTGCCGTCCGCTTGTCCGCCAGGTGCATGGGAGCGCTGGCAGGAGGGCTCGCCGGGAGCGTGCCGCCGATCGTGGTCACCTCGATGGGGGTGTCGGAAGGAAGGACGCGCTGGACGATGCGCACCAGCCGCCCGCTCGTCCCGCAGTCCACGAAGCGGGTGCAGCCCGCGCGCACCAGCGTCTCCACCGAGCCCAGGAAATCGAAGGGGCGCACCAGGTGGCGGGCGAGCGCATCCGCCAGCTCGTCCCGCGTGCCGGTATACACGCGCCGATCGATCGGCGAGTAGATGGGCCCCCGCGGCGGGCGCGCGGGCACTCCGGCGAGCGCGGCGCGAAAGGCCTCCGCGGCCGGCGCCATGCCAGGGTGGTGGAAGGGGTAGCGGCTGGGGATGAAGGTGAACCCCTGCCCTCGGCTCTCCAGCAGCGTGCGGAGCTGCTCGAGCTCCGCGCGCGGACCCGCGACCACGCTCTGGCGCGAGTGGTTGCGGCCGGCGATCACCATGCTTCGAGTGCCGCAGTCCGCGATGGCGCGGGCCGTCTCCGCCTCGCCGAGGGCGATGGCCGCGAGCGTCCCGAAGTCATCCGACACCGTCTGGAGCGCCCGGATGCGCTGGCAGACCACCTCGGTGCCCGTTCGCAGGTCGAGCGCCTCGGCCGCGGTCATGGCGGCGATCTCTCCGAAGCTGTGCCCCACGAACACGTCCGGACGCACGCCGTGATGCCGCAGCCACCGGGCGCCGAGCACGCCGGACAGGAAGATGCCGATCTGATCGAGCTGCGGCGAGCGCTCGAGCGCGCGCTGGACCGCGGCGGCGTCATGGGCCGCGAGCAACGGAGCCGCGTCGAGGCCGATCGACTCGCACGCCCCCACGACGCCCGCGAGCTCGTCTCGCAGCTCCGGCTGCAGCGCCTTCAGCTGGACGAAGAGCTCAGGCTCGAACGTGCCCTGCCCGGCGAAGAGGAACGCCGTGGAGCCGGGCGCCAGCCGCGGCTCGTGCGCGGGCTGCGGCGGAGCGGGCAGGGGAGTGACAGGTGGCTCCGGCGCGAGGTCCACCAGCCGAGAGGTGCCGAGCGAGGCGGGATCCGCCAGGAGGGTCCTCGCGAGCTGCCGGACCGCCTCGGGGAACAGCGCGTGGATGGCGGCGCCCCCGCGCAGCGCGTGGTCCCGGAAGCTCTGCGGGGCCTGGGGCTCGTGGAGGCTCGTCAGCGCGTCGAGGCAGCGCCGGAAGGACTCGGGGAACGCGCGGAGGGTGCCGTGGGCCTTATCGGCGCACAGGACGGTCTGGTACCCACAGGCCACCGGAGTGCCATCGCTCTTCAGCGTCCGGAAGCAGAAGCGCAGCGAGACCTCACCCCGCTCCTCGATCGACGTCAGCACCACGAGCCTGTCGCCCAGGACCGCCGGGGCCAGGTTGCGCGAGTAGCCCTCATGGGTGAGCAGGAGCACCTGCTCGAAGTCGCGCCGAAACTCGGGGACCTCGAAGAAGTGCGGGCTGAAGAGCAGGTGCTCGCGGCCGGCGCACTGGAACTTGAAGTTGGTGAGGAAGTGATGGCTCCCGTAGGCCATCGTGTCATCGAAGTGGATGTCGTACGGGACGGCGAAGAGGTGCATGGCGGGTGGCTCCGGAGGGATGATCAGGACTCGCGGGCGAGGAGCGCTCGCACGTCCTGCCCGTGGTCGTGATGGCGGCCCAGGCTGCTCGGGCGCCGCTCCTTCGCCTCGGTGGCTCCTGGCAGCAGGCCATCCACCGTCCCGGAGAGCCCGGCGTCCACCACCCAGATGGCCCCGTTCACGCGCTGGGTCCTCGGCCCCAGCAGGAGCTCGGTGACGTCGGCGACATCATCGGCGGTGCACAGCTGCCCGCCGGGCGTGGCCCCCTCCCAGCGCGCGATGCGGCTGGCCGCATCGGGGAACATCCCGAGCAACTCTCCATGCACCGGACCCGCGGACACGCAGTTGGCGCGGATTCGATCAGGCGCCAACTCCGCGGCCAGGTAGCGCGTGAGCGACTCGACGCCCGCCTTCACCACGCCCTGGCAGCCCAGGTCGTGCATGTAGCGCTGGGACATGGAGGTGGACATCGTGACGATGCTGCCGCCGCCGCGCCGGGCCATCAGCGGCCGGGCACGCATCGCGCACTCGTAGGTGCCGGTGATGCAGGTGCGGAACGCCTTGTCCCAGTCGCGCGGGGTGATCCGATCGAAGGGCCCGATCAGGCCGTTGGAGGCGTTGCACACCAGGAAGTCGAGGCCTCCGAGCTGCGCCGCCAGCGTGGAGAACATCCGCTCCAGGTGTTCCTCCTGGGCGACGGAGCCCCACAGGTGGATCGCCTTCCCGCCGGCGGCGAGGATCTCCTGCGTGGTCCGCTCTCCTTCCTCCCGCGAGTGGAACGAGTTCACCACCACGGTCGCGCCTGCCCTGGCGAGACGCGTGGCGATGACCTTGCCGATGCCCTTCCCGGAACCCGTGACGAGCGCGATCTTCCCCGCGAAGGGCAGGACAGGGTTCAGCGAGGCCGGGGAGAGCGAAGGGCGCGCGGGCACGCTCGCCTCACGCGAAGGGGCCGCAGGAGCGGGCGTCGTCGCCAGCTGCGCACGGGCCGCTTCGCAGATGGCGGCAAGGGTCCGCAGTCGCTGGGACGGAGCCGTGCGCTGGGCCAGTCCGAGCTCCTTGGAGAGCACGGCGAGCACCTCGGCCTGCTTCACGGAGTCGATCCCGAGCTCGTCCTCCAGATCCGCCTCCGGGGTCAGGAGCTCCTCGGGGTAGCGAGTCACCCGCGCGAGCACGGCGCGCACCCGTTGCTCCAGGTTCGGCACGGACGCTGGAGCCTGCGCCAGGGGCGAGCCCGCGAGCAGCTGCGTCACCATGTCCGCGATCGCACCGAGCGTCCGGGCCTTCCCGCCCCGGGGCAGACGGTCCTGGGGAAGGTTGAACTCACGTCCGACGACCGCGGCGATCTCGGCGAGCTTCACCGAGTCGATGCCAAGCTCGTCCTCGAGCTGAGCCTCCGCCGTGAGGATGTCGAGGGGGTACCGTGTGACGGACGCAGCGCAACGACGAACCCGCTCCAGGACGCTCGTCGCTGTAGCGACGCCCTGCTGGGCTGAATGGGAGGACATCACCGCTCCTTGTTCTTCGCAAGTACGCGGCGATCAGTGCTCCAGGGGTCTGACATCCCGTGCGGAAGGGGCCTTTGCCTACATCTCCTTCGAGAGGAAGGGGTGGAACCTCGCCAATAGAGGGGCCGACCGCCCACTCAGAGGTGGCGGGTCTCGGCAGGGGGGGACCGCCAGTTGTTGTTGCGCCCGTCCATGTACCGGATCGGTGCGCTGATGAGCTCGTCGGGCGTTGCGTCATCGAGGCAGGCGAGGTTCACCGAGACGTACTCCCCCCCGATCTCCGGGACGTTGCCTCGCCCGAAGGGGCGCACGCCGCAGTGCTTGCAGAACAGGTGGTGCACCTGCTTCGAGTTGAACTGGTAGTTCGACAGCGCCTCCTCCCCCGCGAGCAGCCGGAAGGCCGCCGGCTTGATCAACGCGCTCCAGTTACGGGTCTTGGCACACATCGAGCAATTGCACCTGCCGGTGCCTGCACTCAGGTCGATGTCGGCTTCAAAACGAACCTTGCCGCAGTGGCAACTGCCGCTGAATTTCCGGGTGCTCATAGGGTCATCCTGGGTTGGAGGTGTCAGTGCTGGGACCGCAACTCCACGGTAGGTGACGGCCGTGACAGCCTTGTGTCAGGTATCATTTCGAGGGGGGGCTACATCCCCGCCGGAGTGCCTTCGCGGTGGGTCACCTGGCGCATCAGCCGCACGGCCTGCGCGCCCTCCTCCTTCTCGGCGATGTCCGCGAGGCTGATGACTCCGGCCAGCCCTCCGGACTCGTCCACGCACAGGATGCGCGACTTGTGATGCCGGGCCATCAGCTCCCCGGTCACGCATCTTCCGGGCGGCGGTGTGCAGATTGTCCCCGGGCCGCACCTCTTCGGTGTAGCGCTTCATGATTGCTTCGCAGAGCATCTGGCGCTCCTCCTTCTTCCCTCCCCATGAGGTGGCGACGACGGGGCGCACCCGCCAAACCCCCTCCCTCGGGCGGGCAGCGCCCGGCGGGGCCTGCGTTCGCCAGCGGCGAAGGCCGCGCGCGACGTGAGGTAGCTTGCGGCAGGGCAGGGCGCTCCCCTGGCCGTGGGTCCAGCTCGCCTCCGGCCTCCCCCTCGCTCGGTGATGCCTGCTGGCGGTGGCCACATGCGTCCCCAGTTTGGAGGAAGGTACGGAGGAGCAGAGCCATGGTGTGCTCACAAATCATGAAGCGCGGCTTCGAGATGCTGGTGGTCCGCCTCGAGGACACCCTCCACAGCGCGGCGCGGAAGATGCGCGACGGGAGAGTGGGCTTCCTGCCCGTGGTGGATGGGCTGGGCCGGCCCATTGGCACCCTCACCGATCGAGATCTCACCGTGCGCGCTGGAGCCGCCGACAAGCGCCCCAGCGCCGCCACGGTGCACGAGGTGATGAGCCTCGCGCCGGTGACGTGCGGGCGCTTCGAGGAGCTCCGCAAGGCGGAGGAGCTGATGGTCCGCTACAAGAAGTCGCGCATCCTGTGCGTGGACGAGGCGGGCATGCTGGCGGGGATCATCAGCCTCTCGGACATCATCGATGCCGAGCGGGATGAGCAGGCGGCGGAGCTCCTGAGGCAGCTGGACCTCCGCGAGTACCACCCCTCGGCGGTCTAGCCCGCGTCCCCTGGGCCGCGCGGCACGCTCCGAGCGTGGGTGCCAGCGAAATGGCCCGGCAGCTCGGTGGGTTGAGAATACGGGAGCAAGGGGAGTGGCTGTGTCCACCAAGGAAGAACGCGAGCTCGTAGCGCTGCGCTCCCGAGTTGCTGTGCTGGAGAGCGTGCTTCGCTCCCGTGAGGCCATGGAGGAGGAGCTCCGGCGCCAGAAGGAATTCGCCGAGGGCATCATCGACACCGCGCGGGCCATCATCCTGGTCCTCGACCTGGGCGGCAGGATCGTCCAGTACAACCGCCATCTGGAGGAGCTCTCCGGTTGGCCGCTCGAGGCGATGAAGGGCCAGAGCTGGTTCGACACCTTCCTGCCCGAGAGAGAGCGTCACAGGATCCGCCTCCTCTTCTTGAGAGTGATCAGCGGCCAGCCCACCTGCGGCAACGTGAACCCCATCCTTACCCAGCGGAGAGGCGAGCGCCTCATGGAGTGGTACGACACCCTGCTGCGCGACGCGGAGGGGCGTCCGATCGCCGTCCTGGCCATTGGCCAGGACATCACCGAGAGGGCCCAGGCACAGGAGGCCGTGCGGGCGAGCGAGGAGCGCTTCCGGCAGATCAGCGAGTCCATCCAGGAGGTCTTCTGGGTGATGACTCCCGACCGGCGGGGCTTCCTCTACATCAGCCCGGCCTACGAGGCCATCTGGGGCCGGAGTCGGGAGAGCCTCTACGCGCACCCGCTCTCCATCGTGGAGACCATCCACCCCGAGGACAGAGCCCAGGTGCTCGCGGACATGGAGACCCAGGCTCGGAGGACGTTCGTCGACAGGTGCGAGCAGGAGTACCGCATCTGCCGCCCCGACGGCGCCCTCCGCTGGGTCTGGGTCCGCAACTTCCCGGTGCGGGATGCGCAGGGGAACGTCGTCCGGCTCGTCGGCGTGGTGTCCGACATCACCAGGCGCAAGCAGGTCGAGCAGTCCCTCAAGGAGATGAACGAGACGCTGGAGCGGAAGGTGCAGGAGCGCACCGCGCAGCTCACCGACATCAACCTGAACCTCCAGCGGGAGATGGGGGAGCGCCTTCGGGCCGAGCACGCGCTCGAGGAGGGCCGGTGCCGCCTGCAGGCCATCCTGGACGGAATGACGGCCTTCGTCCTGGTCGTCTCTCCCGAGGGAGAGCTGCTGGAGGCCAACCGCGCCATCCTCGGCGCCGCGGGCCTCGCCCGCGAGAGCGTCCTGGGGCGCATGCTGGCGGACGCCCCTTGGTGGTCGCCCGAAGCCAGTGCCCTGCTGGAGGAGGGGCTGCGGCGGGCCACGGCGGGCGCCATCGTCCGCCTCGATCTTCCCGCTCAGCTGGGAGCGCGGCCCAGCATCATCGACGCGTCCTTCAATCCCATCCAGGAGGACGGCGTGGTGGAGCAGGTGGTCATCTCGGGAGTGGACGTCACCGAGCGCAGGCACATGGTCGCGGCGCTCGAGCGCAGCGAGGAGAGCCTGGCGGAGGCGCAGCGCATCGCGCGGCTCGGGAACTGGGACTGGGACATCCAGACGAACGAGCTTCGCTGGTCGGCGGAGATCTACCGGCTCTTCGGCCTGCCGCGGGATGGGGCCAGCACCACCTACGAGACCTTCCTGCGCAGCGTCCACCCAGGGGACCGGGCCACCGTGGAGCAGGCGGTGTCGGCGGCGCTGAGGGAGCAAAAGCCCTACGACATCATCCACCGCATCCGGCGGCCGGATGGAGAGGAGCGCGCCGTCCGCGAGTGCGCCGAGGTGCTCCGGGATGAGCGCGGACAGCCGGTCCGGATGATTGGCACGGTGCAGGACGTCACGGAGCAGGTGCGGCTCGAGGCGGAGCGCGCGGCGCTGCTGGAGAGCGAGCGCAAGGCGCGCGAGGAGGCGGAGCAGGCCAGTCGCGCCAAGGACGTGTTCCTCGCGCTCGTCTCCCACGAGCTGAAGACTCCGCTGACGTCGATCCTCCTGCGCGTGCAGGCGCTGCGCCGCAGCGGGAACGGCGCGGTGCACCTCCAGCGGGATCTGGGCAGAATCGAAGAGACCGCCATGCTCCAGAAGCGAATCATCGACGACCTGCTGGACGTCTCGAGCATGATGACTGGGAAGCTCGCGCTGCAACTGGAGGAGCTCGAGGTCGGCTCCGTGGTGCAGCAGGCGGCGGAGGGCCTCCGCGCCGCGGCGGAGAAGAAGGGGCTCAGGCTCGTGGTGGCCTGTGAGTTCGTCCCGGGCCTGGTGCGGGCTGACCGGCTGCGGCTGCAGCAGATCATCTGGAACCTCCTCAACAACGCCATCAAGTTCACCCCGGAGGGCGGCCAGGTGGAGGTGCGGCTCGCGCCGGCCGTGGGCCAGGGCGGCGCCGAGGTGGTGCGCGTCGAGGTGATGGACACCGGCGAGGGGATCGCCGCGGGGTTCCTCCCGCACGTCTTCGAGCTCTTCTCCCAGGCGGACTCCTCCGGCAAGCGCCGGCACGGTGGGCTCGGCCTGGGCATGGCGATTGTCCACAACCTGGTGGGCATGCACGGCGGCACCGTCCGCGCCGACAGCGAGGGGCCGGGGCGCGGGAGCCGGTTCACGGTGGAGTTCCCGCTCCAGCACAGCCACGCCAGCACCTCTAGCCTGAGGCGGGTCCAGGCCCTCGGCAGCCAGGGAGAGGCGACGCGCTGAAAAATCCTCCGGCGGGACACAGCCCTGGTTAGCGGCCTGCTGGTTGGAAGTGGCGATCGGGAGAGTGCCGGCGTCTGGCCCGCTGAATGCCGACCAGCAGGACGTCGCGCATCTGCGTCCGGGCAGCGGCACTGAACGAAACCAACATCGACACGGCGGCGTGCAATGAAACGGCTCGAGCGCGCCATTGGCTCAGGCTCGCGCTCACTTGCTGGGTCCCCATGGTTGGACCTCCTCAGGACGAGTCAGCGTTCTGGTGAGCGGCCGCGCCCCTCACCCGCGCGTCCAGAGGAAGGGCCCGTTGTCGGCTCCCAGGTCCGGGTCCAGCGTGTCGGGGACCCAGTCCGCGTCCACGTTCCCCGGGCCCGCGTGGATCTCCGGGTCGACGCAGTCCTGGATGCCGTCTTCATCGACGTCATGCCAGCCGTTGAGCACCAGGGAGAGCAGCGCGTAGTCGTTCCTTTCGAGCACCCGGCCGGTCCGCAGGTTGAAGACCGGCGTTCGGTCGTACACGATGCCGTCCACCTCCTCGAAGGTCTGGGGCCCCTTGACGTACTGGGCGAGCAGCACCGGGACGTTGCGCCGGAAGAGCTCGTTGAAGAAGAGGCCCGGGCTCACGTGGAGTGGATCGATTCGCAGGGCGGCCGGCTCATCCGTCCTGAAGATGGGATGATTCGCCGGCCATCGTCCGACGCCGTAGCCCGCGAATCGTCCAGGGAGGTCCTCGAGGAACACGACGGCGTCGTAGGCCGCGAAGCCGGCCGTCTCCTCGCTGCCCAGCACTTCCGGGTGCTCTGCCGGGAACACCTTCACGTCGTAGGTGAAGGAGACCTGGGGCCGGACGGGAAGGTGGCCGAAGACGTGCGCCGGGACATACTCCGCGAACACCGCGGTCAATGCCGCGTGGACGTCCGTGTCCAGCAGCGCCCTGGGCAGCTCGGACACATGGGGGTTCATGCGCAGGGCGTCCCGGTTGGCCGCGGTGTCGAAGAACACGACCAGGATGCGGAAGGCGCCACAGGTCTTCTCGAGCCGGGGCACCGCCTGGCCCGTGGAGGTCAGGAAGTAACCCTCGTACTTGTAGAAGTACGGAGGGAAGCAGACCGGCTCATAGTGGGTCAGGGGCTCCTCGCCGCTGTCGGTGGTGAACGAGGACCCCATGTCGTCGCAGGCGGGGGCCACCGTGTGGGTCACGATGGCCCGGTCCGTGCTCCCGCCCCCGCAGCCGGGCGCGAGCAGGCAGGCGGAGGCGAGGAGTGCCGCTCGCAGGGAAGGTCCGAGGCGCTGTCCTGTCATGGGACCCAGGGATATCACGCACCGCTTCGGCACACGAAAGCCCAGCCCGCTGTCTGCACCGTGGTCGCCCATGAGCGCTGGGGGCCCCTGCGCTGGAGAGAGTTGAGCAGGCAGGCCGTGCTCCACCGCGAGCCGCGGGCTACTTGCACGCGGTGCCGAGGCTGGTCCAGCCCGTGCTCCTGCACTCGTAGGTCAGCTTGTCCATGCCGCACACCTTGCGCTGACACCGTTCCACGTGCGCAAGGTGAGTACCAACGCGCTGGTCATCGCCTCCAGCACGCACCAGGCCTTCGGCCACTGGAGCGGCTGGGCCCTCGACAATGCGGTCGAGCGGAGCTCCCTCGACGGGCTGGTGGGCTGGGCCGAGGAGGCTCGGGTAGGGTCAGTCACAACGACCCAGAAGGAGCCGATGACGGAGAGGACGTCGCCAGTGGACTGGGCAGAGCTGCCGCGCAGGACGTTCGACTTCGAGGTCAGCCCGCGGACTCCGAGCCAGCCGTCACATGGATGAGCTCGCCGGCCTCGGTCGAACCATCCTCCATGTAGGCTTCGAGCTGCTCGGGCGTCACCTCGATCGGGCCCGCGGGGTCGAGGTACGGATCCATGACGATGAAGACATCCTTCACCGGGTCGTAGCCCACGACCGTGACGTAGTGGGCACCGTCGAAGTCGCTGTTGTCAGGCCAGCCGTCCGAGGGATTGCCAGCGACGATGAAGGCCTCCTGCGAGCTGCCATCCAGGAAGGCCTGGCGCATCATGTCCACCGGCTGCTTCTTGTCCGCGCCCCACGTGTTGGTGACGATCTCGGCGCTGGCGCCGGAGTCGTTCAGCGACTCCACGATCTCCGAGGGTGACGCCTCCACACCGTCTCCCTGCAACGAGTCGTCGCTGCCCCGGCTCCGCAGCTCCATGATGGCTGGGTAGGGCCCCGTGCCCTGCGCGCCCTCCGGCGGGGTGGGATCCGCGATCCCGAGCGTCCTCAGGGCCATCAGCGCGGAGGCGTAGCCGCAGTTGTTGTTCTTGCGATTGGGGTCTCCCTCCATCTGGGAGACGTACGCGCCCGAGGCCTGGGCCGCCTCCAGCGCCTCGCCAGGCCGGTAGGTGCGCTCCACCCCGGGCGCCTGCACGTGCACCGAGCCATCGGGGTTCACCGCCACCGTGCCATGATCGAACTCTTGCACCACGGTGCCATCCTCGCGCACCGTCGCCTCTCCCTTGGGCCGGCCCAGCTCCGCAGCGTGGGCGCTCGCCACTCCAGCCACGCGCGAGTCCACAGGCGGTCGCGGATCGCCCAGCGCCGCCGCGGTGGCCGCGTCGATGACGCCGGTGGCGGGCAGGTTCTGCGAGGCCTGGAAAGCCTTCACCGCCGCCTCCGTCATGTCACCGAAGGTGCCGTAGCCGGTGTTGATCTGCTCCTGCGTCATGAAGCCCAGCTCCTTCAGCCGATCCTGCAGCTGCTTGACGCGCTCCTGATCTTCAGCCCCCTTCCTCAGGCCCTCGAGGTTCGCGTGCGGGTTCACGGGGCCCTGGAATTTCGGGAGGAGCGTCACGTGCGAGCCGTGTGCACGCAGCGACTGGAAGGTGTCTCCATCCCGGCGCGGCGGGCGCGCTCCGGTGGGGACGAAGTTGTCCGCCAGGCGCGTGGGCGGCGGGCTCACGCGTGCGGGCCCCTGCGCCACGGCGGGGCGCTGCGAGGGAACGGGGGAGGAAGAGGAGGAGGAAGGAGTGCTTCGGATGTTCATGGGAGGTTCCTGGAAGACAGCGTTGCCTCCCCCCTCTTCAATGGCCGTGCCGCGCTGGAGAGCGAGGCTCTCGGCCCAGGCCCGCACGCCAAACCCAAGTACTTCCTGGAGCCTCCTGCTTCCCCGAGAGACAACGCGAGGGCGGAGGCGGTGTCTGCGCTCTCGAACGGCTGTCATCAGGTGGTGACCCGTGTCACCAGCAGGCCGTGCGTCCATGTGCTACGGCAGCACACACCGCGCCTGCCAGAAGGCCTCCTTCGCCTGCGTCCGCAGCGGCCGGACACAATTCATGACTCCGCTGTCGAGCCTGAGGGCCATTCCCGCCCGCCTCTCTGTTTGAGGCACACGGCCTCAAGTCCGCGTGGGCCAATTCCAACAGCCCTTCGCAGGCTCATTGGCGATTTGGCTCGCAGGCACGCTCACCAGAGCCAACACCGCGCCCTGGATGAACGGAGGCGGGAACGCGGTGAGCATCAACGTCCCATCCTCGTTGATGCCCGTCACGATGGCCGCGCACCTGATTCCAGTGGTGGGGTGGGCGTAGTGCACGATGTGGCCGATGCTCGGTTTGTTCTGCATGGGCTTTTCGAGTCGTTGAAGGGGGGCTGCTCGCGGAAGGCCGATGTGCGCCTACTGGTACAACTCCCTCTGCACGGGATTCAAGGGTCCTGAGCACATCCATCCCCTTGTCAGGCCTCCGTGTACCGCCGTGGCGCGTGCGCGGTTCGCGTGGCCGCTGCCCCGGTTTCGTGCACCCTCAGGGGCTCCGGTGACATGTCACAGCGGTCCGCGGCGCCGCACCCGGAAGGACACCGAGCGGAGCATCCCTCGGAGCTGCGCCGAGGGCATGAGGAGGGTGCCGTCGACGACGTCGGGCGGCACGGCGAGCCAGGCGCTGAAGAGCTCTTCGACGGTACGAGTTCCCCTGCACCGGGTACACGATGCCGTCGCGTCCGGGGGGCACGCCGAGCAACGAACCGGCACGCGCATGGAGATGGTGACCATGCCCCCCTGCGCGGCCTCGTGTGCGTTGAGGAAGAGCTCAATGACATCCCCCTCGGCGCGCCGCGCGGCGCCGCACGCCAGCAGCCCGTTCAACGCCCCGCTCAGCCGCGAGAGCATCGCGCCGGGCGCACGATGCCGCGCGGTGGCGGGTGGCGCGCCCGTTGCGTCGCCGGAGCTCACCCCGGAGCTACGCGCGGCCGTGCCGCGTCGCCGGTCGTAAGCGGCCCGCGCGGTGGGATCGGACAACACGGTGTACGCTTCGGAGAGCTTCTGGAACGTGGCCGTGGCACCGGAGCCAGCCCGGTCCGGGTGCCAGCGCAGGGCAAGCTGCCGCCATGCGCGACGCAGCTTCGCACTGTCGGCGTTCGAGTCGATGCCGAGCAGGGCGTAGTAGTCGTCAGGAGAGTTGGTCCCCATGCGCCGAGATTACCGCGCCGTGATCGATTCCTCTGCTCCCTCCATCAACCTCGGACCTTCAGAACGATAGAGGCGCCTCCGAAAGAAGGATGGGAACGGCCGCTACCCGCTCGAGCCCACGCGGGTGTTCATCCAGCGCTGGCCTAGAACGGACCCTGCGCGCCCGCCTTCTGGTACTCATCCAGCTGCTGCTTGAACTGCGGCACCTTCTGGCAGAACTTCAGCAGCGCGTCCTCCTCCGGAGTCGCCGTCTTGCCCAACGCCTGGAGGTGCAGGATGGCGCGCGCGACGCGCGCGAGCGGGTGCACATGATGCCCGGGCGCGATGGTGAAGAGGTATTGCGCGGTCTTCGGGAGCAGCGCCTGCGACTTCGCGGAGCCGGCGTTCACGCCGACAGCGGGCCCGAGCTGGACGAAGAGCGCGGCGAGCGGGACCGCCTTGTTCGCCACGGAGGCGAGCGCCGGCTCGAACTTCGCCGGATCGCCGGCGACCGGTGAGAGCCCGTCCACCAGCCCATCGAGGGCGCGCGCTCCTTTGTCGAAGATCGCCTGATCCTCGTAGAACTTCTCGTACCGCGCCTTGTGGATGGCGCCCACCTTCTCCGAGTAGGCGGCGGGGTCGGTCTTCTGGAGCTTCTGCACCTCCGGCGGGATGTCGAGGCTCAGGCCCCAGTCCACCGCCGCGAGGTAGCGCGTCCAGGCGTCGTCGTGGAACTTCTTCCCCGAGTCCTTCGTCGAGCCGAGGCTCATCGTCACCGCCGGGCCGACCGTGTGGCGCAGGCCGCGGATGGCGGCGTATTGCGGCGCCACCTGCTCGAGCGGATCTCCCTTCTGCGGCGGGCTGACGTAGTCGTTATTCACGACGTAGTACTCGCCCGTGGACTTGTCGGTGATGACGAGCGTGACGTGCTCGAGCATGGTGGTCAGATCGAAGGAGACCTCCAGCTTCGCGTCGCCGTGCTTCACCGTCTCGAAGACGTCCCACGCCACGGTCAGCGCGTAGACGCCGCAGTCCTTCTCCGCGCGCCCGGCGAGATCGGTCGGCATGTCCGAGTCGAGGTAGTTCTTCCCCCAGTCGCGGACGTTGTACGTGGTGTGCAGGGTGAAGGCCTTCAAGTAGCGCCCGATGAGCGCCATCAACGCGCCGAGCGCGCCGGAGCCGGACTTCTTGTAGACGCCGTACATGATCGACCAGACCTTCTGCCGCTTCTGGGTGTCGTTCAGGTCGAGGGGTTCGTCGCCGAACGCCTTGCGGATCTCCGGCTCGCGCCCGATCTCGGCCTGGAAGTCGGTCTGCGCCATGAGCGCGCTCTGCACCGCGCCGAGGTTCTGCACCTGGATGTTGTTGCCGATGTCCTTGGGGCTCGGCAGCCCGGGGAGCCGCGTGAGATCGGTCTCCGCGTAGTTGGCCCCGTGGAGCCTGAGGCCGGGGCCCTTGGGCGTGTCGACATAGCTGACCTCCGCTACCTCCACCGCCTCCCGCACCTCCTCCGGCTGCGAGAGCGGACCGGGCAGCTGCGTGTCGCCCCAGGTGTGCTTGTCCTTGATGTGCTGGTGCAGCTCCTTGGCCTTCGTGCGCGCGTCGCTCGCGCCCTTCGTGTCTCCGGCGTCCAACGCCTCGCGTTCGAGCACGGAGTAGAAGCCGTAGAGCTCCCGCATCTGGTCGTAGATGTCCCGGAGGTCGCTGTACTGCCCGCTGCGGGCGATCATGCGCGGGAACTCGCTGGCGCTCTGGATCGCTTGCTTCGCTGGATCCTTCCTGGCCTCCTCGGCCTCTTGCGCCTCCTCGTCGAGCTTCTTCACCCGCTTCTCGGTCGCCTGGAGCGCGTAATACGAGAGCAGCTCGTTCGCGACGCCGAAGAGCTGGAACGCCTGATCGTGCTTGCCGGCGCGCGCCGCGTCCTTGCCGAGGGAGATGAGCGCGCGGGGATCGTTGTCGCTGATCCCGAAGCCCAGCGTCCTCGCGGGCAGCGTCTTGTCCCGCGAGACGAACTGGATCATCCAGACCGACTGGACCGCATGGAGCATCCGGCCGGCGGCCGCCGGCTCGCCGTTTCGCTGCAGCCAGTCGACCACTTCGATGCCGTGGTTCAGGATGTCATTGAAGTCGTACGGCGCGGTGGTGAGCTCCTTGGCCAGCGCCGTCGCTTCGGCGGCGTTGGGGCCGAGGCGGGCCTTCGTGAACTGCGGCCAGAGCTCTTTGAAGGTCTTGGCCGGCGTGAAGGGGAGCGCCGAGGCCGAGGGTGGCGCGGCGGCGAGGGCGAGTGGCGCGCCTGGAACGGGACGCTCGAGTCCGCGCGCCGCCGCCTCCGCCTGGCGCTCCTCCGCCCCTCCCGGAGTCGTACGCGGCAACGGCCCGGGAGTTGGCGTCGCCGCACCCGATTGCTGCACGGCATGGGCGACCTCGTGGGCCAGCACGTGCTCGCCCTGCGGTGTCGCCGGGCGCACCTCCGGGCCGAGGAAGATGTCCCTGCCAACCGTGAACGCGGGAGCCCCCACCAGGGCCGCCGCGCGCTCGGCGGGCTCGCCACGGTGGATGCGCACGTCCTCGCCCACGCGCGTGTTCAGCCGCGACTCGATCCGCGCCCGCGTCGGGCCCGCCAGCGGCTCGCCGCCGCCACGCCCCGCATCCTGCTCGGGTGGGGCCTCCTGTCGAAACACGGGGATCCGGCTGAAGTCATGCAGGGCGCGAGGTGTGGTCGTGTCGCCTGCTCGCACATCAGGACTTTCCACCCCTTGCCGCAGCTCCGAGCTAGCCGTGTTCGTCCAGGCGCGCGCGGGAGCGGCTGAAATACGCTGCCGCGGCTGATGCCCCTTGGATGCAAAGAAAGCCATGGCCTGTCCCACACTGCGTCGTGAGCTACGCGTTGAGATCCACGCCGCGCCACACCAGCGCTGGAGTCCCCTTCATGATGGTCGGAGCTCCTCGGCGAAATCAATCAGGAGCCGATGCCCGCCCGTGCGGCGGTCAGGTCGCCGTAGTCCTTGAGGTACACCTCCTCGTACTTGAGCGCTAGTCGACGATAAACAGCTTGGCACCAACGTCTGTATAGGAACGGTGCGATTCGGCGTTATCTGGACCTCCTGCTGAATATATGGACTACGGGCATGCCGCAGTCCCCGGTAGTCGCAGGCGGGTTGAAGCAGCGAGTTGATCACGGAT
>JAFGNZ010000266.1 GCA_016926755.1 Myxococcaceae bacterium | reverse complement strand
CCGTGCTTCGGGAGACGCCATAGCGGCGCGCCAGCGTGTGCTCCGAGGGAAGCACTCCACCCTCCGGCAGCCGGCCCAACGAAATAACGCGCTCCACCTCCTGCTCGACTTGAAATCGGAGACACATGCGACCTCCTCATGGCTGGAGGGGGAATTGTTTCGTGACGTTCTTCAGCTCCACGCTCAGCCACTCCGCGTATGCGGGAATGCTCGTACAGGAGAGTTCCCGATGCGATCCGGCGCTCGCGACTCCCACGAGCCACTCGCCCTGGTCCTCTTCTCGCAGGCAAGGCCCCCCATCGTAGCCCGCGTACAAGTACGGCCCCTGCTGCTCGTAGCCAAAGCTTCCGCTGCCCGCCGAGACCCGGTTCTTCCTGAAGTAGCGCACCCCAAAGACCGTGCCGACGGCTTCATCATGGCCGTACCCCACCATGATCAGCTGCTCTCCGGCCCGAGCTTCTGTCCTCGCCAGAGTCACTTCGGGGAAACGGCCCAGCATGGACTCATCCAAGAGGATGACCGCGAGATCCGCGCGATTCTCCACGACATGCCCCTGGCTATCGAGGACAAGCCTGAACCGGGGATGCGGTCGAACCCGGCCCAGGATGGTCTGAAACTTCTTGTCCGATCTGAACTCGTCCATCGCGGATTCGTAGAAGACCGCCGTGACGAAGACACGCTCCTGACAGCGAGCGCTATCCAACAGGGTCCCGCCTCTACCTGCCGGGTCTGTCACCTCGCGCCGCGAACAAACGCAGCTCCCAGCGTCAGGACCAGGCGTGGGCTCACGAGGATGCCGCTGCAGTCCGGGGAGGTCATGGGCTCATCGATCGAGAGCATGACCGTGGGCACATAGCGGTTCCTGGCATCCATGGTCCCGGCGAACTGGAGCATGCGTGTGTTCGCGAGACCGAACTCGAAGTCCTCGGGGAAGGTGGGCTCCTGCGTATCCAACTCGGCACTCACAGCCCGAGAAGCGTCTCCGCCTTCCCGCGCTGCTGCTCCCACCTGAGGATCAGGCGCGCGCTCATGACAGCCCTGGCAGCCCGCCGGCACGATGACAAACACCATGAGCGCCGGAAGGACGACCACCAGCGGTGCGTGAGGGTGTCTCGCTGCCATGATCCTCCGGCTCCGCGCCTCCCTCGCCTCCTACAGCCACAGGAGCCACTCACGCCAGCCCGGCTGGTGCGCTCGGGAACCGACCTGGCATTCCCGGAGTAGCCCCATGAACCCAGGAGGCTCCGCCGTCCGCCGGGCGACGGCCCCTCCGAGGGCGTGCACTTTTCCCTCCCACCCGCCGCCCAGGTGGTTAGCTTTGGCCCCATGAAACCTGCGCACAAGGTCCTGCTCTGCATCCTGGATGGCTGGGGCATCCGCAAGGAGCGAGCGGACAACGCGATCCTCCTCGCCGGAACCCCCAACCTCGACCGCATCTCCCACGGCTTCCCCTTCACCGAGCTGCAGACCTCCGGCCTCGCCGTGGGCCTGCCCGAAGGGCAGATGGGCAACTCCGAGGTCGGCCACACCAACATCGGCGCCGGCCGCATCGTCTACCAGGACCTGGTCCGCATCAACCGCGCCACCGAGTCCGGTGAGCTGGGCAACAACCCCGTCATCCGCGCCGCCATGGACAAGGCCAAGGCCGACGGCAAGGCCTTCCACCTGCTGGGGCTCGTCTCGCCCGGCGGCGTGCACTCCTCCATGGAGCACCTGTTCGCCCTGCTCAAGGCCGCCCGAGATCGCGGCCTGCCCCAGGTCTACATCCACGCCTTCCTCGACGGGCGCGACACCCCGCCCCAGAGCGGCCTGGGCTACGTGGAGCAGCTGGAGCGCTTCCTCAAGGAGACCCACGCCGGCCGCATCGCCAGCGTGGGCGGGCGCTACTACGGCATGGACCGCGACCAGCGCTGGGATCGCGTCAAGCTCGCCTATGACGCCATCGTCTTCGGCCAGGGCCACAAGGCCCCCGACGCGCTGTCCGCCATCCGCGCCTCCTACGCGGAGAAGATCACCGACGAGTTCGTCAAGCCCACCCTCATCGTCCAGGGTGATGGCTCCCCCGTCGGCCGCATCCAGGATGGGGACGTGGCCATGTTCTTCAACTTCCGCGCGGACCGCGCCCGCGAGCTGACGCGCGCGCTCGCCGATCCGGCCTTCAAGGAGTTCGACCGGGGCGGGCTCGTGCTCGGGCGCTACGTCTGCATGACCCAGTACGATGAGACGTTCAACCTGCCCGTCGCCTACGGGCCGGAGCAGCCGCAGGAGATCTTCCCGGAGCTGCTGGCGCACCACGGCCTCAAGCAGTTCCGCACCGCGGAGACCGAGAAGTACGCCCACGTCACCTTCTTCTTCAACGGCGGCCGAGAGGTGGTGTACCCCGGCGAGGACCGGCACCTGGTCCCCTCCCCGCGCGACGTGAAGACGTATGATCTGAAGCCGGAGATGGCCGCGCGCGAGGTGACGGCCGAGCTGGTCAAGCGCATCGACTCGGGCGCCTACGACTTCGCGCTCGTCAACTTCGCCAACCCGGACATGGTGGGCCACAGCGGCAACCTGGAGGCCTCCATCCAGGCGGTGAAGGTGGTGGACGAGTGCCTGGGGCAGCTGGGCGCCGCGTGCCAGCGCAACAACTGGGCCCTGGCCATCTCCGCGGACCACGGCAACTGCGAGCAGATGAAGGATCCGGTGACGGGCGAGCCGCACACCGCGCACACCCTCAACCCCGTGCCCTTCTACCTCATCCACCCGGACTTCCGCGGGCACAAGCTGCGCCCCGGCGTGCTGGCGGACATCGCCCCCACCCTCTGCAAGGTGATGGGCCTGCCTCAGCCCAAGGAGATGAACCGGCAAGGCCTCCTCTGAAGCCCAGGCCCTGCCGGGGCATCACCGCGCGGCTACTGATCCTGCTGCGCGAGCGTCGCGATGGAGGCCTGACCCAGCCCGCGGTTGAACTTCCGCGGGTCGGCCGCGTCCTCGGCCCAGACGCGGAAGACGATGTGCCGCGAGTCGGTCGGCTCGAACTCGGCAGGGATCGGCGCCTGGAAGAAGCTCGGGGCCTCGCTGGAGGCCGGCTCGAGCTGCCCACCCGGCAGCGGCTGCCACTCCAGCGCCTGCTCCAGGCCATTCCACATCAGATCATTCAGCGGGATGGCGTCGTTCACCACGGCCCAGTCGATCTGCCGGATGTGGATGTTCGTCGGCGTGGTGTTGATGAGCGTCACCACCGGCGAGAGCGTGCCCAGGTCCGCGCGGACCACCTGCCAGGCATGGCCCACGGCAATGATGTCCCCGGTGATGATCCGCCGCCGGGTCCAGTAGAACGGGGGCAGGCTGTTGTAGTCGCCCTGCACCATCCCCGACACCGGCGAGTTGACGCAGAAGCCGATGTGGGCAATCTCCCCGGGCTGCACCCACGTGGTGGCCGAGGCGAAGTCCACCGTGATCTTGTTGCCGTTGATCTGTGTCGCCGGCAACCCGAACGGGTTCAACCCCCCGGTGTAGTGGTTGCAGATCTTCGAGGGGCCCTGCAGGGTGACGTGCAGATCGTTCGCGCCGGTCGACGTGGTGTTCGGGATGTCCACGTTGTAGCAGTAGCCGCAATCGGACGTGGGCGGCGGCGGCGGCGGCGGCCAGGGCGGAGGCACCGGCAGCGCCGCGGCGGCCAGGGCTCCAAGGCCACCGGTGATGGCTGCCACGACGAGAGCGCGCTTGATGCCGAAACGACGAATGAAGCTCATGCGAGAACACCTCGGCCCCACTTCCGGGGCGATGGGGGGAGCCCTCGCGGAGAGCAGGATGCGCGCCAGCGCGTATCCCCGTGACATCACAGAAGCTCGGGAGCCGGCCTGTGACGTGGGCCGCTACAACCGCGCCTCGCTGTAGCGCCGGACGCCACCCGTCCGAGTTCGTGGACGGCGGGGCTTCCTTTCGTGGCGGCTCATGGCACGGTGCGCCTCGGGCCTCCGAGCGTGCGGAGCGCGCCTGGCCGTGGCCCGCGGTGTGCTTGGGCTCCCCCGGAACCCCAAGGTGTCCGCGGAGGAGTCATCCATGCACGGCGAGCCGAGCCAGCCCCAGTCCTCACGCATCGGGAGCGCCCTGAGCGGGCTGTGCCGCGGGCTGCTGGAGCTGCTGTACCCGCCCTCGTGCCTGGCGTGCGCCCGCGTCCTCCCGGCCAGCGCCGCCTTCTGCGAGTCGTGCGACACCGCCCTGGAGCGCGTCCCCCCCGCCTGCTGCCGCACCTGCGCCGAGCCCGGGAACTTCCCCTCCGGAGACTGCCCGCGGTGCCGCCTCCATCCGCCTCCCTTCTCTCGGGCCTGGGCTCCCTTCGCCCACGAGGGCCCCGTGGCCCGCGCCATCCACCGCTTCAAGTACGAGGACCACCCGGAGCTGGCCGAGCCGCTGGGCACGCTGCTCGCCGACGAGGCCCGCAGCTTCCTCGCCCGTGCCCCCACGCTGCTCGTGGCGCTCCCGCTGCACACGCGCCGCTTCCGCGAGCGCCAGTATGACCAGACCCAGCTGCTGGCCGGCGCGCTCGCCCGGGCCACGGGCCGCCGCGCCCCCGTGGGCCTGCTCACCCGCACCCGCGAGACGCAGCGCCAGGTGGGGCTCTCCGAGGCGGAGCGTGCCCGCAATGTCGCCGAGGCCTTCACGGCCTCTGCCTCGGTGGCGGGCCAGTCCCTCCTCCTGATCGACGACGTCCTCACCACCGGAGCCACCGCCCGCGCCGCGACCGCCGCCCTGCGCGAGGCCGGAGCCGCCCGCGTTGACGTGCTGGCCATCGCCCGCGCCTACACCCTCGCCGCCTGAGCCCGGCTCCCCACTCTTTCTGGAGACACCTACCTCACATGGTGCTACCTTGAACCACTGGGAGTTCTTAACTTCCCAAGTGCCCGAGGATTTGCAGCCCCAAGGGTTTCGCTTGTTTCCTGGGCCCCCGGGCCATATACGTTTCCACTCTCACTGTGATCGAGACCGTCAGAATCCTCTCGCCCAAGGTGACGCTATGACACTGGCAGTGGTGCCCGAGCAGGCAGTGCGGTACGCCACTTTCCTCCTGGGAGGCGAGCACTACGCCGTCCCTGAGGGCTGTGTGCGAGAGGTCCTCGGAAATGTGGCCGTCACCCACGTGGCCGCGGCGCCCCGCTTCATGCGCGGCGCCATCGGCGTGGGCGGCAAGCCCGTGGCGGTGGTGGATCTGGGCTCCCGGCTCGGCCAGGCGTTCCGCTCCACCGCGGCGCGCACGGTGGTGCTCGTGGTGGAGGTGCACCGCGAGGGCCAGCCGATGCTCCTGGGCCTGACGGCCGACACGGTGGGCCAGAGCGTGGAGCTGTACCCGCGGGATGTGGTGGCCGCGCCAAGCTTCGGCTCCACCAGCCCGATGGACTCCTTCATCGCCGGCATGGGGCGCCATGGCGAGGGGCTCGTCCTGCTGCTGGACGTGGACCGCATCCTCTCCAGCTCCGAGCTGCTCGCGGCCGAGGAGTTCGCCGCCTGCGCGGAGCTGACGCCGGGCTCTCGCCCGAGCCGGACGAACCTCCGCCCGGTCTGAGCGCGCCCGCTCGCCCTCCCGAGAGCCAGGCGGAGAGCTCCCGCCCTCACGTCCCGGATGGCGCTCCTCCCTCATGCATGGAGAGGAGCCCCGGAGCGGTGTGTATTTCACGCTCCGTCACCTTTTCGGTTGCCTGAGTGCCCTCCGAAGCCGCATGCAGGGGAAGGTGCCCCCCCCGGTGCCTGTTCACCGGCGTCAGCCCCTACCCGGGGCCTCCCAGGCCCCACCCACCGAAGGACGAGGGATACGACGGATGTCGCGTTTCACCTGGCTTGCCGCAGTCTTCGTGCTCACCTGCCCGCTCCTGGCTCCCGCGAGCTCCGCGGACCCCTCCAACGAGGCCGCCCAGGGGTACGCGGCGAAGGCCCTCGAGCTCTCCTCCTCTCCCCGTGGCACCGCCTACCTCATCCGCCTCCATGGGCTGATAGATGACCTGGAGGACATCGCCCCCCTGGCGAGCACCTACGCCCAGATCGCCAGCCGCCGCGGCGCCGATCCCGGCACGCGCGCCACGGCCGCCATGCTGCTGATGGACCTGGAGCGGGCCCGCGGCCGCACGGTGCGCGCCGCCGAGGTGCAGCGCTCGCTCGGCTTCATCGGGGACTTCTACGTCGTGGGTGGCTTCGAGAACGAGGGCAAGAGCGGGTGTGACGCCGACTTCGGCCCGGAGGCGGCCTCGGTGGAGCTCTCCGCCACCTTCGCGGGCGCCAAGGGCCGCGAGGTGTCCTGGCGCAAGCTGGCCGTCTCCCCGACGGAGGGCTACGTGGACCTGGCCGCGGCGGTGCGCCCCAACCGCGAGGCGGTGGCCTACGCGCTGACGTGGCTGGACGCGCCCGCGGAGACGCAGGTGGCGCTGGGCGTGGGCACCTCCGGCGGCTTCCGGCTGTGGGTGAACGGGCAGCCCGCCGCGAAGGAGGATCGCTACAACCTGCCGCGGCCGGACCAGACGCGCGTGGCGGTGAAGCTGCGCAAGGGGCTCAACCGCGTGCTCCTCAAGGTGTGCCAGGAGTCCGGCCCGCTGGGCTTCTACCTGCGCCAGGAGCCCATGGGTGGGCGCGGCGCGGTGCGCGTGGCGCTCCCCTCCACGCCGCCGGCCCTGGAGCGCGGCGCGGGCCCGGCGCCCCAGGCGCTGCCCACCGTCACCTCGGCGCTGCGCGAGCTGGTGGAGAAGAAGCCGGGGGACGCCACGCTGCGCGGCGAGTACGCCACGGTGCTCTCCTTCTTCCGCGCCTATGACGAGCGCGAGCACACCGCCACGGTGGAGGCCGAGCGCGCCGCCCGGGCGGCCCCGAATGAGGTGGGCCTGCAGCTGCTGGCCGCCGCCAACCACCGAGACGATCAGAACCTGAAGCGCCAGTTCCTGGAGGCGGCCGTCCGGGTGGCACCGGACTCTTCCTCCGCGCGCCTGGCGCTGGCCGAGCACGAGCTGGATCGCGGCCACCCCGAGCGCGTGCCCGCCCTGCTCCAGCCCGTGGTGGAGAAGCAGCCGGAGGTGGCCGCGGCGTGGCTGACGCTGGCCCGCGCCTACGAGGCGCTGGGAGAGAGCGCGCGGGCCCACCTCATGGTGGAGGAGACGTTCCGCCGCCTGCCCCGCGTGCCCCGCGCGGTGCGCGCCGCCGTCGCGGCCTCGCGCAAGCTGGAGCGTCACCAGGAGGTGCTGGATCGGCTGCGCGTGGCGCTCGCGCTGCGCTTCGATGACGCCTCCAGCCGCCGCATGCTGGCCTCCCAGCTCGCGGACATGGGGCAGCTGGACGCCGCCGTGCGGGAGTACACCCAGCAGCTCGCCCTCAACCCCTTCGACAACGACGCGCGCGTGCGGCTGGCGGAGCTGCGGGCCGCCAACGGCCAGGCCGAGGAGGCCGCGGTCCACTTCGCCGAGGCCCGGGCGCTCTCGCCGGACGAGCCCGAGGTGTACGAGCGCGAGGGCCGCGCGCTGCTGGCCGCCGGGCGCCGGGAGGACGCGCTCGCCGCCTTCGAGCGCTCGCTGGTGCTGCGGCCGCAGAACCCGAACCTCAAGGAGGTGGTGCGCACCCTGAAGGGCGAGTCCGGCGGGATTGGCCAGCGCTACCTGGTGGACGCCGCGCCGCTGTTCAAGGAGGCGGAGGCCTACCCCACCGAGGACGCGGTGTACCTGGTGGACAACCTCTATACCCGCGTGCAGAAGAACGGCCTGTCCAGCCAGCAGCACCAGCTGGTGGTGAAGGTGAACAACCAGCGCGGCGTGGAGGACTTCCGCACCCAGCCCGTCACCTACTCGCCGGATCGGCAGGAGGTGCGCATCCTCAAGGCCCGCATCACCAAGCCGGACGGCTCCGTGGTGGAGAGCTACGGAGAGACGGAGCGCAACATCAACGAGCCGTGGACGGGCATGTACTACGACGCCCGCGCGAAGATGCTCAACTTCCCCGCGCTGGCGCCGGGGGACGTGCTGGAGCTGCAGTACCGGATTGACGACACGGCGCTGGACAACCTGCTGTCGGACTACTGGGGCGAGGTGCAGACCGTCCAGAGCATCTACCCCAAGGTCCGCTACCAGTACGTGGTGGACATGCCGCGCGAGCGGCCCCTGTACTCCAACTCCGCGAAGCTGGCCGGCGTGGCGCATGACCAGGAGGAGCTGGAGGGCGGGCGCGTGGTGTACCGGTGGACGGCCAAGAGCGTGTCGAAGATCGTCCCGGAGCCGGGCATGCCGGGCTGGTCCGAGGTGGCCTCCACGCTGCACGTGTCCACGTACAAGACGTGGGAGCAGGTGTCCCGCTACTGGTGGGGCCTGGTGAGGGATCAGCTCACGCCCAATGACGAGCTGCGACAGACGGTGGAGCAGGTGCTGGCGGGGGTGGACCGCGAGGACGATCATGCGGTGATCCGGGCCATCTACAACTTCGTGGTGCAGAACACGCGCTACGTGGCGCTGGAGTTCGGCATCCACGGCTACAAGCCGTACCGGGTGGACCGGGTGCTGGCGCGGCGCTTCGGCGACTGCAAGGACAAGGCGAGCCTCATCCACGCCATGCTGAAGCTGGCGGGGGTGGACAGCCGGATGGTGCTGCTGCGCATGCGCACGCTGGGCCGCATCGGCGAGGAGCCGGCGAGCCTGGCGGCCTTCAACCACGCCATCGTCTACGTGCCCAAGTACCAGCTCTTCCTGGACGGGACGGCGGAGTTCCACAACGCGCGCGAGCTGCCCAGCGCGGACCGGCGGGCCAACGTCCTGATCGTCGAGCCGGACGGCACGAGCACCTTCCTCACCACGCCCGAGGCGAAGGCGGAGGACAACCTCACCCGGCTGACCATGGACGTGACGCTGCGGCCGGACGGCGGGGCGGAGGTTACCGGGGCCAGCACGGTGACGGGCCTGACGGCGCCGGAGTACCGCCGGGCGTACCGGGCGGCGGCCTCGCGCAAGTCCACCTTCGAGCGCGCCTGGGCGCAGAGCTTCCCGGGCCTCACGGTGCATGAGGTGAAGCTCAACGACACCACGCTCCTGGATGACGACGTGGAGGTGGACTTCCGGATGACGATCCCGCGCTACGCGGAGGCGCTGCCGGGTGGGCCGCTGCGCTTCCTGCCGTTCGGCACGGGCCGCACCTACCAGCAGGCCTACGCCACGCTGGTGGAGCGCCGGTTCGATCTGCAGATGCAGGGCCCGTGGGTGAACCAGTTCACCCTGCGCTACACGCTGCCCGAGGGCTACACGGTGGCGGAGCTGCCGCCGGCCCTGGAGGAGACGATGGTCTACGGCCGCGTGCGCCTCACCTTCCGCCAGGAGGGCGGCAAGCTCATCGCCGACGGCGAGGTGGCGATGACCTCGGCCCGCATCCAGGCGGATGACTACACGGTGTTCCGGGACTTCCTCGGCCGGATCGACCAGGCCTTCTCCCGCAAGGTGGTGCTGAAGGGCCCCCCGGGCGGGAAGACCGCCTCGCGCTGAGCCACGGGGGCCCTCCCCTGGCTCACGCCTCCAGCAGCACGCTCAGCACCTTGCGCACCTCGCCGGGGCCGTTCAGCCGGTGCGTGGCGCGCGAGAGCTTGCCGCCCACGTGGACGGAGAGGCTCCCCTCGGGCAGCGCGGCGAACAGATCCTCATCCGTGCGGTCATCTCCCATGGCCGCCACGAGCACGCCCGGTGGCTGCCCCTCCAGCGCCTTCGCCACCACGAGGCCCTTGTGCACGCCCCTCGGGCGAACCTCCACCACCTTGGCGCCGGGGAGCACCTCCAGCGGGCTCTGGGCCAGGAGCTCGCACAGCTTGAGGCGCAGCTCGCGCGCCTGCCACGCGCCGTACCCCGGATCCACCTGCCGGTAGTGCCACGCGAGCGACATCGTCTTCTCCTCCACGAACGAGCCCAGCACCCGCTCGGTGAACGCCTCCAGCAGCGGGCGCGCCAGCTCCTTCCACTCGGAGGACACCCCCTCCAGCATCCGCCACGGCGCCCCGAGCCCGGCGCGGGACCAGAGGCCGTGCTCGGCGTGGAGGCCCACGGGCAGCTCCCCCAGCCACTCCTCCATCGTCTCCCGGAACCGTCCGCTGACGATGTGCACCTGGGTGTCCGGCAGGGCCGCGACCCGCGCCAGCAAGGCCTTCAGCTCCGGATCCGGCCCGGCCAGCTCCGGCCGCGGGGCATGGCCCACCAGCGTCCCGTCATAGTCCAGCAGCAGCACCCGCCGCCCCGCCCCCTTCAGCCGCGCCACCACCTCCGCCATGCTCCCTTGCCCCGGGCGCTGGCTGGGAGCGGGCACGGCCTCCAGCGTCTCCAGGAAGTGGCGCACCCACCAGTGCACGTCGCGGGACTTCACCTGGGCGCGCAGGGAGCGCATCCGCTTGCGCCGCTCCTCCGCCGGCATCTCCAGCGCCTGCTCGATGGCGTCCGCCGTGGCCTCCACGTCGTAGGGGTTGACGATGACGGCGTCGCGCAGCTCGCTGGCGGCCCCGGCGAACTCGCTCAGCACGAGCACGCCCTCCTCGTCCGGCCGCGCCGCGCAGAACTCCTTGGCCACCAGGTTCATCCCATCCCGGATGGGCGTGACGAGCATCACGTCCGCCGCGCGGTAGAGGGCCGCCAGCTGCCGCTCGTTGAAGGAGCGGTAGAGGTAGTGGATGGGGACGTTGTGGACGGAGCCGTACAGGCCGTTGATGCGGCCCACCAGCTCGTCCACCTTCTCGCGGTAGGTGGCGTAGTCCTCCACCTGGGTGCGGCTGGGCACGGCCACCTGGATGAGCCGCAGGCGCCCGCGCAGGGCCGGCTCGCGCTCCAGCAGGCGCTGCAACGCCAGCAGCCGCCGGGGGATGCCCTTGGTGTAGTCCAGCCGATCGATGCCCACCAGCAGGCGCTGCCCGGCGCTGCGCTCCTTGAGGACGCGCACCTCCTCCAGCACCCCGGGCTCTTGCGCCAGCCCCTCGAAGGCCGCCGCGTCGATGCCCATGGGGAAGGCCCCCAGCTTCACGGCGCGCCCCTCGTAGGTGATCTGGTCGATGTCCGTCTCCAGCCCCAGCACCCGCAGCAGCGTGCTGGAGAAGTGGTGCACGTAGCCCGGCGTGTGGAAGCCCACCACGTCCGCGCCCAGCAGGCCGCGCAGCAGCTCCTCGCGGTGCGGCAGCGGGCGGAAGATCTCGCTCGAGGGGAAGGGGATGTGGTGGAAGTAGCCGATGCACGCCTCGGGCAGCCGCTGGCGCAGCAGGCCCGGCACCAGCATGAGCTGGTAGTCGTGCACCCAGATGGTGTCGCCGGGCTGGTAGTGGCGCGCGACCAGCTCCGCGAAGCGCTCGTTGACCTTGGCGTATGCCTCCCAGTCCCGGTCCTGCCTCGGCACCCGCTCCGGGAGGTAGTGGCACAGGGGCCAGAGGACGCGGTTGGAGTAGCCCTCGTAGTAGCGGCTGACCTCGCTGGAGCTGAGGTACAGCGGCACGCAGCGCAGCTCCGCGAGCTGGGACTCCACCTTGGCCCGCTGCGCGCCCGACAGGCGCGAGACGTCCCCGGGCCAGCCGATCCACACGCCGCCAGAGCGCTCATGGGGGCCTCGCAGGCCCGTGGCCAGCCCGCCGGCGCTGCGCACGACGGAGGCGGTGTCCTTCTCGACCTTGACGGTGACGGGGAGGCGGTTCGAGACGAGCAGGAGTCGCGACATGGCAACCCCGAGTTAATCCGTCGGCCGCGCCATGGCTACAGGAGAAGGCGGGACGGTGGCGGATGGCGAACCTTCCCGTGCCCGGGGAGCCCAGCCCAGCCGGACCCGCAGCGCCGCGTCCTTGCCCGCCTTCCAGATGAAGGCGTCCAGCAGGTAGTGCGTGGCCTGGGGCAGCGCGAGCAGCGGCACCACCAGCGCCAGCAGATCCGCGGGCAGGGTGAAGCCGCTCTCGCCGAAGAGGCCGGGGCGGTCGTGCCACACCAGCCGATCCCAGAGCAGCTCCTCGGCCAGGGCCAGCGCCGCCAGGAAGAGGAGGAAGCCCGGCAGGCCCAGGCGCACCAGCCGCGCGAAGGGCCCATGGCCTCCCTCCGCGTACCGCCCGCGCGCGTAGCGGAACAGGAGCGCGAAGTACGGCACGCCGTGGAGCACGACGTTCATCACCGTGAAGGTGAAGTCGTCCTGGGCCAGGACGATGCCGCCGAACCACGTCACCCAGGTGGCGAGCACCAGCAGCACCTTGCCCACCTGGAGCCCCTCGCCGCGCAGCACGCGCGCGCCCTGGAAGCCCACCCACGCGGCCAGCACCCCCGCGTGGACGACGAGCGCCACCGTCCCCGCCCAGGCGGGCAGCCCGGAGAGGAAGTCGTTCTCCACGAACCACCAGAAGGCGCGCGGCAGGTGGGCGTGCCACCAGACGACGGGGCCCAGCGTGGCCGCGTAGATGGCGGCGGCGTCCAGGCGCCGCTCGAGGTCCGAGACGCGGGCCCTTCGATCATAGAGGGCCACCCACCCGTACTGCTGGCGCACGAAGTGGAAGAGGGCGACGTAGGCGAAGAGGCTCCAGAACGTGCCGGCGGAGATCAGGTGGGCCAGGACGCCGAGGACGTAGGCGACGAGCGGGGCGGTGATGTAGAGCGCGGGCCGCTGGCGCAGCTCGTCCCCGTCCAGGTAGGTGCGGAACACCGTGGACCAGACGTGCGCCACATCCACGCAGACGACGAGCAGCACCCAGGCCCACAGGGGCGTGTCGCCCACGGCGCCGATCCACGGCGCGGCGAGCACCAGGGCCACGGACGCGAGCGCGGCCCCCGCGAACACGGCGAGGTCCACTCCGCGGCCGAACAGCCAACTCTGGGACGGAGCGAGGAGGCGGGCCATCCGGCCCGAACCTAGCAGGCCCGAGGCCACCCATGCCGGAGTGTGTGCGAGGCCCTCCGAGCCCCGCGGCGCCTGGGAGCGGGCGGGCCGGCGGGCGTTCCCTGGGGCGGGTGGTCTCTGGACGATCTGACGCCGGTGCTGCCATCCTCGGGCTCCCATGGCGATTCAAGGCACTCCTGGCGCTCGCCGCTACTCCTTCGAGAAGTACCGTCCGCTCCACCTGTGCCGACTGGATGCCCGGAAGGCCGACAATGACGCCGAAGCCCTGCTGGAGCGCCTCGGCCAGCAGGCGCCCGAGGGCGGCTACTCCACGCATCCCTTCTTCCAGACCCTGCGGGACTACTGCGGGGAGGTGACGCTCAACATCGACTGGTACGAAGAGCGGCGCCAGATGGCCGAGAAGGAGTGGAAGAAGATCTTCTACCGGGTCATCGCGGCGGGGACGGTCACCGCCAGCCTGGCGGTCGTCGTGTCGCAGTGGGCCGCGTCGGAGGTAGCGCTCACCCTCTTCCTGGCCGCCTTCCTGCCGGCGCTCCAGGGCCTCGCGTCGGGCATCGACCACAAGTCGCGCATGGGCGGCTTCTGGAAGGCCTCGGCGGATCTCAAGGAGCTGCTCTTCCGCCTCGAGGAGGCGTGGCGGGGCAAGGACCTCGAGAAGGACAAGGTGGCCTACCACGTGGATGGCGGCGTCGACGTGGAGCGGACCTTCACCGAGGTGCTCAAGCTGGACCGGATGACGGCGCGGCAGATCTGCCGGGCCGAGCGGGAGAGCTTCTTCAACACGTTCAAGTCCCCGGCCGAGGTCGTCTCGAAGTTCTCCGAGAGCATCGCGTCGCTCCGCAAGCCGGAAGAGGCCCCCGAGAAGAAGGAGGAGGCCGAGAGCACCGGCGCTCCCCCGGAGCAGGCTCCCGCCTCGCCCGAGCTCGCCACCCACCTGAAGGCCTCGGCCCAGGGGCTCACGCAGGTCCTCCAAGACATCCAGGATCCGCAGAAGCGGACGGATGCGATCGCCACCGCGTTGAAGCTCGTCCAGGGTCTCTCGAAGGAGCTCGACAAGCCCGGCTCCCGCTGAGCCCTGCAGCCACCCCGGCCAGTCGATGGCACCAGCCCCCGCCCTTCCCTCTCCGCCTGCCCGCTTCCGTCGCCGACTGCTCGCCGTGATGCTGGCGGCGGGGCTCCTCCCGCTCGTGCTCATGGGCCTGCTCGCCCAGAGCGCGCTGGAGCGGCTCCTCTCCGTGTCCGTCGCCCCCGTGGAGCGCGTCCTCGATGAGGTGTCCGCCGAGCTGGAGCGCCGCGGCAGCTCCCAGGCCCCGCTCGAGGAGGCCCGCCTCAACCTCGCGCAGGCGGAGCTGGCCCGCCAGGCGCTCGTCCGCCGGGTGCCCATGTTCATCGCCGCCCTGGTGCTCGTCTCGGCCGCCGTGCTCGCCCTGGCCGCGGTGCTGCTCGGCCGCGCGCTCTCCCGCCCCGTCACCACGCTCACCCAGGGCATGGCGACCTACGCGCGTGGAGACCTCTCCGTGCGCCTGCCCGCCCCCGAGCACCCTCGCGACGAGTTCCAGTTCCTCTTCGCCGGCTTCAACCGCATGGGCCAGGAGCTGCTCGCCCAGCGCGAGCGCCTCAAGGCCGCCGAGCAGATCGCCGCCTGGCAGGACATCGCCCGCGCCCTGGCCCACGAGCTGAAGAACCCGCTCACCGCAATGAAGCTCTCGCTCGCGCGTCTCTCTCGGTCAGAGGCCTCCGCTCCCCCCGACGCCGCGCGCATCTCCGAGGCCGTCGCGCTCCTCCAGGAGGAGGTGGACCTGCTCATGCGCATGACCCAGAGCTTCTCCGCCTTCGCCCGCCTGCCCGCGCCGCGCTTCCAGCCCGTCGCCCTGCGGCCCCTGCTCGCGGAGGTGTGCGCCCTCTACCAGGGCACCTCGCCCGTCCCCGTGGAGCTGGAGCCCGGCCCGGAGCTCACCCTCCAGGCCGACCCGGACGGCCTGCGCCGCCTCTTCGGCAACCTCGTGAAGAACGCGACCGAGGCCTCCGCCCCCAGCGCTCCCCCGGTCCGCCTCGCCGTGGAGGCGCTCCCGTCCTCCCTCCGCGTCACCCTCCGAGATGGAGGCGCGGGCATCCCCGCCGTGCTGGAGGGCGCCGCCCTCACCCGAGGCCTCTTCAGCACCAAGCCCGGGGGCAGCGGGCTGGGCCTCCCCATCGCGCAGAAGATCGCCCACGAGCACGGCGGCACGCTCCGCCTCGAGCCCGCGCCCGGTGGAGGTACGCTGGCGCTCGTGGAACTCCCCCTCTCCCCGCTCGTGCCATGAAGCCCGGCCCTCGCATCCTCCTCGTCGATGATGATCCCGGGGTCCTCAAGGGCCTGCGCGGGCTGCTCTCGGACGAGGGCTTCCAGCCAATCGAGGCCCGCTCCGCCGCCGAGGCCGCGCGCCTGCTCGACTCGCCCGAGGGCCCGCCAGAGCTGGTGCTGCTGGACCTGCGGATGCCCGGCGAGACGGGCCTGGAGCTGCTCGCGCGCCTGCCTCGGCCTCTGCCCGCCCCCGTGGTGGTGCTCTCCGGCGAGGCCTCCCCCGCCGAGGCCGTGCAGGCGCTGAAGCTGGGCGCCACCGACTTCGTGGAGAAGCCCCCCTCCCCCGAGCGCCTCCTCACCGCCCTGCGCAACGCGCTCGCGCTGGGCGCGCTCCAGGAGGAGCGCCACCGGCTGCTGGAGGAGCTGGCTCGCCCCGGCCACCTCGTGGGCGAGAGCCCCGCCATGGAGGGCCTGCGCCGCCTCATCGCCCGCGTGGGCCCCAGTGATGCGGCCGTCCTCATCACGGGCGAGACGGGCACCGGCAAGGAGCGCGTGGCCCGCGCGCTCCACCTGGCCTCGGGGCGCAAGGGGCGCTTCGTGGCCATCAACTGCGCGGCCATCCCCGCCACCCTGCTGGAGAGCGAGCTGTTCGGCCACGAGAAGGGCGCCTTCTCCGGCGCCATCGCCCGCAGGCTCGGCCGCTTCGAGCAGGCCCAGGGCGGCACGCTCTTCCTCGACGAGCTGGGCGACATGCCCCTGGAGCTGCAAGCCAAGCTGCTGCGCGCCCTGGAGACCAAGGAGGTGGAGCGGCTGGGCGGCACGGCGCCCATCGCCGTGGATGTCCGCATCCTCGCGGCCACGCACCAGGATCTCTCCCGCGCGGTGAAGGAGGGGCGCTTCCGGGAGGATCTCTTCTTCCGGCTCAACGTCATGCAGCTCGCCGTGCCGCCTCTGCGCGAGCGCCCCGAGGATCTCCTCCCGCTCGCCCGCGCCTTCGCCGCCGAGATCGCCGGGCCCCACGTCCCGCTGGCCGTCGCCCCGGGCGCGGAGATGGCCCTGCGCGCGTACCGCTGGCCCGGCAACGTCCGCGAGCTGCGCAACTACATCGAGCGCCAGAACCTCCTGCGCGGCGACGGCCCGCTCACCCTCACCTCCGAGTCCCTCCAGGCCTCCGCGCCGCTGGAGCCCCGCGCGGCTCGCCCCACCTTCGGGGACAAGAGCTACCGCGAGCACGTGGAGGACTTCGAGAGGGAGCTCATCCGCGCGGCGCTGGAGGAGGGCGGCAGCATCGCCGGGGCGGCGCGCCTGCTGAACGTGGACCGGGGCAACCTCTACCGCCGCATCAAGGCGCTGGGCCTCCCGGTCTCATGAGGGCGATGTCACCCTCACATCGCGCCGTGACATCCGGATGTGGAAATGACATCCGGCTGTCGGACCGGCCCTCGTTTTTTCGGGCGCTTACAGCGCGGCGCAGGCTGGAACGGCCCGTGCTCTCCAGGCCTGGCATGAACCGCTTCGCACTCCTGCTTACGTGTCTCCTCCCGCTCCTCGCCGGTGCCCAGGGAGCCCCCGCCGATGGGGGCTCCGCCGTGGCGCCCCTTCCTCCCGCTCCCGCCGAGAACGTCGGCCCGCCAGAGGCGGGCATGTCCCCGGACGCTGGCCCCTCGCCCGCGGAGGGGACCGCGGCCTGTGTCGAGCCCGACGAGACGCCGGTAGATCTGTCCTCCACGCTCGGCACGCTGCAGCTCCGCGTGGACGGGCAGGCCCAGACGATCTCGACGATCGAGTGGAAGGGCCTCCAGCGCCTCACGATCGATCAAGTCCGTGCGCTGAGCGCCCTCCCCGCGGGTCCGCTCACCGTGGAGCAGGCCACTCGAGGACTCCGGAGGCTGGCACGCACGGACCTCTTCGCCACCATCACGCCCACGCTGCGGCTCGCGGAGGGCGCGGTGCCCATGCTGGACGTCACGCTCGAGGAGCACCCCTTCGTCGCGTCCGTCTCCTTCCAGGGGCTCCAGGACATCACCCCCCGGGAGCTGCTCGAGGACATGTTCCAGCGGGAGAGCCAGCTCACGGTGCGAGCGGACGAAGACGAGGACGAGGACGAGGACGACGACGTGGTGACCACGGTGCGCATCAGCGATCGGAGCCTGAGCGTGAACGTCACGCCGATCACCCCGGTCTGCCCGCCTCCGCGTCCGCCGGAGGAGTGGCTGGCCCGCATCAACGCTCGGGGTGACTTCCAGCCCGGCATCGTGCCGGGTGGCCTCACGGAGGCCCTGGACTACGCGCTCGAGGAGCTGCGCGATGATGGCTACCTCCTGGCCAGCCTCTCCGCGACGCTGCACCCGGATGGCCGCCTGGAGGTGGCGGTGGACGAGGGCCGCATCGAGGGCGTGGACGTGGAGGGTGTGGACGCGGACATGGTGCCGCGCGTCCGCGAGGCGCTGGGCATCCAGCCCGGCGAGGTCTTCCTGCGCAGCGGCATGTCCCAGGCAGTGGATCGCCTGGAGAGGTCGCTGCCCTTCCTCCAGGTGAAGGGCGGGGAGCGGCAGCAGCAGGAGGTCCGGGTCATCGAGGAGCGCGCCGAGGGCGCAGCGCGGAGCTACCGCACGCTCCACGAGGAGGAGAAGAAGCCCCGGAGGCCACGCCGGCGTCAGCACGTCGAGCTCGACTGGGAGGACTTCGTCGGCGAGTGGTGGGACGAGAGGGAAGAGCACGGCTCGCCCGCGGGCATCGTCACCCGGGGCCGCCGCGTGGTGGTGCACGTGCGGACGCGCCGGCCGGACTTCGACCTGGAGCTGCTCCCGGTGCACACGCAGGTGACGGGGCTCGCTCCCGGGCTGGAGGGACAGCTCCGGATCTGGGATCCGCGAGACCGCGCGCACCTGAAGCTGGAGACGGCCTTCTTCCTCCCCTGGCGCCTGGGAGGCCAGCGCATCCCGGATGCTCCCGAGCAGACCCGCCGCCAGCGCCGCCTCAACTGGCTCCTGGGCGCGAAGGCGCAGATCCCCTCGCTCGGGCTGGCGGAGCTGGGCGGCCAGCTCCACGACTTCACCGACACGAATGATCGGTGGCGGCTCAGCGCGATCGACTCGTACATCTACTCCGCGCTGATCAACCGCCCGGACGCGGACTACTTCCGCCGCAAGGGGGCCGCGGCCTTCGCGACGTGGCGGCTCGGGAGGCGCTGGCTCCTGGGGGCGGAGTACCGACGGGACACCTACGCCTCGCTGGTGAGCCTCTCGCCGCCGCTGTCCCTCTTCCGGGATGACTCCCCGCCCTTCCCCAACGCGCCGGCGACCGAGGCCCGCTTCGGCTCCATCATCGGCCGGCTCGAGTTCGCCAGCGACGGGGCCTCCCAGCATGAGCTGGGCTCGCTCTTCCGGAGCCCGGAGCTCTCGCTGCTCTCCCACGAGGACAACTGGCCGAACCGCCCCGCGCTGCGCAGCTTCCTCACGCTGGAGGTGGGCCGCCCCGCACTGGGTGGCGAGGAGGGGACGCGCTTCTGGAAGCTGGTGAGCGACACCGTCCTCTACCTGCCCATGGGAGACGACGAGTCGCTGCGCCTGCGCCTGCGCGCCGCGGGAGGCGAGGACCTGCCGCTGCAGAAGCAGGAGGGCCTGGGCGGGTGGAGCGCGCTGCGCGGCTACGGCTTCAAGGAGTTCCGGGGGGACGCCTCGGTGCTCGCCAGCGCCGAGTACCGGTGGGACGTCTTCGGCGTCTTCATGGACGTGGGCGCGGTGCGACAGGAGGAGGGCTGGAGGGATCCCCGGCTGGGGCTGGGCGCGAGCATGCACCTCGGGGATGAGGTGGCGCTGACGGCGGCCTGGCGCACGGATGAGCGGGCCTCATGGGCCCCCGAGCTCCGGCTGCTCTTCTCTCGGCCCTTCTGACGCGCATGGGACGGCTCGGAGCACAGGCACGAGGGCTCGGCGCGGCGCTGATCGCCGCGATGGGGCTCCTCGCGCCTCGGGCCTGGGCGGACGAGCCCCGGGCCTCGTGCACCGCCACCCTCAGCGGGCGGCGCGTGGTGGTGCGGCCCGAGGCGCACGCCTTCCTCACGCCGGAGCTGGATCGCCTGCTGCGGCTGGGGTTGGCGGGGCGGCTGGAGGTGGAGCTGAGGCTGCTGCGCCCTCGCAAGGTGTGGTTCGACGAGCAGGTGGACCGCGCGCGGCTCACCCAGGTGCTCTCCTTCTCGAAGGACGGGTACCTGCTGGACGGGCGGCTGCTGTCCTCGGGGGCGGCGGCGCTGGAGCTGGAGCGCACCGCCTGGACGCTGGAGGATCCGCCCGAGCCCGGCGAGTCCTTCAAGGTCCAGGTGAGCGTACGGCTGCAGGTGGTGACGGCGACGAGCCTGGGCAAGGTGGCCTCGTGGCTCACCCAGGGCGAGTCCGCCGAGGACGAGCGCTCCGCCGTCACCCAGAACCTGCTGCTCACCGTGGCCGAGGACCTCTCCCGCCACGCCGCCGGCCGCTGTGATGTCAGCCGGATCCAGTAAAACCCGGCCTCGCGACGGATCGGCTGTGCCAGAATCCGGGGCCATGTGGAGAACCCTCCTTCCCCTCGCCCTGTTGGTAGCGGCCTGTCCCCGTGGAGCCCGGCCTGACGATGCGCTCGAGCCGAACGACGACGCCTCGCAGGCCACCCCCCTCACCCCGGGGCAACCCGTGGAGGGCCGGGCCAACCAGGACAACCCGGACGTCTTCTCCCTGGAGGCGCCCGAGGGCCGCACGATCGTCTTCCAGGTGGACTCGCTGGGCCTGGAGAACTGTCCGGCCTTCACCGTCGCCGGGCCGGACGGAGCGCTCCTCTATGAGGATCGCCACCACTTCTGCAACCGCGGGCCGGCCGATGCGGTGAAGGCGCCGGGCGTGGAGTTCCTGCTGCTGAACGTGCAGGGCCACGAGATCGGCGGCTACGAGCTGCGCGTCCCTGCCCAGCAGACGGGCCGGTACCTGCTCACCATCCTCGAGCAGGGACGCGTGGACAACCTTTTTCCCTTCAGCTGGGACTACCGGCTGACGCCGCGGGTGGAGTGAGGCCCGCTCAGCGAGAGCCCTCGCCGCGCTTCACCATGTCCCAGGCCTTCTGCACGTAGCTCAGCTCGGCGGCGCTCAGCGGGGGGCTCCAGTCACTGGCCGTCACCGCGCCGTCTCCCTTCAGCCCCTTGCCGAGATCCTCGATCAGGTGGGCCTGCTGCTCGGGGTTGAGCTCCTCGAAGGGCTTGCCCTGGGAGTAGCCCTCGCGCCACTCGTAGGCCCCGTTGCGCGAGCCCGACTGGATCGTCGCGATGAGCTGGGACATCAGCGAGCGGTGGACGAAGTCTCCGCCGCCGTTCTGGTTCTGCCACACGTGGCCCATCTCGTGGACGAGCGTCTCCAGGCCGTTCTCGGTGAACGAGCCGTCGGGGTTGAAGTTGTCCCCGCCCCACTTGCTGGGCATGTAGATGGTGTTGCCCACCACGTGCGGCGCCATGCCCGTCCAGTCGGTGGAGCCGCCCTGCTTGACGCGCACCGACGAGTAGTCGACCGAGTCCCCGTAGACCTGCTTCAGCATCTTGATCTCGGAGTCGCTCAGCGCTCGGGAGGGCGCCTCGGCGAAGGAGAGGGTGAGCGCCGCGTTGACCACGCCCTGGACGCCGCGAGCCACCACGTCCACCACGCCGCCCACGGCCCGGACGCCGGCATCCGCGAAGCCCTGGCCGAACCGCTTGGCGGCCTCGCCCCACTTGCCCTGGGCCGCCAGCTTGATGGACTCCTCCACGCCCCGGGCGAGCGCCAGCGGCGTCTCGGTCACGGTGCGGAACACATCCCGGACGATGCCGCCCGCGGTGTCGGCCACGGTCCGCGTCGCGTCGAGCACGCGCGTGCCGATCTCACGCACGGGCTTGCCCAGGGGCCCCAGCAGCCTGCTGGCGCCGTCGAGGAGGTTCTGAGCCCCGTCCAGCGCGCCGTTGACGACCCGCAGGGGCGCCTGGAGGAACGCCTTGTCGGCGCCGCGCACGAGCGACTGGAAGGCGTCACTCACCTTGCCCTTGACGACGTTCTTGAAGAAGCCGCCCACGCCCTCGCCGATGCCGGTGAAGAACGTCTTCGCGCCGCCCACCAGGCCCTTGCCCACGGAGACGGCCGCGTTGCCCACCGCCTTCGCGGTGTTCACCACGGCGTTGCCCACCGCCTTGGCCGCGCCGGAGACGGCCTTGCCCACCGCCTTCGCCGCGTTGCCAATGGCCTTGAAGGGGTTCCAGAACTCGACCTCCACGGACTTGCCGTTGAGCTGGATGGTGCCCTTGTCGTTCTCCGCGCGGATCTCCGCGACCTGGGCCCGCGTCAGCTTCTCGCCGCCGAGGATGCGCCGGAACAGCTCGCCCTCGTCGCCCGCGGAGTCCACGGTGTTCAGCTGCGCGTCCAGGTGGTGGCCCGCCTCCTCCACATAGGTGGACGCCGCGAGCGAGGGGTCCCCCTGCAGCGCGCTGTTGAGGAGCACCGTGCCGGACTCGGAGTCATACGCGCCATGGGCGCCTCCGAGCACCTCGGCGCCCACCCACTTCACCGGCGGCATCCAGTCGAAGTTGCCCTTCAGCGCCTGCTGCCGGTACTGCTCGGCCTTGGCGCTGTCGTAGCCCTCGCCAAAGATGCCGCGCATCTGATCGTGGAACTGCTTCTTGTCCGCGGCGAGCGAGCCGAACTGCTCCCGGAGCAGCGACTGGACGTCCCCGCCTCGTGAGGCGGAAGCCTCGCTCCGGGAGGAGACTGCGTTCTCGAAGCCGTCCCGCGGAGCCGAGCGGACGGTCTGTCCTGCCGTCTGCCGGGGGGTGGCCGCGGACTGGGGGGTCTGGGAGTCGGAGGTCCGCTGGGGGACCAGGGTAGGTTTGTTGTTGATCCTCATGAGCGCATTATCCGCCGCACCGGAACCTGGGTTTCGCCAAGGCTCACGTGCCAGGAAAAAGCCTGGCTTTTCGGAGACTTACGCGGAGCACCTGACCCGCTCGCACCTCTATCGGCGGGCCCACTACACGTAGGAGCGTGTCGCCTACGGGGAAGCGGTACTCCGCCGCGTGCCCGAGGAACAGGCGCGCGGAGAGCGGGAGCGGCGTGCCCTCGGTGCCCAGCTCGACGTCCTCCGGCCGGAACACCAGCGTGCCTGGCCCACCGCGGCCGTGGAGCTCCGCTGGCAGCGGAAACACCACGTCCCTGCCGGCGCAGTGGAAGGCGCCCTCGCGCACCTCGCCGACGAAGACGTTGGCGCCGCCCACGAACGCCGCGACGAAGGGCGTGGATGGCTCACGGTACAGCCGCTCGGGGGCATCCACCTGCTCGATGACGCCGCGGTTCATCACGGCGATGCGATCCGAGAGCGCGAGCGCCTCTCCTTGATCATGCGTGACGAAGACCATGGTGGTGCCCAGCCGGGCGCGCAGGGCGGCGATCTCGGCGCGCAGCTCCTCGCGGAGCGCGGCGTCCAGGTTGGACAGCGGCTCGTCCAGCAGGAGCACGCGGGGGCCGGACACGAGCGCCCGGGCGAGCGCGACGCGCTGGAGCTGCCCGCCGGACAGCTCGTGGGGCATCCGCGCGGCGAGCGCCTCCAGCCTCACCCAGCGGAGGGCCTCGCGGACGCGCTCGGCGATCTCCGACTTCGGGAGGCGGCGCAGCGCCAGGGGGTAGGCCACGTTCGCCTCCACGGAGCGGTGGGGCCAGACGGCATAGCTCTGGAACACCATGCCGAGCCCGCGGCGCTCGGGGGGGACGCGCACGCCGGGCCCGGCGACGAGCTCGCCGCCGATGCGGAGGGTGCCCGCGTCCGGGTGCTCCAGGCCGGCGAGCATCCGCAGCGTCGTCGTCTTCCCGCACCCGGAGGGCCCCAGGAGCGAGACGAGCTCTCCCTCGCGCACCTCGAGCGAGAGGCCGCGGACCACGGGCGTGGCGCCGAACGACTTGAACAGGCCCTCCATGGCGATGGCGGCCATCACCGCACCTCCACGGCCCGGCGGCGCGCGAGCGAGACGAGCACCCGCCCCAGCAGCACGAGCGCCACGAACGCGCAGGCGAGCACCGCGGCGGCGGACGGATCCGCGTAGCTCTGCAGCTCGAACAGGAGGGTGCCCAGCACATCGGAGCCGGCCGGGACCAGGAGGACGGACATGGTGATCTCCGTGGCGCAGGCGAGGAAGGCCAGCACGAAGGCGGCGAAGAGGGCGGGGCGGAGCAGCGGCAGCGGGGCGTCGAGGAACGCGCGCAGCGGGCCGGCGCCACTCACGCGCGCGGCCTCGGCGAGCGAGGGGTCCACCTGGGCGAGCGCCTCGGAGCTGTTGCGTGTGCCGAGCGCGAGGTACTTCGCCGAGTACGAGATGAGCAGCAGCCAGGGCGTGTGCGAGAGCGCGAGGACGAAGGCGACGCGCTCGAAGAGGATGAAGCGCAAGTCCCTGGAGAAGGCGATGAGGAGCGCGATGGCGAGGACCGTGCCCGGGACGGCGTAGGGCCACACGGCGAGCGCCTCCACGCCCGCCCCGAGGCGGCGGAAGTGGCGCTGGAGCACGGCGCTGGCGAGCCCGAAGGCACAGACCAGCAGGCCGGCCCCGGCCGCGAGCAGCAGGCTGCGTCCGGTGGCCTGGAGCGTCCGCTCCTCGAGCAGCACGCCGGACCAGTGCCGGAGCGTGAGGCTCTCCCACGACAGCTCCGCGCCGAAGCTGCGCTGGACGGAGGTGAGGGCGACGGCGCCGAGCGGAAGGAGGACCAGCAGCGCGCCCACGGCGGCGACCGACACGGTGGCGGGGAGCCGAGCGCGCCCCAGGGGGAAGAGCCGGGGAGAGACACCCTTGCCGGCGCTCAAGCGAACGCGACCGGAGCGCCCGAGCGCCCAGGTGGCCCACAGCGCGACGGGGGTGAGCAGCAGGAGCGCGGTGGCGAGCAGCACGGCGCGAGCGAGGCTCCCCTCCCCGCCCAGGAGGACGAGCTCGTAGATGCGCGTGGTGAGGACGCGCGTCGGAGGCGTGGCGGAGACGCCGAGGATGTACGGCACGCCGAAGGCGGAGACGGCCATGAGGAACACCATCACCGCGCCGGAGAGCAGCGAGGGCATGGTGAGCGGGACGGTGGCCGCGAGCAGCGCGCGAACGGGCGAGGCCCCACACACGCGCGCGGCCTCCTCCAGCGCGGGATCGACACGCCGGAGCGCGGCCGCCCCCGCGAGCAGCACGAGCGGGAGGCCCGACAGCCCCATGACGAACGCAATGCCACCTGGGCCATAGATGTCGAGCGTCCCCTCTCCCAGGAGCCGGTTCAGGTAACCCGCGCGCGGGCTGGCGAGGGAGATCCACCCCATGCCCCAGATGAACGGAGGAATGGCGGACGGGAGCGTGAAGAGCACGGCGAAGGTGCCACGAAGGGGCAGATCCGTGCGGAAGAGGAGGAGCGACAGGGGCACGCCCAGGACGAAGGCGAACACCGCCGCCCCCAACGAAATGACGAGCGTGTTCACGAACGGCCCCGCCTCGCCCGAGAGCGAGGAGAGCGCGCCCTCATCGAGCGTGCCCGCGCTCCGCAGGAGCAGGACCGCGACCGGCCCGATCGCGAAGAACAGGATGGGCCCCAACCAGGCGCCGAGCCCGAGCCATCGGGAGACCGCCGGGCGCGCGTTCATCGCGAGAAGGCCCGGCTGAAGGTTTCCTTGATGGCCCCGCCGCGCGTGAGGCCCAGCTCGACGAGGGCGGGCGTCCACGGCTGGGAGCGCGACATCAGCACCTCCAGGCCGGGCTCACCGCGAGGCCCTTCGAGCCGGGGATCCACCGCGTGCATGTCGCCCTTCTCCGAGATGATGCGCTGGCCTTCGAGCGACAGGAGGAGATCCACGACCGCCTTGGCCGCCACGGGGTTGCGCGTCGAGTGGAAGATGGCGGCGGGGCCTGGGATGACGACGGCGCCGTCCTCGGGCCAGACGATCTCGATCGGGCTGCCACGGGCCTTGGCGGTGAGCGCGTTCTCCAGCAGGAGGACACCGGCATCCGCCTCGCCGCTCTCCACCTTCTGGAGCACGGCGGCGTTGCCTCCGGCGACGATCGCGCCCTTGTCGCGCAGGCGTTCGAAGTAGGCGTCGCCATGCTTCGCCTGGAGGAACACGGCCCAGGTGAACGCGGTGCCGGAGGTGAGCGGATCTCCGATGGCAACGCGACCCTTCCAGCGCTCGCCGACGAGATCCGCGAAGGAGGAAGGTGGAGGAGCCCCACCGTTGCGGTGCACGAGGACCATGGTGGCCAGGCGCACCACCGTATAGCGCGCATCGAGGTCGAGCAGCGAGCGCGGGACGCGGAGTACATTCGGAGAGGCGTAGCGGAGGAAGGCGCCCTCACGCGCGAGGCGCTCGTACAGGAACGGGTCGGAGGTGGCGAGCACATCCGCGCGCACGGCCCCGGCGGCGCGTTCGGCCTCGAGACGGCTGGCGACCTTCTCGCTCCCGGCCTGGTACCAGTGGACGCGCACGTTCGGGAGCTTCTCCTTCAGCAGGGGCTCCAGCGCATCCAGCACGTGGCGGTACATGGAGGTGTAGATCCACACATCTCCAGAGGGTTCTCCCTCCATGGCCGCCGAGACGGGCGCATCCGACGGCGCGGCCGATTCGATGCGGCACGCCACCAGGAGGACGAGCACGAACGCGAGGCTGGCTCGCCGGAGTATCGAAGGAAGTGACATTCCGGGCCGATTATGCGGCACACCCACGGAATGTCACCGACAACCCAGGCAAGCGCGCGAGACGGCGGCGGTAGACTGTCGGTCCGCCTACCCGGTAGGTTGCCTGAGCATGACACCGCCACGAAGGCCCACGCGGGAGGAGCTGCTCGCCGCGGTGGGGCGCACCATGCCGGACCTCATCGCGCCGGGGCTGCGGATCCTCTTCTGCGGCATCAACCCGAGCCTGTACTCGGCGGTGGTGGGGTACCACTTCGCGAGGCCGGGCAACCGCTTCTGGCCCACGCTGCACGCCGCTGGCTTCACCCGGCGCCTGTTGGCACCCTCGGAGCAGCACGAGCTCCTCGCGCTCGGGTATGGCATCACCAACGTGGTGGATCGCGCCACGGCGACCGCGGATGAAGTAGCGCCCCAGGAGCTGATCACCGGTGGGCGCCAACTGGCATCCAGGGTGAAGCGCCACCGCCCCCGGTTCCTCGCGGTGCTGGGGATCAGCGCCTACCGCGCCGCCTTCCAGCGCCCGGAAGCCGGGCTCGGCCTCCAGCCGGAGACGCTGGGAGGCGCGCGGCTCTGGGTGCTCCCCAACCCCAGCGGGCTCAACGCGCACTACCAGCTGAAGGATCTGGCGCGCCTCTTCGGAGAGCTGCGTCGCGCGGCAGAGCGCACCTGACTCATCCCTCTCGAGCAGCCGGCTCAGTGCAGGCTGCGCAGCGCCTGGGCTGCATCAATGAAGACCTTGGCACAGGTAGGATCCACCGGACGATATTTGTCTAGGAATGCCGCATCTTCTGAGCGGCCTACATGCTGGAGCACGACCGCTGCCCAGAGGGACGGATTCGGGAATGTTGCCACAATCAGCCTCCGAGCGACGGCGCGTAATGTCGTGCAGGCCTCCCTCGGCAGCGAGCCGAGTAGCCGCTCGCGATCGGCAAGCAGAAGAATGAACAGACGCTCGCAATAATCCGCGACTGCGCTGTCCCCGCTCATCGTCTCGGCGCCCAGCACCTGAGTCGCAGCGACACAAGCGGGCAGCGTAGAGCGCAGCGAGTCCGGAATGTCTTTCTCGAGCAACACAAGCACTTTCGTCTTGAGCTCCACTGGCACCGATGGGTCGAGCACCCAGGCGCTGAGCTCCTCCGGAGCTCTTTCCAACAACGCCAACAGCCCGTGCAGCAGATGCGGTGCTGGCAGAGCCAGCCGCTCAATACTGCTCCGCACAACAGGGATCAGCTCCGGGTGCCTCCTCCTCCAGAGCGAATATGCAAGCACGTTGAACTCCGAGGGCTCCACCCGGCGGAGCACCCAGTGCTCCAATATTCGCACCAGCCTCGTCCGAGCACTGTCTTCGTCAATTCGTCCCAAGGCGCTGATGATATCTTCTACGACAGCCTCTCCGTCGTAATCTCCCCGCGCTTCCTCAACGGCGAACTGCTGCGCCAGGCGGCTGACACTGGCGGGTCCGCCCAGCTCGCCCAATCCGAATACTGCGGCCTGACGTGCGAGCCCAAAGGAATCCTTCAGCATGGACTCCAGCACAGCTCGGACCTCGTCAGGGTGATCGCCAAGCTGAAATACCAACGCACGCGCACGCTCCTCTTCGTTCCATTTGAATGCATCGATCAACTCATCCTGAATCCGAGCCACATCACGCTTCTGAGCCATGTCTCCCACCTCACTGGAGGGCACGCACCGCCTGCGCGAACTCATCGAAATCCTTTGCCAGATCCGGATGGGCAGGGCGGTGGGCTTCGATAACTGCCGCATCTTCTGGGCGACCTACGAACTGGAGCATGGCCGCCGCCCGCACTGCGCAGTTGAGCTTGCGAGCTGCCACCAGCCTGAGGGCCAGAGCACGCACCTCAGATCGCACCTCCTCCGGTAGCGCATCCAGGAGACGCTCTCGGCGCAGCATCAGCAACGTCAGCAGGCGCTCGCAATAGTACGCGGCATCTCCTCCTTCGCGCACTGCCTGCTCACACGATGTCTGCGCTGCGAAAATGAACGCGGGCACAGTCGATACCCACATGTCTGGAAGCTCTTCCTCGAACAACACGAGCACTTTCGTCTTGTACGCCACGGGCACAACTGGGTCGCGCGCCCACGCACTGAGCTCTTCGGGCGACTTCTCCAGGAGCATTTGCAAGCCGTGCAACCCGTTTGGCGCGGGAAGGGAGATCTGCTCCAAGCCTTGCCGCACGGCCGGAATCAGGTCTGGGTGCCGCCTCCTCCACAGTGCGCGTGCCAACACGGAGACGTCCGCGCTCTCAGGCTCGCCAGCCGCCAGGCGCTCCAGTCTCCGAACCAGACTCGCCCTTGCATCAGGTTCGTCAATTCGCCCAAGTGCCTGGACGATGTCCTCCACAACGGCCTCTCCATCGTAATCCCCCCGAGCTTCCTCGATGGCGAACTGCTTCTCCAGAAGGCTGACGCTGGCTGCTCCTCCGAGTTCGCCCAGCCCAAACGCCGCCGCCTGCCGCGCGAGCCCATATGGATCATTGAGCATGGCCGCGAGTTCGGCTCGGACTCCACTGGGCTCGTCGTCAAGTTGAAACACCAGCTCGCGGGCCCGAGTTTCCTCTCCCCACTTGAAGGCATCGATCAATTCACCCTGGATCCGTGCCACATCCGCCCTGCGCGCCATCTCTCTCAGCCTCTCTATGGGTAGCTCACGCCAGGAGGTACGTACCGTTTGATCAGTGTCCCGTCCAGCAAGTACAGCTCATGAATTGGGACCTCCTGCTGAATATATGGACTACGGGCATGCCGCAGTCCCCGGTAGTCGCAGGCGGGTTGAAGCAGCGAGTTGATCACGGAT
>JAFGNZ010000265.1 GCA_016926755.1 Myxococcaceae bacterium | reverse complement strand
CACTCGGGCGCCACGTCGCTGCTGCTGACGGCCGGGCAACTGGTGAAGCAGCTGGCCACGCTGCTGCCACCCCCGCGCCGCCACCTCACCCGCTTCCACGGCGTCTTCGGGCCCAACGCGCGCCTGCGCAGCGTCGTCACCAGGCTGGGCCGAGACGTGAGGCCACTGCCTCCTGCGCCCGTGCCGGAGTCACCACCGCCCCCGCGGCCGAAACGCCCGCGCATCGACTGGGCCAGGCTGCTGCGCCACACCTTCCAACTCGACGTGCTGCTTGGATGGAATAGGGGGGCGCGGCCACTACGGACTGAGTCCGCAGTAGCGCGTGGGGGGGCCCTCCGGCCAGAAGGCGACCTGCGGCCACTACGGACTGAGTCCGTAGTAGCGCGCGGGGGAATTCGCCGGCCAGATGTAGACGGCAGTGAGGATCCGACCTCAACCTTTTGCCTGCTCAGGCCTTGCGGTGGAGCGTGGCGAGGTGGTCCCTCACCGCCCAAGAAGTCCTCAGGCTCATCCAGGACCTGGGGGGTCCTGTTGCGCTCCGAGCACTGGTGCTGAGGTCCCTCCCCGGCGCTCGCGCCGAGGAGATTCCGCCTGCTCGCGCTCGACAAGAAGACCCTCTCCGAACGGGACATCTGCACCAAGTACATCACCCCGGCCATCGAACGCGCGGGGTGGCAGCAGACACAGCTGCGCGAGGAGGTCTCCTTCACCGAGGGCCGCGTCATCGTCCGAGGCAAGACGGTGAGCCGGGGCAAGCAGAAGCGGGCGGACTACATCCTCTATTACAAGCCCAACCTGCCCATCGCCCTCGTCGAGGCCAAGGACAACCACCACGCGGTGGGCCAAGGCATGCAGCAGGCGCTCGAGTACGCCGACATGCTCGACGTGCCCTTCGTCTTCAGCTCCAACGGAGATGGCTTCCTGGAGCACGACCGCACGGGGCTGTCCCCCACGCCCGAGCGGGAGCTGCGCCTGGAGGATTTCCCCTCGCCCGAGGAGCTGTGGCACCGCTACTGCCAGGCGAAGGGCTTCACCCCCGACCTGATCCCCGTCATCACCTGGCCCTACTACGCGGACGCGGGCGGCAAGGAGCCCCGCTACTACCAGGTCAACGCCATCAACCGCACCCTCGAGGCCATCGCCAAGGGCCAGTCGCGGGTGCTGCTGGTGATGGCCACCGGTACCGGCAAGACGTACACGGCGTTCCAGATCATCTGGCGGCTGTGGAAGGCGGGGGTGAAGAAGCGCATCCTCTTCCTCGCCGACCGGAACATCCTCGTCGATCAGGCGAAGACCAACGACTTCAAGCCCTTCGGCGGCACGCTGACCAAGGTGGTCCACCGCGAGGTGGACCCGGCGTATGAAGTCTACCTCGCGCTCTACCAGGCCCTCACCAGCGCCGACGAGAAGAAGGACATCTTCAAGCAGTTCCCCCCGGACTTCTTCGATCTCGTCATCGTCGATGAGTGCCACCGAGGGAGCGCGGCGGAAGACTCGGCGTGGCGGGACATCCTGGATCACTTCCAGTCCGCCACGCAGATCGGCCTGACGGCCACCCCGAAGGAGACCGCGGACGTCTCCACGCGGGACTACTTCGGCGAGCCCGTCTACACGTACTCGCTCAAGCAGGGCATCGAGGATGGCTTCCTGGCGCCCTACAAGGTCGTCCGCATCGACCTGGACAAGGACCTGGCCGGCTGGCGGCCGGAGAAGGGCCAGGTGGACAAGTACGGCCGGGAGATCGAGGACCGCGTCTACGAGCAGCGCGACTACGATCGTCACCTGGTGCTGGAGCAGCGCACGGAGCTGGTGGCCCGCAAGGTCACCGAGTTCCTGAAGGCCACCGACCGGATGGCGAAGACCATCGTCTTCTGCGAGGACACCGAGCACGCCGAGCGGATGCGCAGCGCCCTGGTGACGGCCAACCCGGACCTCTGCGCGCGGAACCGGCGCTACGTCATGCGCATCACCGGCGACGACCCCGTGGGCAAGGCCGAGCTGGACAACTTCATCGACCCGGCGAGCGAATACCCCGTCATCGTCACCACCTCGAAGCTGCTCAGCACGGGCGTGGACGCGCAGACCTGCAAGGTCATCGTGCTGGACCAGAACATCCAGTCGATGACGGAGTTCAAGCAGATCATCGGCCGCGGCACGCGCCTGCGTGAGGACTACGGCAAGCAGTACTTCACCCTGATCGACTTCCGCCGGGCCACCGAGCTGTTCGCCGACCCGGCCTTCGACGGGGTGCCGGAGCAGGTGTACTCGCCCGGGGATGACGAGCCCCCCGTGCCCCCGGAGGACCGGGCGCCCCCCGGGGAGCCCTCGCCCGAGGGGGTGCGCTTCCCTCGCGACGAGCGGGGCCACGGCGACCGGGTGAAGTACGTGGTGGGCAACGTGCCTGTCTTCGTGGTGGCCGAGCGCATCCAGTACTTCGGCTCGGACGGCAAGCTCATCACCGAGGAACTCCGGGACTACACGCGAACCAAGGTGCGCCAGGCGTACCCCTCGCTCGACGCCTTCCTCGAGCGCTGGACCCAGGCCGAGAGCAAGCGGGCCGTCCTCGACGAGCTGGCCGAGCACGGCGTCATCTTCGAGGCGCTGGAGAAGATGGTGGGGCCGGGGTACTCGCCCTTCGATCTGGTGTGCCACGTCGTCTTCGGCCAGCCGGCGCTCACCCGGAAGCAGCGGGTGGACCAGGTGCTCCAGCGCCAGGTGCTCTCCCCGTACAGTGAGCCTGCACGCGCGGTGCTGGAGGCCCTGCTGGACCAGTTCGCCAACGGGGGACTGGAGGACCTGGAGGACAAGCAGGCGCTCAGGCTGCCTCCTCTGGCGAAGCTGGGCACACCCCTGGAGCTCATCCGGCGGTTCGGCGGCGTGGAGCCGTACGAGGCGGCCATCCGCCGGGTGGAGGAAGCGCTGTACAAAGCCTCCTGAGCCTGGGTAGTGCATGAGCGCCATGTCGCTCGGTACGACCATCAAGACGATTCAGGACATCATGCGCCAGGACTCTGGCGTGGATGGGGACGCCCAACGCATCAGCCAGCTCGTGTGGATGATCTTCCTCAAGGTCTTCGATGACCGGGAGAAGGAGCTGGAGGTGACGGAGCGGGGCTACCGCTCGCCCATCCCGGAGAAGCTCCGGTGGCGCACCTGGGCGGAGAACCCGGCGGGCATCACCGGGGACGCGCTGCTGGACTTCGTCAACAACACGCTCTTCAAGGAGCTGAAGGAGCTGCAGGGCTCGGGGAAGAGCGCGCGGCAGGCGACCGTGGTGCGCTCCGTCTTCGAGGACGCCTTCAACTACATGAAGTCGGGCACGTTGATGCGCAAGGTCATCAACAAGCTCAACGAGATCGACTTCAACCGGAGCGAGGACCGGCACCACTTCGGCGACCTGTACGAGCAGCTCCTGTCGGACCTGCAGGGCGCGGGGAACGCGGGCGAGTACTACACGCCCCGCGCGGTGACGCGGTTCATCGTGGACCGGGTGGATCCGAAGCTGGGGGAGAAGGTGCTCGACCCGGCCTGCGGCACGGGCGGCTTCCTCACGTGCGCCATCGACCACGTGCGCGGCAGGTACGTGAAGACGCCGGAGCACGAGCAGCAGCTCCAGGCCAGCATCTTCGGGGTGGAGAAGAAGCAGCTCCCGCACCTGCTGGGCGTGACGAACATGATCCTCCACGGGGTGGATGTGCCGTCGCAGCTCCGCCGGGACAACACGCTGGCCCGGCCGCTGCGCGACTACGGCCCGAAGGACGAGGTGCAGGTGGTCATCACCAACCCGCCCTTCGGCGGCGTGGAGGAGCCGGGCATCGAGAACAACTTCCCCCAGGCGCACCGCACCCGCGAGACGGCGGACCTGTTCCTGCTGCTCATCCTCAAGGTGCTGGCGGATGGCGGGCGCGCGGCGCTGGTGCTCCCGGATGGGACGCTCTTCGGCGAGGGCGTGAAGACGCGGATCAAGGAGTTGCTGCTCGAGCAGTGCGACCTGCACACCATCGTCCGGCTGCCCAAGGGCGTGTTCAACCCCTACACGAGCATCAAGACGAACCTGCTGTTCTTCACCAAGGGCCGGCCCACGAAGGAGGTATGGTTCTACGAGCACCCCTACCCGCCTGGATACAAGAGCTACTCGAAGACCAAGCCGATGCAGTTCGAGGAGTTCAAGCCGGAGCGGGAGTGGTGGAACAAGAGGGAGGAGAACGAGCAGGCCTGGAAGGTCAGCGTCGAGGACATCAAGGCGCGCGGATACAACCTGGACATCAAGAACCCGCGGACCGTGGAGGGCGGTCCTGGGAACGCGGATGAGTTGCTGGAGCAGTACCAGGAACTGGCGCTCGCTGTAGCCCAGGCCCGTGAGGCGCTGCAGGATGAACTGAAGGCCGCGCTGGAGGGGAAGGGGCCATGACGCCGGAAGAGTTCCTGAAAAACTTCGGCGTGCTCGTCGAAGTACCAGGAGGCCTGGGCAATCTCAGGGAGATGATTTTGGAGTTGGCATTCCAAGGGCGACTCGTGGCCCCCGTCGCATCGGATGAATCGGCCAAGGAATTGATCCAGCAGATAGTACAGAAGCGAGGCAAAACAACCGGCGAGGAACTCGGCCAAACCGCCATCAACTCCAATGGCACTCCGCAATCTCCTGCGCACTGGTGCTGGACAAAGCTGGGACAGATTGCGGAAGTCTCGGGCGGCATTACCAAGGGTCGCAATTTAGCAGGTCGTCAAGTGACAGCGTACCCATACCTCCGCGTCGCCAATGTCCAGCGCAACCTTCTCAACCTAAGTGTGATGAAGGAGATCGAGATTCCTGTTCAGGAACTGGACAAATACCGCCTCCTCAAAGGCGACATCCTGTTCACCGAGGGTGGAGATTGGGATAAGCTCGGACGATCCGTAGTATGGGAAGACCAACTCCCCATTTGCCTCCACCAAAACCATGTCTTCAAGGCTCGGCTACTTTCGCCAAAACTGAATCCACGTTGGTTCAGCCTCTTTGGCAACTCCCCGAGCGGCCAGCAATATTTCGCGAGCGCCTCAAAACAGACCACCAATCTCGCCTCTATCAACATCACCCAACTGCGAAACCTGCCTGTACCCGTACCGCCTGCACCTGAACAGACACGCATCTTGGCCAAGGTGGACCAACTCATGGCCCTCTGCGACGAACTGGAGGCCCGGCAGACGAAGAAGCGGGAGACGGGCACCAAGCTCACCCAGTCCGCCCTGGATGCCCTCACGAGCGCGGAAGGGCCAGAGGAGTTCGCCAAGGCGTGGCAGCGGGTGGCGGATAACTTCCAGGTGCTCCTCAACACGCCCGAGAGCATCGGAAAGGTGCGCAAGACTATCCTGGAACTTGCAGCGCGCGGCCAATTGGCACCTCAAGACAGTCATGATGAGCCCGCCAGCGCACTGCTCGACAGGGTCGCAACCGCCAAAATCGAGCGCGTACCGAGACGTCAGAGGGCATCAATTCGATACGAAGAAGAACTCCACGTCGAACCGCCTTTCGAGATCCCACAAACCTGGCAATGGGTTCGGCTCGACCAGTTGGCCTATCGCGTAGAGTACGGCACTTCATCAAAGCCCCTGGATGATTCGCGCGGCATCCCTCTGCTTCGAATGAACAACCTCCAGGGGGGCCAAATCGTCTTCAATCCACTCAGGTACATTTCCCGCGAAACTGAAGACATTGATGCGCTGATGCTCGAACCCGGCGACATCCTTTTCAATAGAACAAACAGCTATGAGCTCGTAGGGAAAACCGCCGTCTTCTTAGGACAGCCCCACACGTATACATTTGCCTCATATCTAATCCGAGCATCCGTGCTCACTGGCCTGGATTCCGCTCGATTCCTGAACCTCTACTTTTGCACACCCGCATTCAGAGCAACGCAGCTTGAGCCGGGAATCGTGCAGCAGAATGGCCAAGCCAACTTCAATGGCTCGAAACTGCGCAGCGTATGGGTACCTGTTCCGCCTCTGGCTGAACAGAAGCGCATCGTCGCCAAGGTGGACCAGTTCATGGCCCTCTGCGACACACTGGAATCCAAGCTGCGAGACGCGGAGCAGGGCGCGCAACGGCTGGCCGAGGCCATGGTCGCGGAGATGGTGGCGTAGCCAGCCTGAAGCGGAGCGGCACGCGTCACCGCACCAGTATGAGACCTGAGCCGTCCCCTCACCCGCCGCACATCGCTTGATTGAAAGGACGTGGCCATGCGTTCGCGAACTTGCAGCGCCCTCCTGCTCCTGCTGCTGCTCTCGGCCTGCGCCACGATGGATCCGAGCCCGGGAGAGTTGGAGGACCCGAGTCCCCAGAGTCCGAGATTCGCCAACCTTCAGCGGGCGGCGCAGTACCCGTGGACGGATGATGGGAAATGCGGACCTCCTGCTGAATATATGGACCACGGGCATGCCGCAGTCCCCGATAGTCGCAGGCGGGTTGAAGCAGCAAGCTGATCACGGAT
>JAFGNZ010000041.1 GCA_016926755.1 Myxococcaceae bacterium | reverse complement strand
TCGGCGATCGCGATCCTCGCCTGGTCCACTTTTCGAGAGCAGAGGTGGGTCATTTCTGCAGAGCGCTGAAGCGCCGCGCCTTCTGCAGCTTCTTCCAGAACTCCTTGGGCACCACCTGGCGTGCCTTGCGCACTGCTCTGTTGGTGGTGCCCACCACCGCGCCGATGATGACCGAACTCAGCCCCAGGCCGCTGTGTGACAGCAGGTAGGCCACCATGCGTCGCAGCGCCGCCACCCCGCCCACGAAGCTCAGGAACACCAGCGCCCCCAGCACCACCCCGCGCTGCATGCCGTCCAGCTGCGTCAGCTCCACTCCGCTCTCGTGCGCCCACTTCTCAAGGCGCTGCTCTCGCTCGGCCTGGCTCAAAGCCGCAGGACTCTTCATCGCCCCCACCTTCTGCATGGGGCCGACCTCTACTCACTCAACAGGTAGGATGGCAAGCCCACAACGCTCAAGGTAGGTCGCCCCTGCGCTCGGCCCAGCTCTCCTCAGGCAGGCTCGCGGGCGCTGGCGTCACCTCCGCGCACCCTCCACCCGCGGAACTCTGCAAGTCACCCGTTTCGAGCCTCAAGCGCGTTTGGTGCTAGCGGAAGCCCCCGCAGGCTTGACCCGCAGCACCTCGCTTGCTTGAAAGGACGTGGCCATGCGTTTCCGAACTTGCAGCGCACCCCTGCTCCTGCTTCTGCTCTCTGCCTGCGCCACGACGGATCCGAGCCTCGGAGAACTGGAGGCCCCGAATCCGAGCTTCGCCAACCTTCAGCGGGCCGCGCAGTACCCCTGGACGGATGACGGGCATTGCGTGGTGCGAGAAGCCTCCAACGAATGGCCCATCCTGGCGGAGAGGTGCTTTCACGCTCTTGATCACGACAGGGTCAAGTTTCGGGATGTCACCGGAAGATGCGCTGTCGCCTCTGCGGGTGCGGTTGCCGTGGGAGTGGGGTGTGGACGGCAGTGAGGATCCGACGAATTTTGACGGTCGCGTCGATCGTCGGCTTGAGATCGCAGGAGGCCAAAAGGGAGAAGCCCGCTGTCGCTCGGGCGCGGGCTGCGGGCTTCTCGGACGATCTTCTCGGCGCGGGCTGGTTGCAGAGTACCGGGAAGTCGGGTGGCTAGACCCGGTCACGTCGAATCCTCGACCCGGCCCGGCTGGAACGCAGCGCCGCCGGCCGAGCCGAACACGAGCCCACTGCCCCGTACGTGGCCTCCGCTCGCCCCTCCGCTCAGGCCTGGCGGCTCGCCACGGCCGCGGGCAGGAGCAGCCGCAGCTCGAACGGGGCCTCGTCCTGGATCGACAGGGTGCCGCCCAGCCGGAGCACCAGGTGCTCCAGCCGCGCCACCTTCCGGGCGGGCAGGGTGCGCTGCTTGTCCGTGGACACGCGCACCTTCCACATCCCCAGCTTCTCCTTGGCCTCGAGGGCCACGCTCACCGTGTGCGCCCCCGTGGCGCCCACGTCCCGCGCCAGCGTCCGCGCCAGCAGCGCCACCACCGCTCCGGGCCCGCGCACGGGGGCGGACTTCGCCTCGCGCTCCAGGCGCACGCAGAGGGGACGCGCGCGCTTCACGGACTCGAAGGAGGCGGTCAGCAGCGAGAGGAGATCCTCCGGGACGCTGCCCGGCGCGAGCTCGCGCGAGATGAGGGAACCCATGTCCTGGGTCGCGCTCATCATGCGCTCCAGGTAGCGCTCCATGGCGGGCGTGAGCGCTCCCGTCATGCCCTTGCGCATCATGTCCACGTAGCCCTTGATGACGAGCAGGGGCGTGCGGAGATCGTGGGAGGCCACCGAGCGATTGCGCTCCCGGTGCGCCAGCTCCCGCTTCAGCCTCCGCAGCTCCTGGCAGAGCGAGCGCTGCCGGGCCTGGGCCGCGATCTCCCGCCTCCGGGCCGCCAGCAGCGTCGCGCCGAGCCGGGCGATCCGCCCCAGCACCTCCCGCTGCTCCAGGCCGAGCCGCTCCGGGAGCAGCACGAGCGCCGCGCGCCCGTCCCCGGCGGGGATCACCTGAGGAGCGCGAGCACGCGAGCGCGGTGGAGGCCTCAGCCCCGCCTCCGCGATGCGGACACGCCCCTCATGGAGCGCGATCCCCGCCACCCCCGTCAGGCTCACGGCCAGCCGCAGTAATGCGTCCAGGCCGGCCAGCGCTCCATTCCGCAGCGCCAGCTCGGCCACTGTCGCCAGTGCCCGCTCCACCTCCGCAGCCGCTCCGGGAGTTGCCCCAGGGCGCCGCCCACTCAACGCTCCGCCACGCACGCGGACAGGAATGAGCACGGCAGAGGATCGGCGCAACGCTTCCCAGGCACGGCACCGCTGCGCACGATCCGGAGAACCGCGTTACCCAGAGGAACCGCGGCGCCTGGACTTTTTACCGGCACCTTGCGCCTCGGGGTGGGCAGAGCCCAGCAACATCAACGGGTTTTCGCTGGCCGGGCGATTGCTACTGGATGGGCAGGAAGGTGGAAGGGGCTGGATGGGGACTCTCGACTACTACACGGCACTCGTGCGGCTTGCGCCGGCCGCCGTGGCCAGGGGGGCGGTGCGGCGGGTGCAGGGGGTGGCCCGGCAGGCGCTGTATCGGCGCAGGGAGCGCGTGGATGAGGCGCGGATCCTCCAGGCGTATGGCGCGGACTCCGCCGCGGCGCTGGCGGCCAGGGCCCTGGAGACGCGTCGCACGGGCGTGTGGTGTGAGCACAGCCAGCGCTCGTCCGTGCTCCAGGCGCTCGCGGCCATCCCGGGGGCGCGGGAGCGGGCCCTTGGGCGGGCTCGGGCGGCGCTGCGCCAGGAGTTCGACGTCTTCGGCACGCGCGTGGCCTTTGGCGAGGGAAGGCCGGTGGACTGGTCCCTGGATGCGCTGAGCGGCTACCGCTACCCCCTGGAGCCCATGGAGCGGATCCGGCTGCGGCAACCCGGCATCGATCCGAAGTACCCGTGGGTGCTCGGGCGGCTCGACAGCCTCGTCGCGCTGGCGCAGGGCTACTGGGTGGAGGAGCAGGAGCAGGAGCGGGCTCGCTTCGCGCGGGGCTTCGTCCAGCAGTCGCTCGACTTTCTCCAGGCCAACCCGCAGGGCCTGGGCGTGCACTGGACGTGTCCCATGGAGGTGGCGCTGCGCGCGGCCAACCTGGCGCAGGCGCTGGCCATGTTCGCCCAGGCGCCGGAGGTCCAGCGGCCCGAGTTCCTCGTGCCCGTGCTGAGCGCGCTCGCCGAGCACTCCGCCTGGGTGGAGGCGCACCTGGAGGATCAGTGCGCCATTCCCAACAACCACCTCGTCTCCAACTACGTGGGCCTGCTCGTCGTGGGCCTGCTCTTCCCGGAGCTGCCGGGGGCGCCGCGCCAGGTGGCGCTCGCGGTGAAGGGCCTGCGCGAGCAGGTGGAGGCGCAGGTGCACGCGGAGGGCACCTCCTTCGAGGGCTCCACGTGCTACCACCGGCTCTCGGTGGAGCTGTTCACCCTGGCCTGGCTGGTGGCGCTCGGGGCGGGGGTGGAGCTGGGCGGGGGCTACAAGGAACGCCTGCGCCGGATGTACCTGGCCGCGCGCGCGTGGTGCTCGGAGCAGGGGCTGGCGCCGCAGGTGGGCGACAACGACTCCGGCCGCGTCTTCCCGCTGAGGGATCGGGCGGATCTGGATCATGGCTACCTGGCGCCGCTGGGGGCCGCGCTCTTCGGGGATGCGTCCCTGGCGGGCGGCGAGCTCCCGGACGAGGCGGCGTGGCTGCTGGGGCGGCCGGGCCTGGAGCGCTTCCAGGCGCTGCCTCCGGCTCCGGCCCCGGCTTCGGTGAGCTTCCCCGCGGGCGGCCTCCACGTGCTGCGCGGGGCCGGCGCCGTCGTCACCCTCAGCGCGGGCCGGCAGGGGCAGGGCGGCGTGGGCGGGCACAGCCACAACGACAAGCTCTCGTTCGAGCTGCACCTGGACGGGAGGCCCGTCATCGTGGATCCGGGGACGGGCACGTACACGCGGGATTCGGCGCTGCGCAATGCCTTCCGGAGCACCGCCGCGCACAACACGCTCCAGCTGGACGGGGTGGAGCAGGTGGCTTTGTTGTCGGCGCGACTCTTCGCGCTGCCCGAGGACGCGCGCGCCCGGGTGGAGGTGTTCCAGCCGGGGCTGGAGCTGGAGCGGCTCACCGCGCGGCACGACGGCTACCGGGTGCTGCCCGCGCCTGTGGGCATCGAGCGGACCTTCTACCTGGACAAGCGCGAGCGCGCGCTCGCGGTGACGGACCGGCTCATCGGCATGGGGGCGCACGAGGTGATGGGGCGGCTGCACCTGCCGGATCGGCACGCGCGGCTGCGGGCGCCCTCGCCCAAGGAGATCGCGCGGGCCCTGAGGGTGCCGGATGCGCCGCGTGCCTTCGAGCCGCTCGGGGTGGAGCTGGGCGCGGAGGGCGCGGCCCGAGCGGTGGTGCTCTTCGCTTCGGGGCTGGCTCCTCGCCTGGAGCCGTCCTCGTACTCGCCGGGGTACGGGCGGGTGATGCAGGCGTTGGCGGTGACGTACGGGGCTCGGCTGGTGCCTCCGGCATGGCTGAGGTGGGTGGTCGTCTTTCTGTGAAGGTCGTCTGGCAGGGGCGAGGCGGTCCGTGACTCGCGGCGCCTCCGTGGGAGGGTGAGAAGATGCGCGTGATGGTGAGCCCGCTGGTGGACAGGATTCGCAGGCGGGAGGCGAAGGTGGGCGTGGTGGGAATGGGCTACGTGGGGCTGCCGCTGGGCATGGCGTTCGCCGAGGCCGGCTTCCCCGTGACGGGGCTCGACATCGACAAGCGCAAGATCGACAAGATCGAGAAGGGTGAGAGCTACATCAAGCACATCCCGAGCGAGCCGCTGAAGAAGCTCAGCAGTGCGGGCAGGCTCAAGGCGACCACGGACTTTGCGAAGGCCGCGGAGATGGACTGCGTCGTCATCTGCGTGCCCACGCCGCTGACGGCCTCGCGTGAGCCGGACATGACGTACATCATCCAGACGGGCGAGGCGCTGGCGCCGTACGTGCGGCGCAACCAGCTCTTCGTGCTGGAGTCCACCACCTACCCGGGCACCACGGAGGAGGTGCTCAAGCCGCTGCTGGAGAGGAGCGGCCTGAAGGCGGGCGTGGACTTCCACCTGGCCTTCAGCCCCGAGCGCGAGGATCCGGGCAACAAGCGCTTCAACACGAAGACGATCCCGAAGATCGTCGGCGGCTACACGCCGGCGTGCCTCGAGGTGGCGCAGGCCCTCTACGCCAGCGCGCTGAAGGAGACGGTGCCGGTGTCCTCCACCCGCGTGGCGGAGCTGGCCAAGCTGCTGGAGAACATCTTCCGCTGCGTGAACATCGCCATGGTCAACGAGATGAAGATGCTCTGCGACCGGATGGGGATCGACGTGTGGGAGGTGATCCAGGCGGCGAGCACCAAGCCCTTCGGCTTCATGCCCTTCTACCCGGGGCCGGGCCTCGGTGGGCACTGCATCCCCATCGATCCGTTCTACCTGACGTGGAAGGCGCGCGAGTACGAGTTCCACACCAGGTTCATCGAGCTGGCCGGCGAGGTGAACACCCAGATGCCGTACTACGTGGTGCAGCGCACCATGGAGGCGCTCAACCAGCACAAGAAGACGCTCAACGGCGCGAAGATGCTGTGCCTGGGGGCGGCCTACAAGAAGGACATCGACGACATGCGAGAGAGCCCGAGCCTGCGGGTCATCTCGCTCCTCATCGAGAAAGGCGCCGAGGTCTCCTACCACGATCCGTACGTGCCGAAGCTGGAGAAGGGCCACGGCTTCCACCACGAGCTGCGCTCCGTGCCGCTGTCTCCGGCGACGCTCGGCCAGTACGACGCGGTGGTGATCCTCACGGACCACTCCAGCGTCGACTACGCGATGGTGGTGCAGAAGTCCCAGTGCGTCATCGACACGCGCAACGCCACGAAGCAGGTGGGCCCGGGGCGTGAGAAGGTGATGAAGGCGTAGGCGAGAGGCCCGTTTGCCTCCCGGCCGAGGGGCCTCGCCGCTCCCACCCGGGGCGGTGAGGACCGTCGATGCATTGCGGGGTGGCTCGGGTATGGTGGGCGCGTGCGCTCTCCCTTCCTGCCTGTCCTCCCCGTGCTGGCCGCCTCCGCCTTCCTCTTCGCCGCCGCGCCTCCGGCCGATCCGCGCCTGGGGCTGCTGGAGGCCATGGCGGCGGAGCTGAGCCGCAACCATCAGCAGCTCAAGCTCCAGGGGCACGAGCCCCCATACTTCATGAGCTACCAGCTCAAGGAGTACGACCAGTACGCCATCACCGCGCGCTACGGCGCCGTGTTCGGGGACGACACCTACCGTGATCGCAAGCTGTACGTGGACGTGCGCGTGGGCTCGTATGACTTCGACAGCTCGGTGCCCGAGGAGATGGACTTCATCATCTCCACCAAGGGCAGCAGCTACTTCGCGCGCAGTGATGGGCCGATTGACGACTCGCCGGTGGCGCTGCGCACCACGCTGTGGCTGCTGACGGACGAGCGGTACAAGTCCGCGCTCGTCCAGTTCCTCAAGAAGAAGGGCGAGAACGTCTACTCGGTGGAGGATCCGAAGCGTCCGCCCTCCTTCTCTCAGGAGAAGCCGAACACGCACGTGCAGCCGCCCGTGGCGTTCTCGTTCGATCGGGAGCGCTGGCGGAGGGTGGCGCGGGAGCTGTCCGGGCGCTTCAACGCGCACCCGGAGCTCTTCGACTCGGACGTGCGCATCACCGCCGACAAGATCATGCGGGTGTTCGTCTCCACGGAGGGCAGCCGCATCGTCTCGGAGGAGACGATGTATGGGCTGCACATCACCGCGGTGGCGCGCGCGGAGGATGGGCAGCTGCTGGACAACTCGCGCAACTTCTACGCGCCCACGGAGGCGGGGCTGCCGAGCGAGGCGAAGCTGGCCGAGGCGGCGGACAAGGTCATCTCGGAGCTGCTGGCCCTGCGCAAGGCGCCGGCGATCGATCCGTACACGGGGCCGGCGATCCTCGCGCCCGAGGCGGCGGGGGTGCTGTTCCACGAGACGATCGGCCATCGGCTCGAGGGGCACCGCCAGGACGATGACCGGGAGGGGAAGACGTTCCGGGGGCAGGAGGGCAAGCAGATCCTCCCGCCCTTCCTGTCCCTTCACGATGATCCCACGCTGCGCGTGCTGAACGGGGAGCCGCTCAACGGCAACTACCTGTTCGACGAGGAGGGGGTGAAGGGACAGCGGGTGACGCTGGTGGAGAAGGGCGTGCTGCGGAGCTACCTGCTGTCGCGCCAGCCGGTGGAGGGCTTCCTGAAGTCCAACGGCCATGGGCGCAGCCAGGAGAACCGCAGGCCGGTGGCGCGCATGGCCAACCTGCTCGTGGAGTCCACGAAGCAGCTGGGAGACGAGGAGCTGAAGAAGCAGCTGATCGCGGAGGCGAAGCGACAGGGCAAGCCCTACGGGCTCATCATCCGCGACATCACGGGGGGCAACACCAACACCTCGACCTACGGCTACCAGGCCTTCAAGGGCGTGCCGCGGATGGTGTACCGGGTGGACGTGAAGGATGGGAAGGAGACCCTGGTGCGAGGGGTGGAGATCGTCGGCACGCCCCTGTCGGCGGTGAACCGCATCCTGGCCACGGGCCGGAGGCCGGGCATCTTCAACGGCTACTGCGGCGCGGAGAGCGGCAACGTGCCGGTGTCCACGGTGGCGCCCGCCGTGCTGCTCCAGGAGCTCGAGCTGCAGCGCACGATGGAGGGCAAGGATCGCCCGCCGATCCTCGTCAGCCCCGCGGCCTCCACTCAGCCCGAGGCGAAGCGGTAGGACGGACTCGCAGGAAGAGGCGCTGCGCTTCTACTGTTCCGCGGGTGCCTCGGGAGGCGCCTGGGGGCGCAAGAGGCGCCCGCCCTTGAAGCCTCGCAGGCGGACGTAGCGCGCGAAGTCTCGGAGGAAGTTCTCGGGCGGCAGCCCCACCGTCGCCATGAAGGCCACGGGGAAGTCCGGGCCGCGGTTCATCTCTCGCAGCAGCGCGCGCACCGTGTCCTCCCCGTACCGGTTCACCAGGAAGGTGAAGGCGTGGTGGGCCGCGCCGTAGGCCACCGGCATCTGGTCGCGCATGAGCGACTCCGGCCGCAGCAGCGGCTCCCACGTGGGGTTCTCCTCTAGCGTGCGCGCCAGCTGCTCCAGCGTGGGCCAGCGGTACGACTGCTCCGCCGTGAACGAGGCCATCCCCTCGCGGAACCACGCCGGGATCTTCTTCTGCCGCCAGCCGCCTTGATCCGCGGCCATCTGGTACATCACCGTGTGCGTCAGCTCGTGGAGCAGCAGCTCATCCAGGTCGCGCTGCGTGGCGCTCACCGGGCGCCAGCTGTCCGGCGCCTGCACATCCACGACGTCGTAGCGCGCCCACGCGCGCAGCCAGGTGTAGCCGGAGCGCCGCACGGCCCGCTCCAGGGCGTCGTGGTCCGGATGGAGGTGCACGGTGACGGGCTCCTGGAGCCTGCCCCACCGCGCCAGCCGAGGACTGGCCTTCTCGATGGCGGCTTGGAGCATGGCCGCGCCCTCCAGATCCCTCAAGGGGTACTCCAGCCGGAAGGCGCCGACCTCCGTCTCCAGCGGGAGGATCTCCGCCATCTCCGCACGAGGCCCCACGCACCCCGCCCCCAACAGCAGCGCGAGCACCGCGCCAGGCGCGGCCCGCCTGTGGCTCCTACCCACCGTCACGCGCACCTCACTCCGAGTTCAGCCAGCGCAACACCGTGCGTCCCACATCCGCCACGGTGGCCAGCGCCTCCACCTCCGGCGCGGGCGGACCGAAGTAGAGCACGGGCACGGGGTTGAGGGTGTGGCTTCGCGTGGACAGGTCCTCCACATTGCCGTGATCGCTACAGATGAGCACCCGCGCCTCTGGCGGCCGGCTGGCCACCACCGCTCGGGCAAAGGCATCGAAGGTGTCCAGCGCCTCGAGCGCCGCCTCGAAGTCCCGCGCATGCCCGGCCTCGTCCGCCAGGTAGTGCTCGAAGAAGGTGAAGTCCACGCCTTGCGCCACCTGCCAGAAGATGTCTGCCGCCTCCTCGGGGGTGCGCCGAGGCACCGCGAAGCCCCGGGCGTTGGCCTTGGCGCCCGTGATGTCGTGCGTGAGGCCGTCCCCCGCGCGAGCATCGTCCAGCGTGCGCAGCGGCACCTGCCCGGCGGCGAAGGCCAGGGTGGAGGCCGAGGCCTTGATGCGCCTCCGGAGCCCGGGGGGGATGGTGAACTCCGGAGGAGTCGAGGAGGCGCGGCGGGGGAGCCCCAGCGCGTCGAGGTAGGGCGCCGCGTAGCTGTTGGCGAAGGTGGCGGTGTGCTCGGCGGCCACCAGCCGCTTGACGAGCGAGCGCTCCGCCAGCAGCTCCCTCAGGGGTGGGTTGGGGTAGCCCAGCACATGGCGCTGGATGAGGGCCGGGGCGGGCTCGCCGGTGAGGATGGCCGTCTGGTTGGACGCCGACTGGGGGCGGCCCTCGACGCCGAAGGTGGTGTCCACCGGGATGCACCGGCCCCCCTCGGGCAGGGCCGTCCCCGGAGCGTCGGCGAACTGGGAGAGCAGGTACGCCCTCCTGGCAAGCGGGTTCAGCTCCGGGGCCCTGCGCCCGATCCCCACACCATCGATGAACAGGAGCGCGACGCGCACGGCTTCTGATTGTATCCTTGTTTTTCGGGAATCCGTCACCCATGGCCCTCCAAGGCGACCTCTTCAGTTATCCGCTTCCTGAACTCCTGCAGTGGCTGGACGGCTCCCGCAAGACGGGGACGTTGCAGCTCTCGTGGGAGGCAGGGGAGCGAAAGATCTTCGTCCTCTCCGGCCAGGTGATCGCCACCGCCAGCCGGGGGTTGCGCGAGCGCGTGGCCCGGCTGCTGGAGCTGGCGAAGCTGAGCAAGGGCAACCGGGTGCTCTCGGCCTTCGACGAGCTGCAGCGCACGCCGGACGTGGAGCAGGCCTTCGCGGCGCATGGCGTGGACGTGCGGATGGCCCGAGACATGGGGCGCGAGGAGCTGTTCAGCTCGATGATGGACCTGACCATGGCCGGGCGCGGCACCTTCCACTGGACGGAGGACGCGGATCGTACCGGTGAGGACTGGGTGCCCTCGGAGATGAGCATCCGCGAGCTGCTCTTCGAGTCCCTGCGCTGGGTGGATGAGTACGGGGATGTGGAGCAGGCCCTGCCGATCGACGCGATGAGCGTGCGCGCCCTGGCGCAGCCCAGCCCGAGCCAGCCGCTGTTGCACCGGGTCATCCTCACGCTCTGCGCCAGCCCGCAGAACCTGGGGCGGCTGCGGCTCTCCATGGGGATGTCTCGCTCGTCCGTCACCCGGCGCGTCTACGATCTGCTGCGGGCGAAGCTGGTGGAGGTGGAGGGGGCTCCGCAGGTGGAGGCGGATCCGGTGGCGGAGATGCTGGAGAAGGGGGCGGTGCTGGTGCGCGAGGGGCAGTACGACTCGGCGGGCATCATCTGCGCCTCGCTGCTGGCGAGCGATCCGGCGGACCGCCGCGTGCGCGAGTTCGCGCGCATGGTCCAGCGCGAGCACGTGGCGGCGCTCTACGCGGAGCTGCCCCCGGTGGCGGTGCCGGTGCCGGTGCACGATCCGGAGGGGATGGCGCTGCTCAAGCCCGAGGAGCGGCAGATCGCCGGGTTGGTGAACGGGAACTGGGACGTGTCCACCCTGGTGCTGGCGGTGCCCGCGCGCGAGCTGGACACCCTGCGCACCCTGTCGAAGCTGGTGCGCATGGGGCTGCTCCAGCTCACCATGCCCCTGCGCTGAGGCTCACACGGCGCGAGGCGGATCGCTCGAGGCTACGCCGTCTCGGGCAGGCCTGCGTCGTTGAGCCGGGTGAAGACCTGCATCAGGAAGTAGAGCGCGAAGGCCGCGTCATCCACTCGCACGGCGTCCAGCTTGCTGGACATCCCCTGCAGCCGCAGCAGATCCGGTCCGTCCACTCGCAGCAGGAAGCCCTGCTGCGCCAGCGTGCCCTCGCCCGCGAAGGCCAGCGCCCGCCGCACCGCGTCCATGCAGGCCGTCACGCAGGCCCCGTACTCGGCCCTGGCAAAGGCCGTCTCGGCGGCGCGGGCGTGATCGAACAGCTCCCCAGACGCGAGCGCCGTCGCCGGCCCCAACGCGCGCTGTCCCGGCGGGGCGGCATGTGGCACCGCGGCCGGGGGAGGCACTGCCATCTCCACCCGCGGCGCCGGTGCGGCCCCCCCCGCCGGTGGATGCTGGCGAGGCGTCATCGCGGGAGGGTAGACCGCCGGCATCGTCTGTGACGGGCGCGTCGGCAGGTGCTGGCTCAGCTGCGCCTCCAGCCCCGCCCCCGGCGCCACCGGGGAGGGCGTGGCGCGCGGCGCGGGGACGATGCGCTTGGCCCGCAGATCCTTGATCACCAGCCGCGTGATCGTCTTCAGCGCGTCCAGCACGCCCCGGCCGCTGGTGGCCGACGTCTCGAACTCGGGAACGCCGCGCGGGTTCAGCACCGCCCGGAGCTGCTCCACTGGCAGCGCCTTCTCGATGTCCCGCTTGTTCCACTGGATCACCAGCGGGAACCGGTCCAGCCGGATGCCCTGCTCCAGCAGGTTCTC
>JAFGNZ010000264.1 GCA_016926755.1 Myxococcaceae bacterium | reverse complement strand
TCGCTTCGCTCCCTCCGACCCGCTTCGCTGGGGCGCCTTCGGCGGCCTTGGCCCTCACTGTGCGCGCAGCCCTCCGAGCCTTGGCGACGGCGGACGGGTGCTCCGCAGGGGCTCTGGCTCCGGGTCTCACCTCCACTCACCACACTTCTGATCGTGATCCTCGCCTGGTCCATTTCTCGAGAGCACAAGTGGGTCATTTCTGGAGAGCGCTGAAGGGGAGGGAGCAGAAATGGCCGCAGTTTGGCGCCTGGAGCGAAGGCGCTGGCGTGTTTGCCCCGGGGGCGAGAGTCCGGCCATTTCTGGTCTCCGCGGCGGCGGCCCCGGGAGAGGAGGAGGCACCCGCTTCAGAGGCGGCAGCTCGGGCCATGTGGCGGAAGCGTCAGCGCGGCCGGAGGCAGGATTGGGCGGGGTTGCTGCGCAAGAGGTTCGCAGTGGAGGTCTTCTCCTGCCCGAGGTGAGGAGGAAGGCGGCGGGTGCTGGCGTAGCTCACCCAGGGCAGCGTCATCCGGCGCATTCTTCGCCACCTGCCCCTGCCCGAGCAGCCCGCACCCCAGGCAGCTGCCAGGGGGCCAGCGCAGCAGGCGCTGAGGGAGTGAGGCACGGCAGAGGGATGCACTCTCTGGCGGAGCCCAGGGTGAGCGGTCGCCTGCGCAGGGGAGGGGTATGCCTGGAGCGCGACGGGCGGGCCTCCTCGGGGCCCTGCTGCACCGTCCAATGCGTGACGCGCGGCCCTCCTGGACGACCACCTACCCCGGCCCTCGCCCACAACAGGGCTCCCATGCCGCCTATGCTCCAGGAGGGGGTACAGCTCCAGGATCTCGAGAGCCAGGCCCGCTCGCTGGCCGTGGCCGAGGGGTGCTCGGACGCGAGCAGCTGCAAGGCCGCGCCGGTGGGAGCCATGGCGTGCGGCGGGCCGAGGGACTACCTCGTGTACTGCTTGTAGTCTGGGAACCTGAGCGCTGGCAGCCTTTCAATCAAGCGTGGGTGCCAGCGTCTTCGTCTCGGGCCCTACAAGCATGCCGGCTCGCGGTTTGTCATCTCGGGAAACTTCATGGGTTGCGTACGGGGTGGGAGGTAGGCGGGCGTCCGGGGAGCAGGACGGGCACGTAGCACACGCCCTTGTACATGTGGCCGGTGCCGTCGAGCACCTCGCACTTCTCACGCTCCACTCGTACCCAGCACCCTCCATTGAGGGGAACATGCTGCGGGTGAGGGCATCTCCCCTTCGCATTCGGACGACGTTGCCAGGGCAGCGGCTCGGGGGGCGTGTCCTCGGCCTGCACTCCTGGCCTCTCGGGCGTGGGAGAGGCTGACTCAACCTGGGTCGCCGCCTCCTCGCCGAGCCCGACCGGGCCTTCATTCTTCAGTCGGCTCCCGTCGGCCTCCTGCCTGAGGGCAGCGGGCTGCTCTCGGGACTTCTCGCGAGCCACCCAGCCCGCCCAGGCTCCCAGCACCAGGAGCCCTGCTGCCGTCGCGAGCCGTGGCAGCCTGGTCCTCACGCGTCTGGGGAGCCTGTTTCGCACAGCGGCGCCCGGCGAGTGAGAGGACGCCGTGGGGACCTGGAGCTTCGCTTCGACTGGAGCGCCAGCCTCCTCCTGGTCCGAGGAGACGGCGTGCGGTTTCTCCTCGGCAAAGGGCGGCCGGGTGCTCTCTGCGCTCGTGAGCTGCGCGGCCCGCTCCAGCGCCTCGGCCAGCTCCCCCGCGGGGCCGCGCTCCTCGGGGCGCAGCGAGAGCATGCGGAGGATCAAGGCATCAAGCTCAGGCGGCACGCGCGGGTTGAGGATGCTCGGAGCCGGTGAGGCAAGGCCCTCCAGGTGCCAGAGCTCCGATTCGTCCAGGGAGGGCTCGGCGAGCTCGGGGTACTCGCCCGTGACGAGCCGATAGGCGGTGACTCCCAGCGCGAAGAGATCATCGGCCGGCTGAGCGGTGTAGCGAGCCGTCCGGTCGCGCCTGTGCTGGAGCGAGAACAGCCAGGCCTCCGGAGCGCGGTAGGCCGGCGTTCCCGGAGGCAGGATCTCGGGCGTGAGGGTGGCGGCGTCCGGATAGCGGCCGGAGCCAAAGTCGGTGAGCATCGCGCGGCCGTCGGAGCGCCGCACCAGCACGTTGGCACCCTTGACGTCGCGGTGGACGCTGCCCTGGGCGTGCACGGCCTGCAAGGCGCTGGCGAGCTGGGCCAGGAGCCGGAGCACCTGCCGCGAGGACGGGTATTGCTGTCGCGCCCAGTCATAGAGCGGCACGCCGTCCACCCACTCCAGCACGATGAAGGGGTGGCGGGCGCCGGACGGGTGCTGCCATTCCCCCAGCTCCCACAAGCGGAGGAGGCTGGGGTGGCGGTTGTTGGAGAGCAGCTCCGCCTCGCGTGCGAAGCGAGGATCTCCCGGGTGCAGGGCGAGCTTGAGGGCCACGGGGGGCGCATGGGGGTTGTCCACGGGCACCACCTGGTAGACGGCGCCGTGGACACCCTGGCCGGCCCAGCCCACCACGAGCCAGTCTCCTACAACCGTTCCAGGAGGAAGGAGGGAGGGGTTCAGCGCGGGCGCGCGGGGTGTCTCCATGGGGCCTCAGAAGTAGGGGAGAGACACCTTACCTCAGGCGTCGTGCCTGCCCCACGGGGATGGCGGCTTGCTGGAGGTCGGCTTGCGCTTTCGCTGGATGGCCTTGCGCTGAACGGGCTGGCTACCGCCGCACCTGCGTCCACTGCTGGCCGCCGCCGCCGTTGTCGTCCCAGATCTGGATCCGCGTGCCGTTGGCGGTGTTGCCGCCGCTGACGTCGAACACCTTGCTCCGCTTCAGCGCGCTGCGCAGGACCGGGCCGTCCACGATCCAGCGCTGGTTGCCCCCGTTGTGGCAGTCATGGACCACGATGTTGTTGCCGTTGCTCGTGTTGGAGCTGGCGAGGTCCAGGCACTTGCTGGTGTTGAGGGCGCTCCGGATCGTCCCGTCCTCGGCCTCACGCTTTGCCCGAACGGCGCATCGCCGCGGGCTCCAACCCCATCCACCAGGTGATCTTCTCACCAGAGGGCAGGTGGCTCTTCACGGCCAACATCCAGGACAACACCGTGCGGACGTGGGAGGCGGACACAGGCCTGCCCCGCGGGGGGCGCCCCGCTGGGAGCGTCCTTCCTCCTGGCTGGCGGCTGCCCGGGCTCGGGTGCCACGGAGCGTACGGATGTGATCGGCTCCCATGGGACGCTCGGGGTAGGGCCGGGCCTCCCCGCGGCCCTGGAGGGCCCCGCCGTGGTGGGCCTGACACGCAACCGGGCGCTGGTGCTGGGAGGTGGAGGATGCCACCGGCGCCCCGGGCCTCTGGTTTGATCCCGCGGCCGAGCGCTTCACCCCCGCCACCCCCGTGCCCTCGCGGCGCCAGCACGCGCTCACCGGCGGCACCGGCGCCCAGGTCTACATGGCG
>JAFGNZ010000263.1 GCA_016926755.1 Myxococcaceae bacterium | reverse complement strand
GGGGTTGAACCCGCAGGGTGACTCACCGAAGTTTCAGCTCCTACATCGCTTCCTCCTCGGCCAGGCTTCTCCTGGCGCACACCTGTCTGACAACCCTACCGCCTTGGCACAGAGGCTCTTCAGACCAACCTCGAGAAGCTGAACGGCGTCCTGTACTGATCCCCGCGTCGTCCCGTGCTGGCACTGCCCCTCCTCGCCCCAAACGCCCTGCCGCCAACCACCCCGGCCTACTGCTCCTCAGAGCTCTGGATGTTCTCCCCTACTTGAAACACGCCATGGAGATCCTCAGCGCTCCCACATTGAACCCCGCGCTCCTTCCCCCAGGCACCGTGGTGGGAGATTGGCGCGTGGTGGCCTGGGCGGGCCGCGGCATCCACGGCGCCGTCTATCGCGCCGTGCCGGTGGACAATGCGAACGCCCACCAAGTGCGCTGGCCAAGCACACATTCCCCCTTGAAGTCCTGGCTTCGGTTGCGCGGTCAAGGAGACCACCAGCGGCGGGCGGGAGAACGGTGCCTCAAGACTCCGTGCGGTGGGACGACGAGGTGACCTGACGCATCGTCGTCCGTGCCATCGCGCTCCCCTAACCTGAGGCCCTCCCGCCGCTGGAGGCTACCTCATGAAATGCGACCGCCTGGATGCCCTGGCGCTGGCCCTGCTCACGGCCTGCGCCAGCACGCCCCGCCCGCCTCCAGCAAACACCGACCCGCACGAGGCACAGGTGTCCGCGCTCCGTTACGAGCTGCGCGACCTCACCTCGGGCGCCACGGGTACCGAGCCCGTGGAGGTGGAGGACGAAGACTTTCGGGAAGCCGTGGGCGCGGCGCTTCGCCACGTGCCGCCCCCCGCCGATCCCAGGCAGCAGGCACAGTGGTTGATGTCTCAGCAGATGGAGACCCACCTGCTGGCGGAAGTCCGCTCGGGCCGCGTGCTGCGGCTGACCCCGCTGGACGAGAACAGCCCCCCTGGAGTCCCTCGACGCGGCCGAGGTCAGGCGCGAGTACGCTCGCCTGTGCCATGAGGTGGGCGCTGGCGCTGACTGCCTGGGCTTGCTGGCCGATGGCCCCTCCTTGAGCCGCGAGGACGTGCACACCCTGGCGCTGGCCATGTCCCTGCGCCCGGCGCTCCAGCAGGTGCAGCACTCCCTGAAGGAGATGGTGGAACCCAGGGCCGTGCTCTCCCTGCTCGTGTGGACGTGCGTGGCGTACCTCACGCTCTGGCTGCTGCCAGAGCCGGTAAGCAAGGTGCTGGCCGCGTCCATGACGGTAGCGCTCATTGCCTGGCTGGGCGCGGAGACCTTGTGGAGCTTGATGGACGGCTGGGCGGCCCTGGTGGTGGACGTGGACAGGGCCACCTCGTTCAACCACGTGCGCGCGGCCAGCGAGCGCTTCGGTCGCACCTTGGGAGACAACGCGGCGAAGGTGCTGGTGCTGCTGGTCTCGGCCGCCCTCGGCGGCACCGCGGCGAAGTTCGCTCAGAAGCTGCCCAAGCTCCCTGGCTTCAGGCGCGCGGCGGCGAACGCAGAGGCGCAGGGCGTGACCCTGGAGCACGTGGCCCGGGTGGAGCAGGTGGCCGCCTCCTCCGAGGGGACCTTCTCCGTCCTGGCGCGCGGCTCCCCCAGTGAGGGAGCCGTGGCACAGGGCAAGGCACGCTCCGTCATCACCATCATCCGCCACCGGCTCGGCAACCGGCAGGTCTTCATCAACGGCCAGCGTTGGCACGTGCCCGCCCACAGGTCCGTGAAGGAGATCCCGACTTCCGACCCGATGGGAGACCAGCTCCAGGCCGCCGCAAAGCAGGCCGCCCGCCGCTGGAGCCCCAGCCAATTGACGGATCCCGAACTCGACGCCATCAGCGCTGCCAGAGCCCAGGGCAAGTACTGGAGAGCGCAGCAGTTGGAACGAATGGCCCGCGGGAAGTTCGTGGAGAATCAGCTGAGGGACCAATTCAAGCGGCTGGAATGGAGTAGAACAGGTGTGGCTGCTGTCGATCCCTCGACGGGGTACAAATACGAGATCCTCACGGGCACCCACTGGAACATGGAGCTGCACGGTCGCCGCATGGCGGACGAGTTCTTCCGGCTCATCACGTTTCTCTGAAGGGAGAAGGCGCAGTTCTCTCACGTCATGATTCAGTTCAGTGATCGCGAAATCGTGAACGAGCAACTCGTGCTCGATAGCAAGACCGAGGTGTACTACCTCGGCCATGATCTGACGCTCCGGCACTGTTCCATCATTGTGAAGGTGCCCGCGCGCGCGCTGATCATCGCCCGGTCCAAGTTGATCGATTGCACCATCGACGTGAAGAAAGAGCTCAAAGGCTTTCGGTGGGAAACCAACTTGCTACAAGGGTGCCGGTTCACAGGGCGGTTCTTCGGAAACGATTTCGGGCCACGCCCGGATTCCCTTCACCCGGGCTTCATCGAGGATTGTGACTTCAGCGCGGCGCACCTGGATGGATGCCGCTTCCTCGGATGCGACGCCAGTACCTTGCGCTTTCCTCGCTGGCCCTGCTTCACCATTCTGGATCCTGTTCGCCGGTACCGTGAGCTACGCGCTGCCCCGTGGCCTGGGGACATCGGCCGCATCAAGGTCGAAGGGTTCGCGATGGCGCCGCCGACAACCGTCGCGGTGACGTACTCAGCGCCGGAGCTCGCCAAGCGGTTCAGCACCACTCCAGAGGCCATCCGGGCCACCCTCGAGAAGCTGGACGGCGTGCTGTACTGATTCGACGCCTCCTCTTCGGGAGTTCGAGGCAACGTCACCCTTGAGCTAAGGTGTGTCTCGCCTTCGCCAAGCGCACCATGCAGACGCCCCGCCCCCCCGCATTGAACCCCGCGCTCCTCCCCCCAGGCACCGTGGTGGGAGATTGGCGCGTGGTGGCCTGGGCCGGCCGCGGCATCCACGGCGCCGTCTACCGCGCCGTGCCGGTGGACAATGAGCTGGCCAACCCCGTGGCGCTCAAGCTCGCGCTGCTCCCGAGAGATCCTCGCTTCGCGCGCGAGGCGGAGCTGCTCTCCTGCGCGCGCCACCCCAGCATCCCGCGCCTGTGGGAGCACGGTGAATGGCAGCACCCCTCCGGCACGCTCCATCCCTTCATCGTCATGGACTGGATCGATGGAGCGCCGCTGTATGACTGGGCCCGGCTTCACAACCCCTCTTCACAGCAGGTGCTCCGGCTGCTGGCCCAGCTCGCGAGCGCCCTCCAGGCCCTGCACGCCCAGGGCTGTGTCCACCGAGACGTCAAAGGGGACAACGTGCTGGTGCGGCACAGCGACAGCCGCGCCCTGCTCATCGACTTCGGCTCCGGTCGCTACCCGGACGCCGCCACCCTCACGCCAGACATCCTGCCTCCAGGCACTCCGGCCTACCGCTCGCCGGAAGCCTGGCTGTTCTCGCTGCAGTTCCTGCGCGACCGCACGGCTCGCTACTGCGCACGGCCGGCCGATGACCTCTACGCGCTGGGAGTCGCCGCCTACCGACTCGTCACGGGCGAGTACCCCGAGCTTGCGGAGCCCTCCCAGGATGAGGCGGGTACCTGGCACCTGGAGGGTGTTGCCTCACCGGCTCCGCTCACCCTCAACCCTCGCGTGGCGCCACAGCTCAATGCTTTGATCCTTCGCATGCTCTCGGTGCGCCCCGAAGAGCGGGGCCCCACTGGGGAACTGATCGATACGCTGGAGCAAGCAGCGCAGCCCACGAGTCAAGCGAGCGCCCAGGCGCTCTTTGCCCAGGAGACACCGCCCTCGGTATCTCCAGGAAAAGAAGTCATTGGCGCTTCAGTGCCGGGCCATCCCCCGAGGAACGAGGCCGAAGGGATCGCCCGCACGCCAGAAGAGGCTACCGCGGTCGAAGTCCATGTCCCCGCCGTCTCCTCTCGTACGCAGGGCGCGGCCAGGTATGTCAGCCCCCCAGCGCACGTGCGGCCTGGGTTGGCTCGGCTCGCGGCGGCAGCAGTGCTCCTGGCTCTGGGAGCGTGGGCAGGATGGGTGGCTCGCGAAAAATCCCCGGAGCGTTCCATCGTAAGGCAGGAGCCAGGCAATGCCCGTCTGGAGGACGGAGGCACAGCAGGGCTCGGCGATGAGGCAGCGACCGCATCCTCAGTGACCTCCCCCACCCCCTCCTCGCCTGGAACGCTGGCCGAGGACGCACTCCCCGAGCCGCTGCCGGGGCAGACGCGGCCTGACGCGAAAGGACGATGCCCTCACAAACGGCAGGTCTCCCTCAATGGGGGGTGCTGGGTGGTGGCTCCATTTGATCGCGAGGGATGCGAGGCGCTCAAGTTCAGCGGCCACGACGGGTACATGTTCAAGGGCGCGTGTTACATGCCCGTCCTCTTACGTGCGCGCCAGCCTACGTCCCACCCCGTAGCCAAGCCGTGATGATCACCCACCTTGCCCCAAGTAGCCGTCTCCAGCCCAAAGCGCATTTTCTGATGCGCGGAGTTGCTGGGCCCGCGATGGCGCAGCAACTCTCGCCTCATGCGCAGGCCTGGAGGGGGGCCTTCAATGGCACGCGTTGGCTCGGCGATACTGAGCCGCCATGAGCCTCCTCCTCGCCCTCCTCCTCGCCGCCGCGCCCCCTCCCCAGCGTGCCCAGCAGCTCGCGAAGGCCAAGGCGTGGGAGGACCTGTACCTCGCCTACTCCGCCGCGGACCCCCAGGGCTATCCCCCCAACCAGCGCAAGCTCATCGCCGGGCCGCTGCTCAAGGGCTGCGAGGCCCTGGTGAAGAGCGACGCGGTGATGGCCTTCTCCCTCGGCGAGCGCGCCGTCGCCTTCGAGGAGTCCGCCCCCGCACTGCGCTGCCTGGCCCGCGCCGCCAACACCACCGACCAGCGCGGCACCGCCGAGGAGGCCCTGCGCAAGGGCCTGGAGAAGTACCCCAGCGACGGCACCTTCCCGCTGGAGCTCGGCAAGCTGCTGCTCGCCGAGAAGGACGCCACCGGCGCCATCGCCGCGCTCGGCAAGGTGCCGCCCCGCTCCCGCCAGGCCGCCGAGGCGAAGAAGCTCCTCCAGAAGGCCCGCGGCCTCTCCACCCAGGAGAGCCAGGCCCGCGCCCAGGCCGAGAGCCTCGAGCGGCGCATCAACGGCGAGCCCCCCACCCCCAAGCGCAGCACCCAGCCCACCCTCGGCCAGGACGAGGGCGACACCCGCTCGGCCAGCCTCACCTACGAGTCCGGCGTGGGCGAGGACGGCATGCGCACCCGCTCCAACCGCCACTTCGTCATCAAGTACTTCAACAACCACCGCGACTTCGGCCAGCGCGCCGAGTACGAGGGCCGCATCGTCGCCGCGCTCGACGAGGCCTACGCGCACACCCGGGAGATCCTCGGCGAGGCCCGCGAGTCCACCGTGGACGTCATCCTCTACACCCGCGAGGAGTTCCGCACCCACCACGGCGCCTCCATGGCCCGCTCCGTCGCCGGGCTGTACTCGGACTCGGCCATCCGCATCAACGGCGCCGCCGAGCTGACCCAGGAGACCAAGGCCACCCTCGTCCACGAGTACGTCCACGCCGCCGTGGACGAGCTGTGCGGCGGCGGCCACCAGCTCCCCACCTGGCTCAACGAGGGCCTCGCCGAGTACCTCGAGTGGCGCTACCTCGGCGGGGACGGCCCGCCCGTGGTGATCGGCAACGCGCTGCGCGGCGCGGCCCGCAGCGGCCGGCTCCCCAGCCTCGCCGCCCTCTCCCAGGGCGCGCTGCTCCAGAGCTCGAACCCGACCCTGGCCTACGCCACCTCCGCCGTCGCCGTCCGAGAGCTGATGCGCAGGGGAGGGGCCAGTCGTCTGCTTGCCCTGATCCGCGAGGTGGGCCAGGGCACCCCCTTCGCGCAGGCCCTCCAGGCCAGGTACGACATGGACGTCGCGAAGCTGGACGAGGAGGTCAAGACCGCCGTCTCCCGCAGGTAACGGGCAGGCGAGCCATTCTGGTCCGTTTACCCGTCGATGGGACTCTCCTACACTCCGCCCTTCAAAATTTGCGCTTGGGGCGTTCTGGCGGGAACCTCGCTCCGCCTACGCCTTACCCGTAGCAAGGTGGACGGATGTCCGACACGCGAGCGGCGATGAGAGAGTTTCGCTTCCTCGATGAGAAGCGAAAGATGGGGAGCCTTTCCCCCGCGGAGGAAGCTCGCTGGAACGAGCTGCGTGGACTTTTGGGAGTCCAGGACGCGCCCGCCCAGGAGCCGATCGCGGCCGAGGCCTACCCAGCGCAGCCCCAGGGCTACTACGGCCAGGATGGCCAGTGGTACCCCTACCCCGCTGACTACTCGCAGCAGCAGCCCCAGGGCTACTACGGCCAGGACGGCCAGTGGTACCCCTACCCCGCCGGCTACCCTCAACAGGGCTACCCCCAGCAGGGCTATGACCCGAGCCAGGGCTACGATCCGAACCAGGCCTACGCCGCCTATCCCCAGCAGGGCTATGACCCGAGCCAGGGCTACGATCCGAACCAGGCCTACGCCGCCTATCCCCAGCAGGGCTACGACCCGAACCAGGGCTACGCCGCCTATGACTCGCAGGGCTACGCCCCCCAGGGCCAGCCCTACCCGGCTGACCCGAGCCAGCAGGCCTATGCCGATGGCTACCCGCAGCCGTACTCCCCCGAGCAGAGTCAGGCGGAGGCAGCCTGGCCGGCCACGCCCGAGAGCACCTACGAGCAGCCTGCTCCCGCTCCTACTTCCGACACCGCCACGTCCGGCGTAGAGGAAGTGGACATGGCCGCGCTGAGCGGCCCCTCCTCCTGGGGCACGCCGGATGGGACTGCCGCGCCGACTCCGACCTCGGATGAGAACACGGCCGAGCAGGACGCCGTGCCGCAGGTGGAAGCGGAGGATGTCCTCGAGGTGTCCGCCGAAGATGTGACGGATGTCGAGAGCGCGGACGGCGCTGCGGACCCCGGCGCCTCGTTCGCGGACCTGAACAGCGACCGGCAGCCCGAGCCCGCGCCGCAGGCGGAGACGCCCGCTCCGTCCAGCTCGGAGTACAGCCCCGAGCCGGAGCCTGTGAGCGCGCAGGCCGAGGCTCCCGCGGAGGACTCCGCAGAGCCCATCGAGCTGGGCGCGGACGATGTCTCCCTGATCGAGCCGGAGCCGGAGCCCGAGGCTCCCGCGGCCGCGCAGCCGACTCACGCAGAGGCCGCGCCGCAGCCCGCCTCCGAGGTGGTGCTCGATACCTCCTTCGCCGAGATCGCCACCGAGGAAACACCGCCGCAGCCCACCTTGGCCTCACCGGTCGAGGAGCTCCCCCTGGAGCCGGAGCCCGCGGAGCCTCCGTCGTCTGCGGTCATCGAGACGACGGCCCCCGCGAGCGAGTCCGTGTTCGCCGTGGAGCAGCCCTCTCCGACCGCGAATGATCCCTGGGACGCGGCGCCGATCGCCACGGACGCGATGGCAGCAGAGGCCGAGCCCCAGCAGATGGTGGAAGCCACGCCGAGCTTCGAGGCCACCCCGACGTTCGAGGCCGCACCGACGTTCGAGGCTGAATCGACGTTCGAGGCTGAATCGACGTTCGAGGCCGCACCGACGTTCGAGGCTGAATCGACGTTCGAGGCAACACCGACGTTCGAGGCCACTCCGACGCTGGAGGCTGAACCGACGTTCGAGGCTGCACCAACATTCGAGGCCACTGCGGCCTTCGAGGCCACCTCAACGCTGGAGGCTGCTCCATCGCTGGAGACTGCTCCAACCTTCGAGACCGCTCCGACCTTCGAGGCCGAGCCCGCCCCGGTCGAGACTGTCTCCGCAGTCGAGGAGATCGCCCTCAGCTCTGAGGACATGGTCGAGGAGGCACCTCCTGCCCCCGAGGCGCCTCAGCCCTCCGACTCCATCGAGCTCCCGGCGATGGACCTGGGCCAGCCGGAGGCGAGCACGGATAGCACTCCGCTCCTGGAGGCGGCCCCCCTCGAGGAGCTGCCCGCGGAGCCTCAGGCTCCCACCACTCCCGAGCCGCCTACGCTCGAGATCTCCGAGCTCGAAGTGGCGCCGCCAGAGGCGGAGGCCTCACTACAGCCCGCCCAGGCGCCCGTCGCCGCGGAGGAGCCCACCCTCGACATGGCCGATCTCGGCGCCGAGATCGAGCCCGCCGACTCCCCCATGGCGGCCAGCGAGGCACCGCCTCCGCTCGAGATCCGACCGGTGCAGGTCGGACCGGACCTCCAGGCGGACACCATCGAGATCTCCGAAGACGCCGTCATGGCCTCGCAGCTCAGAGCTGGCCCCGGCGCTCCGCCGGAGCCCTGGCCCGCCCCCGAGCCCTCCGTGGTGTCGCAGGAGCCGGAAGTCCAGCCCTCCCGCGCCGCCTCCGCCGTCGACGATGTCGACCTCTCCGGCAGCCCGGATGAAGCCGTCCCGCTCGCGGCCAATGCGGACTTCGTGCCGGGGCTGACGGCGGGCGCCTCGTGGGAGCCGTCTGACAGATCGATCGACCTCTCCACCGAGCCCGCGCCCTCCGCGGGGAGTGATGTCATCGAGCTCACCCCCTCCGAAGCTCAGCCGCAGGCGGACTTCTCCGCCGCCGGAGCCCAGGACAGCTGGAGCACCGCACAGGCCTCACAGGAGGCACCAGCCTCGGAGCAACAGGCGGCGGGCGACGCCGCCTTGGACTGGGCCACGGCCCCGGAGAGCCCTCAGAGCGATTGGGGAGAGACCGCGCAGGCCTCCTCTCCCGCCGCGGACGCCGCGCAGGAGTGGACCGCTCCGGAGGCCCAGAGCACTCCGTGGACCGAGCCCGCGGCCCCCGCCCCATCCCCCGAATGGAGCGAGGCGGGACAGCCCGAGCAGCCGCTCCTCGAGGCGGTGCCCGAGGCGCAGGAGCAGCCCTGGAACGCCCAGCCCGAGCCTGCCGCCCAGGCCGAGTGGTCCGCCACGTCCCAGGACGCGAGCTGGCAGGCCTCGGCCCCTGCTCCGACACCGGGTTGGGAGGCAGAGCCCGCGGAGCCCGCCCAGCAGGAGTGGGCCGCGCAGCCCTCGGTGGCAACGCAGCCGCAGCCACAGCCCGAGCGCGCCGAGTGGGCCGAGCCCGAGCCGGAGTGGGCCGGCCAGCCGCCCGCGAGCGACCTGTTTGGAACGACCTCGGAGATCGGGAAGCTGTCCGCCGAGCAGGAGAATGAGTTCGCTCCTCGGGAGCCGTGGCCCGCGGGTCCCAGTCCCTTCGACGCGCCGATGGATGATCTGGGCGCTGGCGCCCCGCAGCTGCAGCAGTATCCGGCGGACCTCAGCGCTTTCGGCGCGCCGGTTCAGAGCCTCGAAGAGTCGGTGGAGAGCATCGACGTCACCATCGACGATCCGCCTCCGCCGCCGCCGCCCGCCGAGGCATCCACGTTCGAGCCGAGCATCGACGTCGCCATCGACGACGAGCCTCCGCCGCCGCCCGCCGCGGCTCCCGCCACCGAGGAGCTGCCCGTGATGGAGCTGGCCGAGGTCGAGGTCGTGGAGGAGCCCGCCATGGCCCCTCCCGCTCCGAGCCCGAGGCCACCGCCAGCGCCGTCGGCGGCAATGGCCGTGCCACTCCCCGCTCCCGCGGCGGCCCGTCCAGCGGCCCGCCCGAGCAGCTCCGCCGTCCCCTTCGAGGCGGTGGCGCTGCCGCCTCCCGCGCCTCCGGCGGCCCGCCCGGCCTCCCTCCAGAACATCCCCGCAGCTCCCAGCCCGGCCGTGGCCGTACCGCTGCCCTCGCCCCTGCCTCCCATGGACACCCCGCCGCCCGCGCCCGCTCGCGCGACCGCCGCGGCGATGGCCGCCGTGGCCGTGCCTCCGCCTCCTCCGCGCGCGATACCTCCGCCCGAGGAGGCGATCGCGATCGAGGAGGAGGTGCCCCTCTTCGAGCCGGCGGGGGCCCCGCTCGCGCCCGCCGCCTCCGACTCGCGCTCCTGCTTCGTGGAGGGCGAGCACCGCGTCATCATCCACACCATCGAAGGCCAGGTGAAGCGGGGCATCATCCGCGACGTGGATCTGCTCGACGAGGCCATCGCGCTCGAGCAGCAGACCGGCTTCACCCCGGAGCGCATCCCCGGCAAGCGCATGAAGGCCATCTTCTTCATGCTGCCCGCCGGCGCGCGCCAGCCGCAGGCGGACGGGCAGAAGATCCGCGTCACCTTCAACGACGGCCGGCAGGTGGCGGGCTTCTCGCGGGACTTCAAGGAAGGCGGCCAGGGCTTCTTCCTGATCCCCGCCGACAACCGCACCAACACGGCGCGGATCTTCGTCTACCGCTCGAGCGTCCAGGCCGTCGCCGAGGGGTAGTCCTCTCCCCGCAAAGAAAGAGGGGCCTCGGTTCACGAGGCCCCTCGGGAAGCGACGACGCTCAGGGGTTACTTCGTGTCCTTGGCGGTCGCCGGGGCGGCGTCCTTCTTGAACACCTCGAGCTCGAGCGTGATGGCCACCTCGTCACCCACCAGCACGCCGCCCGTCTCGATGGCCTTGTTCCAGTTCAGGCCGTAGTCCTTGCGGTTGATCTTCGTGGTCGCCGAGAAGCCGCGGTTGATGCCGCCGGTGAACGGGTTCTTGGCCTCGGGGGAGGGGCCCTCGACGTCCAGCGTCACCTGCTTCGTCACGCCGCGCAGGGTCAGGTCGCCCGTCACCTTGAGCTTGCCCTCCCCCACCTTCTCCACCTTCTTCGACTTGAAGGTGATGGTCCCGTTCTTCTCCACCTCGAAGAAGTCCGGGCTCCTCAGGTGGGCATCCCGCTTCGGCTCGCCCGTGTCCACAGTGGACGCGTCGATGGTCGCCGTGACGGAGGACCTGGTGATGTCCTTGTCGTCCAGGTTGATCGTGCCGGCCACCTTGCTGAACGAGCCCTTCACGTTCGTCACCATCATGTGGCGCACGGAGAAGCTGGCGCTCGAGTGACTCGGGTCGATCTCCCAGGTGGACGCCAGGGCGATGGAGGGAGCGGCGAGGGTGGCGGCGGCGAGGACGGACTTCAACAGCGTCTTCATGGTGTGGATCTCCAGACTGCGGTTCAGGCGCGCAGCGCGAAGCTGCGCATGGACAAGGTTCCGTGATGAAAGCCCTCGTACACGGGGGTGACACGGTCCTCGGGGAGGGCGGCGCCGAGGACGAAATAGAGCGGGAGCAGATGCTCGGTGGTGGGATGCGCGAGCCGCGCGTTCGGTGCGCTCGTCCACTCCCGAAGGCCGGTGAAGTCCTGGGAGGCGAGGCGCTCGGCCACCCAGGTGTCGAAGGCCTGGGCCCAGGGCACGGCCGGGGCGTTCTTGTCCCCGAAGACGACCTGACGCAGGTTGTGCGTGATGCTGCCGCTGCCCATGAGCAGCACGCCGCTGGCGCGCAGGGGACGCAGCGCCTCGCCCATCCGCGCCACCTCGTCCGCCGAGGCGCCTCGGGGCAGGGACACCTGCACCACCGGGAGCTTCGCCGCGGGCAGCGCCAGCCTCAGCGGCACCCAGGTGCCGTGATCCAGCCCGCGCTCGGCGTCCGCCGCCGCCGGGAAGCCCGCGGCGGCCAGCAGGGAGACCACCTCCCGCGCCAGGGCGGGCTCCCCCGGGCACGGGTAGGTCAGCCGGTAGAGCGCCTCGGGGAAGCCGCCGAAGTCGTAGATGACAGGAGGCGCCGCGCTCGAGGTGACGAGGAGGCCGCCCCGCGTCTCCCAGTGCGCGGAGACCACCACCAGGGCCCGCACCGCCCCCACCGCCTCGCCGAACCTGCGCAGCGCCCGCGGGTAGGCATCCGTGTCCAGCGCCACCATGGGAGAGCCGTGGGAGACGAAGAACGCGGGCGCCACGGCCTGCCGCGCCACCTTCACCCCGCCGGCCGCCTCGGCGGCTCCCGCCACCCCCACCGCGGCGGCCGCCTGCAGCACCTCACGCCTGTCGAGCTCGGTACTCATTCGCGAAGCCTGCATAGCAACCCCCAAGCCAGGGGCCAAGACACTCCAAGTGCCTGAAATTTCATGGGTGCTTATACTGTGGCGCACGAGGGGACTCTCAGATTGAGAGCCCCACCCATCGTTCTGGGAGGAGCGGACCATGGCGGGGCGACTGGAGCTGGACCTGAGGGAGCTGCTGAGCTTCGAGCCGGGCGGGGGGCTGATCTACTTCGCCGGGCAGCGGGCGCTGCTGATGGACGCGGTGGCGCTGGGGCTGCTGCGCAAGGAGCTGATCAGCACCCTGGGGATGACGGCGGCGCGCAGCATCCTGACGCGGCTGGGCTACGCGCACGGCTGGCGCACGGCCGAGGCCCTGAAGACGGCCTTCCCCTGGCCGGATGAGGGGGCATGGCGCCGAGCGGGCGGCCGGCTGCATACCCTGCAGGGGCAGGTGCTGATGGAGCCGGTGGAGCGCAAGCCCGAGGACGGCCCGCCGCCCTTCGCGGAGGCCCAGTGGCGCGAGTCCTACGAGGCCGAGCAGCACCTGCTCCACCTGGGGCGAGCGGACCAGCCGGTGTGCTGGAGCCTCACCGGGTTCGCCAGCGGGTACATGAGCTACTGCAACGGCAAGCCCATCTACTGCCTGGAGACGCGCTGCGTGGGGAAGGGAGACGCGGTGTGCCAGATCGTCGGCAAGTCCGGGGACGAGTGGGGCAAGGAGTGCGTGGAGGCGCTGCGCTTCTACGAGACGCGGTGCATGGAGGGGGTGCTGGGAGAGGTGACGGAGGCCCTCAAGCAGGCCGAGCAGCAGCTCCGGGCGAAGCGGCGCACGCTGGCGCGGGTGACGGGCACCGCGGAGGATCCGTCCGGCCTGGTGGCGCGCACGGAGGAGATGAAGCGGGTGCTGGGGCTGGCCCGCCGCGCGGCGAAGGTGGACTCCACCGTGCTCATCACCGGCGAGAGCGGCGTGGGCAAGGAGCGCATCGCCCGCCTCATCCATGACGAGTCCGGCCGGGCGCCCAAGGCCTTCGTGGCCATCAACTGCGCGGCCGTCACGGAGAGCCTCCTGGAGAGCGAGCTCTTCGGGCATGCCAGGGGCGCCTTCACCGGCGCCACGCACGATCGGCCCGGCCTGTTCGAGGCGGCCAGCGGCGGCACCCTCTTCCTGGACGAGGTGGGCGAGGTGCCCGCGTCCATGCAGGCCAAGCTCCTGCGCGCGCTGCAGGAGAAGGAGGTGCGGCGCGTGGGGGAGAACCAGAGCCGCAAGGTGGACGTGCGCGTGGTGGCGGCCACCAACCGCCACCTCCTGGAGGAGGTGAACGCGGGGCGCTTCCGGCAGGATCTCTACTACCGGCTGCGCGTCATCGAGCTGAAGATCCCCCCGCTGCGAGAGCGGCGAGAGGACATCCTCCCGCTGGCGCGCCTGCTGCTGGTGGAGGCCGCCGAGCGGCTGGGGCGCAAGGTGCTGTCCTTCTCCCCGGAGGCCGCGGACCAGCTGCTGCGCTACAGCTGGCCGGGCAACGTGCGCGAGCTGTCCAACGCCATCGAGCGCGCGGTGGCGCTGTGCGAGGGCTCACGGGTGGAGCGGGAGGATCTGCCCGAGGAGGTGCGCGAGGCGCCCCCCAGCTTCCTGCCCGGCACCTCGCCGAGGACGCTGGAGGACATGGAGCGCGAGTACATCCTCGCGGTGCTGGCGCGCAACAGCGGCAACCGCTCGCGCACCGCGGAGCAGCTCGACATCGGCCTGGCGACGCTCTACCGCAAGCTCAAGCAGTACGGACACCCCGAGGCCCCCAACTGAGCCCGCTCAGTTGATATAGCGATCGTCGCGCCGATCCGACGAGACGATGTGCAGGTTGCGAGCGCGGCCGCGCAGCTGCCGCTGGAGCCGCCAGTGCTGGAAGTGCAGCCAGAGCTTCCGCGGGCTCGCCCCTCGCACGTAGCCGAAGATGAGGAGCAGGCCGAAGACGTCGGGCAGTTGGAGCAGCAGTCCCTCATAGGGGGTCCGCCCGCTGGTGAGGATGGACAGCACCACGAAGCCCACGCCGAGGCCCGCGAACATGTTGCCCGACAGCGGGATGCCCCAGAAGTTCGTCTGCCCTCGCCCGATGGTCAGCCCATAGGCCACCCACAGGACGGTCGTCATCACCGTGCCGCCCGTATAGGCGGTGCCCACCGGCAGCAGCAGGCCCACCAACGCGGTGAGAAAGCCGGCCAGCACGGCGCAGCCCAACGTCACCAGCAGCATCCGCTTCGCGCCCCACACTCCCTCCAGGAACCCTCCGATGGACCAGATGATGATGGCCCCGAAGAGGATGCTGATGGCGTGGACCTCGATGAACGCGTAGGTGAAGGGCTGCCAGAGGAAGCTCCCGAGGAAGCCGGGGATGAGGAGCAGCAGGTTGCCCAGGCCGCTCCGGGTCAGCAGGAACAGCACCGAGCCCGCCACCAGCCCGATCGCGAGCTTGGCCGACATGGACTCCATGCCAGGGAAGCCGCCAAACCCGCCTCCCCTGAAACTGCGCATCGGTCGCATCCGTACTCCTCCGTGCTCCAACCTCGAGCCGACCAAAGGTGATGGAAGGCACGCCACTTCGCAACCACTTCGTCATCCAGTGGTCGCCAGAAACGATGAAGGGCGCCCATCCCCGGTCCAGGGAGAGCGCCCTCCGTGTGTCGCCTGCCTGTCAGGCGGGCAACCGGCTCAGCTCTTGAACTTGTAGAAGAGCGTGATGGTCAGACAGTGGAACTCCTTGTCCGAGGACTGCGTCACCACCCGGTCCACCACCTCCACGTTGGGGTTCTCCTTGAGCCACTTGGTGATGTTCTCACCCATGTTCTCGCGATCGCGCGCGAGTGTGGTGGAGAACACCTTGACTCCCGTGAAGCTGATAACGCCCATTCCGACCCTCGTTTAAAACCAGAGATTCCGCACGTTTACCCCGAGTCCGAGCGCCCAGCAAGAAACGGGCGGTTTTTCCGGGCTTCAGCGGGCCACGCGGCGCTGCTGACAGGCGACCTCGTCCTTGCAGGAGGGGCCGATCCCGTCCGGGTGTGGGCCCAGGGGGGTCTTGTCGCTCTCCTCCACCCCACACACCACACACTTGCGCTTGCGGTTCCTGCGCTCCGCCCGGCGCTGCTCGGCGATCAGCTTGGCCCGCTCGCGAGCCGTCTTCGCGTCCACCTCGTTGCTCATCTCACATCCCAGTTGGAAGTCCGTCCCTGCTCAGAGCGCCTCGACCAGGACAGCGATCCCCTGGCCACCGCCGATGCACGCCGAACCGATACCATAGCGAGCCCCCCGACGCCTCAGTTCGTAAATGAGGCTCATGGTGATGCGCGCGCCCGAGGCGCCCAGCGGGTGCCCCACCGCGATCGCGCCGCCGTTGACGTTCGTCTGCTCGCGTGGCAGCCCCAGCTCCTTCTCCACCGCCAGGTACTGCGGAGCGAACGCCTCGTTCACCTCGAAGAGCTCCACGTCCCCCAGCTTGCACTCGGCGCGCTCCAGCAGCCGGCGGATGGCGGGCGCCGGGCCGATGCCCATCACCTTCGGATCACACCCGGAGATGCCCCAGTTGACCAGCCGGGCCATCGGCTTCAGCCCGTGCTTCTCCGTGAAGGAGCGGGTGGCCATCACCATGGAGCCGGCGCCGTCGCAGATGCCGCTGGCGGCGCCCGCGTGCACCACGCCGTCCTTCTTGAAGACCTTGGGCAGCTTGCGCAGCCCCTCCACGGTGGTGTCCGGGCGGTTGTGCTCGTCCTTGGCGAACACCGTCTCCCCCTTCTTCGACTTGAGGGTGACGGGGGTGATCTCCTCCTGCAGCCGCCCGGCCTCCTGGGCGGCGGCGAAGCGCTGCTGCGTGAGCACGGCGTACGTGTCCACCGCCTCCTGGGAGAGCTGGTAGTCCACCGCGAGCTGCTCGGCCGTCAGCGCCATGGGCTGCCCGGTGTAGCTGTCCGTGAGGGCGCTCCACAACATGTCCTCCAGGCCACCCTTGCCCAGGGGAATCCCCCAGCGCGCGCCGCGGATGACGTGGGGCGCCTGGCTCATGGACTCGGTGCCGCCGGCCAGCACGCACGAGGCCTGCTCGGTGAGCATCATCTCCGCGGCGGTGATGAAGGCCTGGAAGCCGGAGCCACACAGCCGGTTGACGCCCAGCGCCGGCACCGGCACCGGCACGCCCGTACGCAGCCCCACGTGGCGCGGCAGGTAGATGGCGTCCGCGCTCGTCTGGACGACGTTGCCGTACACCACGTGCTGGATCTGCTCGGGGGATACCTTCGCCTGCGCGAGGGCCGCCTTCGCCGACTCCACCGCCAGCTCCGTGGCGCTCAGATCCTTGAGGCTGCCTCCGTAGGTGCCGAAGGCCGTCCGCTTGCCGGACAGGAAATAGATCTCTTCATTCTTGGAAACGCTCTTCATGGCAGGCTCCTTAACGAAACCGCTCCTCCCCTTCAACGGGCACGCCCGCCCAGGAAGGCGCTGACGACGATGGCCAAGGCCGCTACCGTCCACAACAGCCCCGGGAGGTTCTGTCGGCGGAGCTCCTTCTGGCCGAGCCCTCGGTACCATGAACGCCCGGTCTCCACCCGACCTTCCCAGGTGAAGTCTCCTGTAGGACTCAAGCCTTCCAGGCGCTTGAGGTGGGCGCGGAAGAGGCGCTCGGGGGGGACCTGCTCCAGCCCTCCAGAGCGGTAACGGCCGGGGAGCTCGAACGCCGCGCGCCGGTAGCCGGCGGTGATGACGAAGCCCTCGGGCGCCAGCGGGGTGAGGAAGTAGAGGCGCGGGGCACCCTTGGGGCTCAGGTGGAGCGTGGCGAAGACACGCTCGGCCGGGTGCGCGAAGTCGTAGGAGAGCGTGGCGCGCGCCAGGGGCGGCTTCTCCTCGTGGCTCCCGAGCGGGAGGAAGCCGAGCGCCTGGAGCTGCTCCGCCAGCCCCGTGAGCTCGGAGGGCAGCTCCATCTGATCACCCGGAGCGTCTGGCTCCACGCGGACGCGGGCCGGGAAGAGGAAGAGCAGGGCCCTCCAGTAGTTGAGGGACAGGAGCATCACGGCGAGCACCACGCCCGCCACCACGGTGGCCAGCTGGCCGAGGACGTTCATGGGCGGGCTCCGCGAGTCGAGGCCATGGCCTCACCGTAGCGGCGGGGGCGCGCCTCCGTCCATGGCACACACACTACGCCGTCGTCCGCAGGCCGAGCTGTCGCATCACCTCGCGGCGCAGGCGGGCGACACGGGACAGCAGGCCCGGGGCGCGGGCGGCGTGGAAGAGCCGCTCCGCCGTATCCAGCGCCAGCGAGGCCTCCAGCGGGGCGCGCTCGAGCCACAGCTCCGCCAGGGCCAGGTTCACCAGCCCCGTCTGGAGCACGTTGTGGGACTCCTCCGCCAGCACCAGCGCGCGCTTCAGGTGGGCCAGGCCCTCCTCCGGCGGCACCAGCGACGCCAGCTCCCGCCGGGCGAGGATCTCGTCGAAGGGGTTCTCCAGCACCGGATCCGTGGCCCGCGCCAGCGCCGCCTCCGCGGCCTCGAGAGCGGCGGCCTGCCGGCCCTGGGCCCGCTCGAAGCGCGCCTGGTACACGCGCACCAGCGTCTCCATCCGGAGCTCTCCCATGCGCGCCTGCGCCAGGGCGCGGGGCAGCGACTCGCGCGCGGCGGAGACGTCCTCGGCGAGCACGTCCCGACACGCCGTGTACACCTCCAGGTAGAGCTGCAGCCACCGATCGCCCGGCAGCACCTTGGCCAGCGTCTGCCCGCGGGCGAGCACGGCCTCCACCTGCTCCAGCTCGCCGCGCTCCAGGTAGTAGGGCGGCGTGTAGATGGCCAGGTTGCGCTCGGGCAGGCGCGGGTTGCCCAGCCGGCGGATGAGCTCCTGCTTCTCGGTGAGCGCGGGCACCAGCGCCTCGCTGTCGCCGGTGAAGGAGGCGCGGACGATCTGCGTGAACAGGTGGTAGATGCGGATGTCGGTGAAGCCGAACGTCTCGGCCAGCTCGAACCCGTCCCGCGTGGCCTCGGCGTCCAGCGGCTCGCCGCGCAAGGCGCGGACCAGGTTCAGGAAGTAGCACCCCATGCCCAGCGCCCAGGCCATGCGCGGAGAGGTGCGCTCCACCGCGTCACAGAAAGCGCGCAGCTGGCTCACCTGCTCGCGCTGCGCCTTGATCACCCCGGCGAAGTGCCCCGTGTGAGAGCTCAGCGCCGCCCGCGCGATGAGCACGCCGGCCCGGTAGGGCGAGTCCACCGGGTGCTCGCGCTCTACGCGCTCCAGCAGCGCCTGGAAGTCCTCGGTGCGCCCCATGATGGCCATGGCGATGCCCTGGAGGATCTGCAGCTCCGCCTTCTTCCAGAAGACCTCCACCGGCGCCATGTCCGCCGACAGGAGGACCTCGCGGAACGTGCGGCGCAGCAGCCCGGCCCGCTCCGCCTCCGGCGCGGTGCGCGCCATGTCGAGCTGCTCGTGCGCCTCCCGGCGGCCCGCCTCCAGATCCACCGTGTCCGTCCAGTGCTGGAAGAGCTTCTCCGCGTACAGCAGCGAGGTGGGGGGATCGCTCGTGTAGCCCACCTCGATGAGGGCGGCCCAGGTGCGGATGATCTGCCCCACGCGCTCGGGCGTGCGGGGCTCCTGCTCCAGCAGCTCCGCGGCCTCCTTCAGGAAGAGCGTGGCGTCCAGCAGCGCCTGGGCCCCGATGGCGGCCTGCCCCGCGCGCATGAGCGGCTCGATGGCGCGCTGCGGCTGGGTGGAGCGGGCGAAGTGGTAGCCCACCATGCGATCGGCGTTCAGGTTGTCCTGCCTGAGCGACTGGAGCACCTCGGCCACGCGCCCGTGGTAGGCCTTGCGCATCAGCTCGGCGGTGCTGTCGTAGATGGCCTGGTGGACGGTGTCGTGGGTGAAGACGTAGCGCCCTTCGATGAGCTGGAGGAACTGCCGCGCGACGATGTCGTCCAGCGCCTGGAACAGATCCACCTCGATCATGCCCGCCAGCGCGCGCACCATCCGCAGATCCAGGCTGCGCCCGGCGGGGGCCAGCCGCCGCAGCAGCGCCACGCGATCCGACGGCGCCGCGGCCAGCCGCTCCAGCACCGCGTCCTCGATCGTCGCGGGCAGCGGGCGCGTGGCGAGATCTCCATCCGCCATCCACCGCCCGCCCACGCGCCGCAGGGCCTCCTTCTCCACCAGCGCGCGCAGGCACTCGGTGGCGAAGAAGGCGTTGCCACAGGTGATGGTGTGCAGCCGCGTGACGAAGCCGGCGGGCACCTGCAGGCCCGGCAGCGCCAGCTGCACCAGCGTCTCCACGTGCGCGGCCGACAGCGGCGCCAGATCCATGCGGTGGGAGAGGCCCTCGTCCACCGTCTGGAAGGCGAGGCTCAGCCGGCTCAGCGCGTCCGAGCGGTAGGAGCCCACCACCATCCCGCGCGTGTGGTGCAGCGCCCGGATGATGACGTTGAGCACCTCCAGCGTGGCGGAGTCCGCCCACTGCAGATCCTCGAAGCACAGGACGAAGGTGTGGCGCCGCGCCAGATCCTGGAGCCACTCGGTGAGCGCGCCGAAGATGGCGATCTTCTCCGCGCCCGCATCCTTGAATGCGGGCGCCTGCCCGGTGGCGAGCGAGGGCACCAGCCGGCAGAGCAGCGGCCCCACGTGCTCGGACAGCTCCTGGGGCGTCAGGGGGACGAGGGTGCGCAGGGCCTGCGAGAGCGGGGCCAGCGGCGCGAGCCCCTCCGCGCGGCACTGGCCCATCCCGAAGGCGATCTCCGCCAGCTTGGCCTGCAGCTCGAACTCCTGGAGCAGCCGGGACTTGCCCACGCCCGCCGGCGCGCCGATGAGCACCGCCTGGGACTGGCCCCAGTCGGCCTCCGCCAGCATGTTCATCAGCTGCTCCAGCTCCTGCTCGCGGCCTACCACCTCGGGCACGTGCAGGTAGCTGGCGCGCGCGGACAGCGGCTCCTCGGGCAGCGGCTCGCCGCTGGCCTGACAGAGCGCCTCCAGCAGCTCGCCCGCGTTCTGGTAGCGATCCCGGGGATCCTTGGCCAGCAGCAGGAGGATGATCTGCTCCAGCGCGGGATCCACCGGGCAGATCGTCGAGGGCTTCGGCGGCGGCCGGGTGAGGTGATCGGCCAGCAGCGCCGCGGGGCTCTGCCGCTTGAAGGGCAGCCGGCGCGTGGCGAGGAAATAGGCCATCACGCCCAGCGAGTACAGATCCGCGCGCCCGTCGATGTTGGCGCCGCGCTGCCACTCGGGGGCCATGTACTCCAGCGTCCCCTTGAGCTTGCCGGGGCTCGGCGTGCCCAGCTGGTGCATCACGCCGAAGTCCATCAGCTTCACTTCGCCGTCATCCATGATGCGCACGTTGCTGGCCTTGATGTCGCAGTGCACGTAGAGGCGCGCGTGGATGAAGGCCAGCACCTGCGCCATCTGGATGAGGATGCGGTAGATGGTGCGCGGCTCCAGGGGCTGCTCGCGCGCCACGGTGCTCAGGTCCTTGCCGCCCACCACCTCCATGGTGATGAAGCGGTTGCCCGCCTCCGTCATCCCGCAGTCGAAGACCTTGAGGGTGCCCGGGTGCTGGAGCTTCGTCATGGCGAAGAACTCGTGCCGGAACATCAGCACCAGCTCCTCCACCTTGGACGGGCTCAGGCCCTCGGGGACTTGCATCTCCTTGAGCGCCACCGGGCGCAGCTCCTGGAGATCCTCCGCCAGCCAGATGCGCCCCATGCCCCCCTCGCCGAGCACCCGCTCGATGCGGTAGCGGCCCCGCACCAGCGTCCCGGGCTCCAGCGAGCGGCGCTCCGGCCCCGTCTGGAGGCTGGGCAGCGTGATGGGGGTGCGCGTCCGCTCCTCCCCGGTGCTCGTCGGCCGGCTACGCTCGTCGAGGACTGAAGTCTTGTCTTCGTCGCTCATCGAGAGCCGTGGCGTAGGGGCGGGCACGGAAGAGGTTTCTGAGGGAAAACTACCAGCTTTCAGCGGCTTCGACACATTCTGCGGCGGCGGCCCTTTCGGATCCAGTCCTACCTGGTGTGTAGGGTCGACTCAGAGACCCTGGGGGATCGTCTCCCGAGCGCTGACAGGCCGAGCTTCCTTCTGGCCGCCCTCCCAGGTCGGGTGCTGCATGGCGGGCGCCTGCTCCGAGGGCTGCTCTGCTCTCGGGTGCTACAGGCCTGGGGTGCCTGAGCTCGCCCCTCCCCCGTCTCGTTCCGTGGACTCCACCGTCCCGTTCCGCGGACGGTCCGGGGGCCGGGCTGGCGGATCAGGCACGTTGATCACCCGCAAGCCCTTGAAACCACGGGCCTGGCTCGTTCGGCCAGCGAGCGGACCGGCAGATGCATTGGGCGCCGGACGCTTCGACTGACCGCACGAGAGAACAGATGCCAAGCCGCCAAGAAGGATGGAAGTGGATCCGCCCCGTGATGCTCGCGTGGGCCCTCATCACCGTCATGCTCCCCAGAGTGAGCCGAGCCAGTGGGGACGTCGTGGTCCTGGGACATTCGGGTCCCAACTACAGCGTCACGGAGGGCTCCGACGCCTGGATCCGGGCCCGGGAGGAGGTGGCGAAGAAGTTCTATACGACGCACGGCGACAACTACGACTTCCTGGTGGTGCTGCCGACGTTCAACGCGGTCCTGGGCAAGGACGCGGATGGCCTCCATGTCGGGGTGCGCAACCAGGTCAGCGGCATCGGCCAGTCCCTCTTCGACAACGGCCCTGGCTTCGGCAGCCTGGCGCGCCTCAAGGGCTACATCGACATGCGGGCCCTGATGCAGGGAGTGCCCGCGTCCACCGAGTGGGGCGCCGTCGTGCTGGCCCACGAGGTGGCCCACCAGTGGTCGGGTCGGGTGGGCTTCAAGGAGACGCCGTCCGCTCCACGCAGCGAGGCCCTGCTGGGCAGGGACTCGGCCCACTGGAGCTACTACCTCGACTCGGAGGCCTCGGTGCTCTACGGCTCGGACTGGGAGACCCGGGAGCCCGGGAGCTTCGAGTCCGTCGGCAGGATGGGCCGCTACTCGGCGCTGGACCTGTACCTCATGGGCTTCCTGAACCCTGGGGAGGTGGGCCCGCTGTCCCTGCTCTCTCCGGCCCCCGAGGAGCCCTCCGCTTCTCCGGCGGACCTCCCTCCACCGGAGGGGACCCGGATCTCCGCCACCTCCCGGCTGCTGGGCATTGACGACATCCTCCGCGCGGAGGGGCCCCGGCTTCCGGACAGCGGCAGCGCGCAGAAGCACTTCCGGGCGGCCTTCATCGTCCTCACGCCCGCTGGGCAGTCCGCGACGACCGCCCAGCTCGCCTACGCCGAGTCGCTCCGCCACGCCTTCGAGAACCACTTCTTCTTCCTCACGCGGGGGCGGGGCATCTTCGAGACGGATCTCGTGGAGCAGCCGCCGGGCCCCGTCGCGCAGAACCCCGGCGTGGAGCTCGGACTCTCGTACCTGCTGGCCCAGCAGACGCTCGCTGGAGACTGGGGTAGCCGACCGGAGTCCGCGATGCGTGACACGCAGCAGGCCGTCGAGGTGCTGCGCCTGTTCCTCTCCAGCGCGGGAGTGCCCGCCGCGCTCCAGCGCGCCGATGGATGGCTGGAGCTTCGCGAGCCCATCGACGTGGACGGCCTGGCGCGGCTCTCGCTCGCCACCCAGGGTGGGAACGCGGCGGCCCTGGCGCGCCTGCGCGCGTGGCTCCAGCCGTCCGGGAGCGTGGGGCTGTCTCCCGGCTACCGCTCCACCCTGCTCGACACGGCGCTGCTCGGGCTCGCGCTGACGCAGCCGCCCGCCGCGCCCGACTCGACTCCCGCGGTGACGCGCTTCCTGCTCGAGCGCCAGAACCTGGATGGCGGCTGGCCGGCGCTGCCGGGAGGCCCCAGCCGGTTCGAGCCCACGGCCCTGGTCCTGGAGTACCTGGCCCGGGTTCCCCGGACGCCGGCCATCAGCGCCGCGGCGACCCAGGCCTTCGAGTTCCTCCGCGACCACCGTCAGGCGAATGGCCTCTTCCTGGAGGAAGGCTCTCGTGTCGCCTCGACCGGTTGGGCGCTCACGTCGCTCGCCACGTGGGGGCAGCTCACGGCCGAGGAGGCCTTCTCCGCGAAGCAGGCCCTGCTCGGGCTGCAGCGGCAGGATGGGAGCTGGGAGGGCTCGCTGGTGGACACGGCGCTGGCCCTGCGCGCGCTGCGCCTGGTCCTCACGCCCAACCTGAGCCTGGCCCCTACGGACGTCCAGCTCTCCGCCACGCAGGTGACGGAGGGCGAGACCGTCCTGGCGACCGTGCGGGTCTTGAACACGGGCTATGCCGAGGCGCGGAATGTCCTCGTCCAGGCCTTCGACTCGCTGGGCCGGCCGCTGGGGACGGGAGTCCAGGTCGCGCTCATCGAGGCGGGTGACAGCGCTCAGCTGCTGCTGTCCCTCGACACCCTTCAGTCGGGAGGGTCGAGCCAGGTGTTCGTCGTGGCGGATCCGGAGGGGACGCTCGACGAAGGGAAGGAGTCCGACAACCGGGCCGCCGTTCCCCTCTTCGTGTCCGAGGCCCCGACCCCGCCGGATCTGATCGCCCATGCGGGCGGCGTCACCGTCACTCCGGCGGCCGTTGATCGGCTCCCCGCGCAGGTGGTGATCAACGCGCGCGTGGGCAACCTCGGCAAGACCGACGCTCCGCCCGTGGAGGTGGTCGCCCGCATGGGGACGCAGGTGCTCGCAACGTCTCAGCTGACGCTCGGCGCGCAGTCGAGCCAGCTCGTGAGCTGGACGGTGCAGGTCGCCTCGGTGCAGGCCTCCGGCGTCATCACGGTGGAGGTGGATCCGGCCCAGGTGGTGCAGGAGCCGGTCGAGACCAACAACGCGGGGACGGTGAAGCTCGGGTTGAGCCCCGGGGTAGACCTGCGCGTCACGGGGCTGACGGCTCCGGCCACGGTGAACCAGGGGCAGGACATCGTCTTCCAGTATGCGCTGACCAACGGCGGTACCACCGAGGCGCAGTCCACCGGCAGCCTGGAGATCCTCTCCGGCGGAGCCACGGTCGCGACGCTCCCGCTCGCCTCGCAGCTCCTGGCAGCAGGGGGCCAGGCCACGGGTCAGCTCCTCTGGCGCGCGAACGTCGCGGGCGCGCTGCAGGCCGCGCTGCGGGTGCAGCACCCGGGGGATCTGGACCCGAGCAATGACACGGGCTCGACCCTCTTCGAGGTGCTGCCGTCCTCGCTGCCCAACCTGATGATCGTCTCGGGCAGCCTGTCCATCACGCCCGAGCCGCCCCTGGAGACACAGGCGGCCACCGTGACAGTGACCGTCCGCAACAGCGGCCAGAGCGAGGCCCAGGGCTTCACCGTGGACCTGTACCTGGGGGCTCCCGCGGAAGGCGGGACGCGGTTCCACCAGGAGCAGATCGCCGCGCTGGCCGCTGGGGCCTCACATTCCATCACCGGGACGCTCACCCTGCCCCAGGATGCACCGGAGCGCATTTACGTCGTGCTGGACGGTGCGCAGGCCGTCTCGGAGTTCGACGAGGAGGACAACCAGAGCTTCCTCGTCATCTCTCCGGTTCCGATCGCGGACCTGGTGGTGTCCGCGGCGGACATCCGGCCGACCCCGGCCTTCCCGCGTGAGGACACCTCCGTCCCGGTGACAGTGTCGGTGCTGAACGCGGGCGGACAGGGCGCGGAGGGCGTCCAGGTGGAGCTGCTGCGCGTGGGCGCCGGAGGGAGCGAGGAGCCCATCGGCCAGGCGACCCTTCCAGCCATCGCGCCGGGCCAGCGGGGTGAGGCCCTCATCACCTGGAACACCACGGGACTTCGCGGGCCACAGCGGCTGATCGCCGTCATCAACCGTGGGCAGACGGTGCCCGAGCAGCGCGCGGACAACAACCGCGCCGAGCGGCAGGTGTCCGTGCAGGATGCGGCGCTCGCGCTGTCCGAGCCCTACTTCTCTCCCAATGGAGACGGCGTCCGGGATGCGACGGAGATCTCCTATCGCCTCGCAGCCGAAGCGCCCGTGGAGGCGTTCATCGAGGATGAGCAGGGGCGCAGGGTCCGGGTCCTCTCGGCGCCCGCGGCCTCCGCGTCGAGCCTCCAGTGGGATGGCCGGTCGAGCGAGGGGCGCATCGTCCCGGACGGCCTCTACCGCATCCACGTGCGCACGCTGGCTCCCGCCACGGAGGCGATGCTGGGGACGCTGACCGCCGTGGTGGACACCAACCGCACGCCGCTGGACAGCTCCGAGTTCTCGTCACTCGAGGTGGAGAACCTCGAGGGGACGGCCACCCCCATGTTCGATAGCCCTGCTGCCGCGATGCCTGATGAGAGCGGCGTGGTGTTCTATGGCCAGGAGCATGGAACTGGCCAGTGTGGCCTGTTCCATCAGCCGCTCGGTGGCGCTCGGGCGCGGCGCCTCACGCCGGATGACTGGCCATGTGACACCTACCCCCTCCTGAGTGGACCGGCTGTCAGTCCGGATGCACGCTGGATTGCCTTCCACGGGATCGGGATTTGCGAGCCGAGCAACAGCACGTGCTCCACCTTGGAGATCCTATCGGTGGCGGACCGCAGCATCCTCCGCATCGCCGAGGATGATGACTCCCAGGGCCAGCTGCTCAGCACCCAGTTCCCCCTGGTGTTCAGCCGAGACGGCGCTCGGGTGTACTTCGTGAACTACGAGCTCTCCTCGTCCGAGTTCACCCTCGAGGAGATCCGCGTCGATGGAACCCAGCGGCGCACCTTGGCGCGCAGCGAGCATCCGCTGATCGAGGCCAGCTTGTCCCCAGGGGGAGACCGCCTGGCCGTCGTCGATCAAAGAGGCGCTCTCTTCGTCATCGAGCTGCCACAGGGGAACCGCCAGGAGTTCCTCCCCCCGACGACCATCACCGGTCTGTGGCAGGCCGACTCGCTCTACGTCGAGTACAGGATGGATCTCCGCCATGGCTGGACGGCTTCCGGCGAGGCGCTGGCCTACTCGAATCCAGGCCTGTTTGGGCTCCTCCCCGAGTCGGATGGCTGGGGCCCGCTTGCTCCCCAGCTCTCCCTCAAGGATGGGACGACGGGCGAGGTTCGGCAGCTCTTCGCGGGGACCCTCCAGTCCCTGGACTTCACCGAGGAATGGGCCGCTGTCGCGCCCCACCCCACCAGCGGCGGCATCGCCTTCCGCCACAGTCCACTGCTGAGCACGTCTCCCCAGATCTGGACCGTGTCGGCGGCTGGCGCGGCGCGCATGCTGCTGCCCTACGACGTTCGAGCGCTGCGCTGGTCCTATGGCGGCAGCTTCCTCTTCGGCTTCAAGGATGACTGGGCGAGCGCACCGCTGAGCGCGATCACCACGCGGGACAACCTCTTCGTCCGGCTGACGGCGACCCGGACTCCGGGCGCGGCCAGCATGAGCTTCCAGGGGACGGTGGCCGATCTGAACCTCGAGGAGTGGCAGCTCGGTGTCCGCGCCTATGGCGCCTCGGGGCCGTTCGTCGCGGTGGCCACCTCCACCACCCCGGTGCTCAACGGGCGGCTGACGGAGTGGATCCCGCCGGGGCCTGGCATGTACGAGGCGCAGCTGCTCGCGAGGGACCGCGCGGGCAACGTCCGCACCCGGACGGTGGCCTTTGGCTACAGCCTGAGCCCCGCGGTGGCCAACGTGTCCCGCGCCCCCGAGTTCTTCTCGCCCAATGGCGACGGCGTCCTCGACACGGTCGAGCTCCGCTACACCATCACCCGGGCCACCATCGGGGAGCTCCAGATCCTGGATGCGAGCAACCAGGTCGTTCGTCAGCAAGCCCTGCCTCACGAGGTGGCCGGGGACTTCACGCTGAGCTGGGATGGGCGTGATGCCCAGGGCCAGCCCGTTCCAGACGGTGAGTACACGCTGAGCCTCGACGGGACGCGGCTCTCGGTGGTGGTCGACAGCACGCCGCCTTTGGCGGAGCTCAGCCTCTCGGAGATAGGAGACTCGGGCCTGCCCGCGCCCTACCGGCTCACTGATCTCTACCTGAAGCCCGTCGCGGCAAGAGACTCACGACAGGACGAACTCCAGCTCCAGCGAATCGTGACCGCGGCCACCCTCTGGGATGTCCAGGATACGAACCTGACGGAATGGGCCCTGGAGGTCTCCTCTCCTGAGGCTCCCACGGTGCACAGGCCTCTCATGACGGGGAGCACCCCCTTCGTCGGAGAGCGCGCCATTGCCATCGACACCTTGCGCGGCTCGCTCCGGCTCCGAGCCAGGGATCGGGCCGGCAACCAGACGCTCACGCCGCTGCTCCAGCTCGATGACCGGCTGTTCGTCACGCTCGGGGGCCTCCCCCCCATGCCTGACTTCTTCCTGGGGTATTGGCCGCTTCCCGGCCACACCATGCCTCGCATCCCGGGAGCGCCTCTGGAAGAGACGAACGGAGCAGGGACAGCGGTCTTCAGCTTCCCGAGGCAGGCCCTGGAGGACGGTCAATACGCCTTTGGCCTCAACACGAGCAGCGGCTCCCGCCTGGTGTCGTTCTCCATTGCGTATTCCGTGGGGGACGAGTGGCGGGTCGACACCCAGAACGTGAGGGTGGTGGGGGAGAACATGGTCATCTGGGATGCGCGTGGGGCAGGTCGCATCTCCGAGCTGGAGATCAGGGCTCTCGATGAGAACCAGAAGCTCCTCCGGGCTCCAGTCATTCTCAAAGAAGCCATCGGTCCTAATCAGCCGAGCGCGACCCGCTTCGCGTGCGTCAAGACGCGACCTGGCGAGGCCGTCGTGCTCACTGCCTACGTTGGGGATTCCAACAGCAGGATCGAGGACTTCAACCCGGCGGCTCGGTGGAGCTTCACCGCGAAGGACTCAGGTCAGGTGACGTACTTCCCCGCCGTGCCGACCTTGACTCACAAGGGACTCTACATCTCGGTCAGGCAGACGATCTCCACCTCGGCCTTGAGTGAGTGCGAGTACGATGTGGAGCTCCTGGACCCCGGTCTGTTTGACCGGGTGACCCGGGGCGAAGTCAATCTCTGCAAGGCCCAGGTCACCCTGGGCGAGGACGGCCTCTCTCTCTCGGAGTCCTTCCGGCAGGGTATCGACTCAGCCGAAGTGTTCGTGACCCACCTGGGGCATGACGTGGTCGTCGCGCGCTTCGGGCCCTTCGAGGGGATCTCGCCGGTCCACCCGCTCGACTGGTCGCTGTTCCCGAACCGAACGGGACACACCCTCAGGGCTCGGGCCACTCTCACGAACGGGACCCACTTCGTCACCGAGCCCAACCTCGAGGAGGATGATCCAATGCTGCCCGATCCGGGCTGCAATGACGAGGACTCGCTGACCACTCCGCCGAGTACGCTGGAGCTCTCGTCTCCGCTCCGGGATGCGGACGCTCCCCTGTGCGGCATCCACGCGCCGATCCATACGGCCAGCCTCATCGGTCAGGGCAGTGGTAGGCAGCTTCAGGCCCTGAGCGTGGAGATCGTCTCCGCGCAGGGAGAGGTGATCTCTCAGCCCGAGGTCTCCGGTGTCGTGCCGGGGGCCACAGGGGTGAACGCCACGGTCCGCATCAACGCTCAGGCGCTGCCAGAGGGCGCTCACTGGCTCCGCGCGACGGCCACCTGGTCCACCGGCGAGAAGACGAGTGCCAAGGCACAGCCGCTCTTCATCGACCGGACTCCGGCGAGCACCGTCGTGACGCGCCCGGCCGCCACAGGGCGTCTCTGCCCGGAGTACCGCCGGAACTCGGCGGGCGTGATCGAGCGCTACCTGGTCGTCGAGGGGAGCGTCGCGGATCGTCACCTGGAGTCCTATGAGCTGCTGCTCGTTACGTCCGGCGGTGTGCCCCAGCGTGTGTTCCGTGAGGCGTTCAAACCGTCCAGCCCGAGCTCCGTTCAGGGAGTGCTGGGGACGATTGACATCACCCACTGGGGAGACGACTTCGAGCTGCTGCTGAGCGCGCGAGATGTGAGCGGCTCCTCGTGGTGCGCCGCTCCCGTGGTAGTGGAGGTGGCCACGCCGCCGTCCGTCACCGCCCTCTCGGTGTCGCCCGAGCTCTTCTCTCCCAACGTGGATGGCAGGCTCGACACCACGACCCTCCAGCTCACGGTCGACCAGGATGTGTCCGTCACCATCACCGCCGAAGCCGCTGGGGGACAGGTTTACACGATCTTCCAGGGGCCGCTGCTGGAGGGGAATCAGCAGGTGCCCTGGGATGGGCTGGCGGGAGGCACGCGCCTGGCGGATGGCACCTACCGGCTGCGCGTCCGCGCGACAGGGGCCTGCGGCATGACGGGTGAAGCGTCCACGCTGGTCCGGCTGGACACGACGAACCCTGTTGCGCGGATCGACTTCCCCGCCGAGGGACAGGTGCTGGGGGCGTCCTTCACCGTCACCGGCCAGGCGACGGACGAGAACCTGCTCCGCTACGAGCTGTCACTCGGCGAGGGAGCCTCTCCGGGCCAGTTCAGCCCCATCGCCTCGGCTCCCACCGCTGCCTCGGGTGTCCTCGGGGCGGTGTCTCTCGCGAACCTGCCGACGGGCGAGTACACGCTGCGGCTGATCGTGGAGGACCAGGCTGGCAACTCCCAGCAGACGCTGCGGCGGTTCCAGAATCAGCCGGGGGCGCTGCTGCAGGCCACCGCCGTGGTGCCCACTCTGGTCTCCCCCGACGGAGATGGGGTGCTGGACACGACCGTCCTCAGCGTCACGCTGGCCACTCCCGCGACCGTGAGCGTGACGCTCCTCGACGGCGCTGGCCAGCCGATGCGCGTGCTGGTGGAGCCCACCGCGCTGCCTGCTGACCTGAGCCAGCTGCCTCTCGCTGGAGCGGCGCTCGAGGGGCTCCCGGACGGCGTCTACACGCTGCGCGTGTCGGCGGACTCCGGCTCGACGGTGGAGGCGGCGCTCGCGTCGCTGGAGATCGATCTCAGCGCTCCTCACGTCGTGCTGAGCTCGCCTGTCGCTGGCAGTGTCTATGGAGCCAACCTCACCGTGGAGGGCCTCATCGATGACACCCGCCTCGAGAGCTGGACGCTTACCCACGTCGCCCCCGGCGAGAACAACGCTGGGCAGGTGATCGCGAGCGGGAGCTCGGCTGCCTCTGGCGTCCTCGCCGTGCGGAGTGGACTCGCGGAGGGGACTCATCAGCTCGTGCTCAAAGCCCATGACCGGGCGGGGCACGCCAGCGAGCAGTCCGTGTCCTTCACCGTGGACGCAACTCCGCCCCTCGTCTCGTTCCTGTCGCCTACGAGTGGAGCGATCCTCTCCGGAGGCGCAGGTCCCCTGGCCATCCGTGGCCAGGCCGAGGATGCGCACCTCCGCTCGGTGCGCCTCGAAGCCACCACGGTCAGCGGTACGCAGACGCTCTTCACGGGGACGAGCCTGCCGCCAGAGGGGCTCATCCACTCGTGGGCCGTGGATTATGAGGCCGATGGCCCGGCCGAGCTGCACCTGGTGGCGGAGGACGCCGCCGGCAACACGGCTGATAGCCTCATCTCCCTCGTGCTCGACAGCACGCCGCCCGTGGCGGCCCTGGTCGAGCCTCGCGGCGGGGTGCATGGAAAGGAGCTCGCGTTCCGCGGCTCCGCTACCGATGCGCACCTGTCCACCTGGGAGCTGGAGCTCGGTCGCGGAGAGGCTGGCTCGGCCGATGGCCTCCAGCGGATCGCGAGCTCCTCGCAGCCGGTCTCCTCGGGTGTGCTGACGACCCTGGCCTCCGTGGGAGACGGTGCCTACGTCTCTCGCCTCCGTGTCCGTGACTCGGCCGGTAACGAGTCCGTGGACGAGGCGGCGTTCACCGTCGATTCCATCGCCCCCCTGCCCGCGCCCGCGCTGTCGGCGGCCGTGGAGCGTCCGAATACCGTCGCGCTCACCTGGGAGGCGAGCCCCTCGGGCGATGTCACGACGTACGAGGTGTTCCGGGCCACGGCCAGTGGCTCCGCCGTGCTCATCGCGACGCTCGGCGGGGAGGCCCGCTCGTACCTGGACACCGGTCTTCCGGATGGGCGCTTCCGCTACTTCATCCTCGCGCGCGACGCCGCCGGGAACACGAGCAACCCCTCGCCCGAGGCTCAGGTGGAGATCGACGCCACGCCGCCCATCGCGCTGTGGCTCGCGCCTGCCCCCGGAGAGCGGGTGCGCGGGCTGCTCGAGCTCCAGGGAACCGCGTACAGCCAGAGTGACTTCCGGGAGTATCGCGTGTCGCTCGGGGCGGGCAGTTCGCCGGCGAGCTTCACGCTCCTGGAGCGCGCTCCGCTGCCCGTGAGCAACGGGCTCCTGGGCGAGTTGGACGTGCTGCCGCTCCCGCAGGGCTCGATCCAGACGCTGCGCCTGGAGGCCGAGGACCTGATCGGCAACGTGAGCGAGGCCCGCGTCACGTTCACGGTCGACAACCTGCCACCCGAGGCGCCGGTGCTCGACAGCGCGACGGTCTCGGGGGCGAAGGTCACCCTCACGTGGCAGGCGAACCCCGAGGAGGATGTGCTCGGGTTCGTGCCCTTCCGCAATGGCGCACCGCTGGGGAGTCCGGGCGAGGCGAGCCCTCGGGACCTGCGGCCCTACGCGCTCCCGTCCACCAGCCGGAGCTATGTGGACATGCTCGTTCCGGACGGAAGCCACTCCTACCACCTCGTGGCCATCGACCGGGCCGGCAACATCAGCGTGCCCTCGAACAGCCGCCAGGCCACGGTCGAGACGCGGCCTCCCACGGCGCGGCTCACGGAGCCGGCAGCGCTCGAGCGGCTGCGCCATGACGCATGGCTGGTCGCCCATGGCGAGGATCAGGACATCGCCTCGATCCAGTTCGAGGCTCGCGGCGTGCCGGACGGCTCCTTCGCCACGATCGGAGCTCCGGCGACGCAGATCCCGTTTACCTCGCGCCTGCCCCTCTCGCCGTTCAGCGGCCGGGTGATCGAGCTGCGGGCCATTGCCAGGGACAGCTCCAACAAGGTCGATCCTTCGCCTGCTTCGATCCACGTGCTGAAGGAGGCGATCCCCTCCCAGCCGTCGTTGACGGCGCTCGTCGACGGCGATCAGGTCCAGTTCTCCTGGACGGACACGAACCCGGCGGGTCTGCTCGCGGGCTTCGAGCTGTCTACGGCGGGCGCGCCCGTCACGCAGGCTCCCGAGCGGTGGCCCGGCACGGCCTCCGCCACATCAACCCTGTCTGGCTCGCCGGCCGCCGCCTACGACGCTGATCCCTACGTGACGGGCTGGGTTCCCTGGTCCCCGCTCCCTCAAGCGTGGACGCTCGCGCTGGCGGAGCCGGTTCTCCTGCGAGAGCTGGCGCTTCACACGGGGGCTGAGAGCCAGCTGCGGCTGGAGGCACGGGTCGCCGGCTTCTGGGTGACGCTCGCCGCCGATGCGGAGATAAAGACCTCCCTGTCCCGGACGCACTCGCTGGGGCAGGCCCTCGAGGTCGATGCCATCCGGGTGACGTTCCTCTCCGTCCGAAATGGCAGCCCGTCCCTGAAGGACGTGCAGCTGGACGCGCTGCCCCTCGAGCACGGCACCTCCGCCCTGGTCAGCTCCCTCCCCGCGGGCCGGCACACCTACCGCCTGCGTGCGATGGGCTTCGGGGGGACTCCCTCCGAGCCATCGGAGGTCTCCGTCCTCATCTATGCCCCCCGGCTGGAAGCCACCGTGGCCTCGACACCGGAGAGCTCCGTCACGCTCCAGGGCGGCGAGGTTCCGCCATCCGCGCAGGTCGAGCTCTTCAATGGGACCGGCGTGATCGCCACCACCATGGCGGACGCGCAGGGTCGCTTCGAGTTCACCGCGCCTCTGGTTCCTGGGGCCAACGACTTCCAGGTCCGCGCGACGGATGGAGCAGGCAACCGCAGCCTTCCTTCCGAAACCGTGACGGTGATGAGCGCCCCGGCTCCGAGCGCGGTCCTCACGCTGGCGCTCGGCGGTGTGGAGCAGTCGGACGTCTCGCTCGGCCTCTCCGTCGAGGGAGCGCTGGAGGATGTCGCGGGGTACGTGCTCGTTCGCGAGGGCAGCGAGGGCACCCTGGAGCTGCCGCCCTCCCCCGCTGCCGCGCGCAGCTTCGTCGATCGGGGCGTTCGCAATGGCACGTACACGTATCGCGCCCATGCGTTCAACGAGAGCGGCTTCCGGGGTCCTGCCTCGAATGGCGTCACGGTGACGGTGGAGATCGCGCCGCCCGCCGCGCCCGTGGAGGTGGCGGTCGAGCCGCTTCCCTCGGGCGGTGCCCTGGCGGTGAGCTGGGCGCCTGGGGATGCTCGGTCCGTGGCCTATCGCGTGGAGCGTGCCCTCGGCGCGGAAGGCACCTTCGAGGTCCTTGCCGGCTTCGAGCGCGTCAGCACGACCCGGATCGTTGACCTGCCGTTGAGCGACAACACCTGGTATCGCTATCGGATCCTCGCGCTCGATGATCTCGGGAACCTCAGCAGCCCGTCGCTCATTGCCACGGGCGTGCCGGTAGACCTGACTCCTCCTGCCCCGCCGCGCCTGATGCGGCCCACAGTGGCCGGCAGGCCCGTGACGGTCTCGAGCCCGACGGTGACCCTCTCCGGTCTCACCGAGCCAGGCACTCGCGTCACCCTGCTCCGAAATGGCCTGTCCCATGCCGAAGCTCCCGCGGGTGCGCTCGGCGTCGAGGCCTTGCCCTTGGAGCTGGGCCTCACTCCGGCGGGCTCAGGCTGGCCGTCGGCGGATGGGCAGCGCGTCGCCTATGTCGTGCAGGACAGCGCCAGCGGGACCCAGGCCCTGGCCGTCGAGTCGCGCTTGGGTGAGCTGCTCGGCACCTTCAACCTCCCGTCACCCTCCCTCATCCAGGAGGTGACCTTCTCGCCCGATGCACGGCGCGTGGCCATCCAGGTGCTCTCGCTCTCGACCTTCCGGCCGGAGCTCTTCATCGCGGATCTCGACACGGGCGAGGTGCGACGGCCTGCCACTACCTCCCAGGGCCCTGAGGTGTCCGCCACCTGGTCCTCGGACTCTCGAGAGCTGGCTTATCAGCTCACCCGCTCTGGTGTGCCAGCCGCGGTCGTCGTGGTGGACCTCGAGACGGGGAGTGAGGAGTGGCTGACGGGCGAGGCCGGTGCGCAGCTCATGGCACCCCGCTATTCACCGGATGGGAGCTCGCTCTTCGCCATCAGTGACAAGGGTGGGACCCGGCAGCTGGTCCGGATGGATCCGGTCTCCGGCGGCTCTACCTCTCTGTTCGAGGCCGCCTCCATCGAGCCGGGCTATGCGGTCTCACCCGACTCGGGACGCATCGCGCTCGTCGCCAACCGGGATGGGCAGACGGATCTGTACACCGTCTCCGTCTCGAGCGGCGCCTCGGTGCGGCTGACCCACGGCGCGGAGGCTGAGAGCATGCCGGCCTTCTCCCCGGACGGGCAGCGCCTGGCCTTCAAGCGCGGCAACTTCCTGGTGATCCACGAGGATGGCAGAGAGCAGCGGTTCGATGGCCTCTCGAGCTTGCGGCTGTCCTGGAGCCAGCCTGGAGAGCTGCTCGCGTCGATGCCTCGCGGCCTTGCCCGCCTGGAGTGGGGCGCCCGCTTCGAGTTCACAGGCGTGCGCCTGGAGCCGGGGGACACCTCATTCTCCGCCACCGCCACGGATGCGGCTCAGCGTACGAGCCTCCCAGCGGCTCCGATCCAGCTCACCCTGGACTCGGCCCACCTGCCGGACCTCGCCGCGGAGGTGCAGCTCCGCCCCGAGGCTCCTCGGATGGGACACCCGTTCGATGCCTTCGTGACCGTGCGGAACCAGGGCGGAGGCGCGGCTCCTGCCACGACCCTCTCGGTGGCAGTGCTGTCTCCGGATGGCCAGTCCATCACGCCGAGTCCCATCTCCCTGCCGGCCCTCCCCTCGGGTGGGGTGACGACGGCGGTCGTTCCCTTGTCTCATCCGTCGCTGCAGGGGCCGCAGCTCCTGGAGATCATCGTCGACCCCGAGCAGCGGGTGGAGGACCCGGCGCGGGACAACAACCGGGTGCGCTACCCGTTCTCCCTGGCGCCTGACGACCAGCCCGTGGTGGCTGTCTCCGTCTCGCCTCAAACGGTCAACGTGGAGGGGGAGAGTCTGGCCACCATTACCGTGGCGAACCCCGGCGGCCCGAGGACCGTCGACGTGGAGGTCCAACTCGTCACGCCTCAGGGAGAGTCCGTCTTCCAGGTGGGGGAGAGCGAGCACCTCGCGCCTCTGGGCGCTGGCAAGAGCATCACCTTCACCCGACGGGTGGCGGTGGGCCGGACGCTGGCCGGGCCGTACCAGGTGAAGGCCGTGGTGCGTGAAGGCACCGAGGTCCTCAGCGAGATGGGGGCGCCGCTCACCATCCAGGCGGATCGCACCACGCACCTGAGGCTCGCCACATCGCGCGCCAGCTACGTCCCTGGTGAGACCATCGCGCTGACCGCCACCGTGCGCAACGACTCCACGAACAGCCTCCTGGAGGGCGCGAGCTACGCGCTCACCGTGACGGGGCCGCAGAGCGTCCCCGTGCTGGCGGCCACCACCGCGCTGCCGCTGATGGCCCAGGGCGCCAGCCACTCGGCACACACGGAGCTGTCCTCCCTGGCGCTCCCGCCGGGACAGTACACGGCTCAGGGCGTCATCAGCCTCGGCTCCTGGCAGCTCGCGACCGCCTCGGCGCACTTCTCGGTCGAGGGTCGTCCCCTGCTGACGGGTGCGATCTCGGTCCTCGGCCAGGGGACTCCTCCCGTGGTCAAGTCAGGGCAGACGCTGACGGTCGACTTCGCGGCGGGCAACCAAGGCACGAGCGCGGAGCCGAGCGCCGCGCTGCGGGTGGCCATCATCGATGCTGATACGGAGCAGGCCGTGGCCTCACATGCGCTGCCGGCCCAGCCGATCGAGGTGGGGGGTTCCATCTCGGGTCAGCACGACTTCTCCACGGCCGGCCTGCCGCTGAAGAGCTATGCGGCGTACCTCCTCGCGGAGAGGCCGGATGGAACGAGCCAGGTGCTCGCTTCCGCGCGCTTCCGGCTCGCGGATGGCCAGGGCCCCACTCTCCTGCCCATCAACTTCGCGGACGGCATGGTCCTGAGTGGCCCCGAGTATCCCAAGGTCCGAGTCATCGACGCTGAATCCGGAGTGGCCAGCGTCTTCTACCAGGTCGTCAACAACCCCTCGGAGATCGCCATGGGCTTCACGAGCGGGACCGCGTTCGACGGCACCTGGCTCAGCCCGCTCTCTCTCTGGGAGAATCCCACCACGCTCGTCCTCACCGCGACGGACCATGAGGGAAACACGAGCCAGCTGAGCGTCACCCTCTTCTTCGACTCCGCGCCGCCCGTGGTCACCATCACGGGCGTCACGAACGGAGCGCTGCTCAAGGACGCTGCCGTCCCCGTCGTGGCGGTGCAGGACGACCATCTGGCCTCGGTCCACATCTCCCTCGACGGTGTGCCCTTCCTCTCGGGGACCGCGGTCACCACGGATGGACAGCACGAGCTGGTGGTCCGTGCGACGGATCTCGCCGGGCGCGAGACCGTGGAGAGCCTGCAGTTCACCGTGGACATGACCGCGCCCTGGGTGTCCATCCATGGGGTGACCGAGGGAGGCGTCTTCCGCCAGGACGTGATGCCCGTCGTCACCGTCCGGGATCGCGACCTGCTGGAGTCCTCCATCACGCTGGATGACCAGCCGTTCGTTCCGGGAACAGTGGTGACGGCCGAGGGTGCTCACACCCTCCGCGCCTGGGCGGCGGATCGCGCCGGGAACCAGACGGAGCGTCTGCTCACCTTCACCGTTGACCAGACTCCGCCGGCCATCGACGTCAGCGGTGTCACCCATGAGACCCAGTACCCGAGCGCCGTCACTCCGATCATCACCCTCCAGGACGCCCACCTCGCCACGAGCGACGTGCGGCTCAATGGCCTGCCCTTCATGTCCGGCACACCGGTCACCCAGGACGGCAGCTACACGCTGACGGTCCGCGCAGAGGATCTGGCCGGTTGGGTGACGGAGAAGACCCTGCTCTTCTCCCTGCAGGCCGAGCAGGTGGAGGTTGCGCAGGTCGCCGCGGCCTCGTTCACTCGCGTGCTGGCACTGGTGCGGGCGGGCACCTGCACCGCTACCGCCGCGGAGGTGCAGCGGGTCCAGTCCTTCCTCGAGGCCGAGCTGGGTGGCCCCGAGCGGCTCCTCACGCTCATGACCGAGGAGGCTGCGTTCCTGGAAGCCCTCCGCTCCGGGGTGGCGAACGTGGTCGTCATCTTCAGCCTCGGCAGCACGGGGAGTGAGTGCAGCGAGGCGATCGTGCCGCAGGAGACCGATCCTGCTGGCACGGAGGCCATGAAGATCCGCAAGGCGTGGTCGCGAGAGCTGACCGAGCAGGTCTTCGCCGGACACTCGGGCCTCGTGGTCATCCGCTCGCGGGCGGAGGAGATGCCCCTGCTGCGCGAGGCGCTCGGCGTCGACTTCCTCGGGACGAGCCCTCAGGGACAGGTGCAGCTCCCCTCCTCTCCGCTGGCAGGGCCCGCCTACCTGAGCACTCCCGCTGGCGGAGTCATCCTCCAGGCGCAGGAGCCCTCTGTACGGCCCGCGGCGGTCTACTCCGAGAACAGCGGGAAGCTCGCGGGGGCGCTGTACACGCCAGGCCAGGGCCGCTCGGTCACCTTCGGTGTCGATCTCACGAACGCGCTTCCCGCCGCTCATGCGGCGCTCGCCCTCCGGCAGTCGGTGGCCCACGTCATGCCAGCGGCGCCACAACCCGCTCCGCTGGGAGTGGCCGGTGTCGAGCTGCGGTTGACGAGCCGCGCACGGGATGCACGGCTGCGCGTGGTGGAGACGCTCCCTTCGGCCGTCGCCGCGCTCTGGGCCTCTTCGGAGGGTGGCATCGCTCCGGGAGGTCGTGGGGTCATCTGGGAGCCTTCCATGGAGCAGGGCTCGACGCGCGAGCTGCGCATGCTCGTCCGACTGCCCGAGGGTGCCGGAAGCCATGCCGTGTCGGCCGCGGTGACTTCGCTGCGAGGCACCGCTCCGCTGGGCCTGGGGCCGCGGAGCCTGGAGTTGGCACAGCCTCTGCCCACCAGCGAGCTGCTCACACGGGTCCGGGCTGCCCTCGAGCCGCTCCAGGCTCATGACCCGAACACCGTGAGCGAGATCGAGGCACGGCTCGAGAGAGTCGAGGCCCGACGAATCGAGCAACGTGGAGACATCGAGGCCACCTTCGAGGATCTGTTCGTAGCCATCGAGTCGACACGGCACATGGGCGGGGACTCCACGCAGGTACGCAAGGCCCTGGGCGATCTCCTCCGCTACTGGGAAGCCCGGTGGTACCTGCTCTGACCCCCAGCCATGCCGGCTGGGGAGCCTCCCAGCGCGGCCAGCCACTCGCCAGGCCGAGCGAGCAGGCCCTCGTGAACCCGGGGGGATTGTCCGCTGCTCCCTTCACCTGGCTCCTTCAACGGGTGACCGGGAATCGCTCCCGGACCTACATTGGGCGGCCCTGGCGCTGCCTCGCCACCGCCCTGCCCCTCGACCTTCCCTCCCGCACAGGTCCCCGCCACCCCGGCAGTAGGCGGGCAGGCGTCCCGGCCCCCGCTGAACCGGGGCCTCAATGACCCCTTGCTTCACATCCTGCCCGGGGAATGATTTTGTCCTCAGCACACACCGCTCCTGGGCCCGAAACCCGGTGCGGGGCGTGCGAAGAGCGTCTCGCTCAGGGGAATCATCGCCGTGAAGCCTCAAGTGCTTATCGTGGAGAACACTCGGACGATGCGGGAAACCCTGCGTCTGCTCCTGGCCGGAGAGTTCGACTGCAGCGTGGCCACGGGAGGCGAGTCCGGGCTGGAGAAGATGATGGAGCGGCCCCCGGATCTGCTCCTGTCGGATGTGAACCTGGACGGGATCGACGGGTACGAGCTGTGCCGCCGGGTGCGCGCGGAGCCACGGCTCCAGCACATCCGGGTCGTCTTCCTCAGCGGCTACCCGCCGCGGGCCGGGGAGGCCCCCTCCTCGCAGCCGGACGCCTACCTCCTCAAGCCCGTGCAGCCTCCGCAGCTCATCGCGCAGCTCCACGCCCTGCTCAACCGGGAGCGGGGCCCGAACGAGCCTCCCATCCACCTGGATCAGGAGAGCTGACGCGCCCGGTCATCCCGGCTGTTCGCCCACGGGCACTCGGCCGGGCTTTCCGCTCCCACCTCGGGGACAAAGGGCTATGCTGCGCGGCCCTTCCGCCCTGAACCCGAGGTCCCGCGTGATCAACGCCTTCCCCCGCGTTCCCCCGCCCCAGAACGAGCCCATCCTCCCCTACACGCCCGGCGCCCCCGAGCGCGCCGCCCTCCAGGCCACGCTCCAGCGCATGGCCTCCGAGCGGCTGGAGATCCCGGTCGTCATCGGCGGCAAGCACCTGCACACCGGGAAGAAGGACGAGGTGCGGATGCCGCACAGGCACTCGCACGTGCTGGCCACGCTGCACGAGGCGGACGCCAGCCACGTGGAGCAGGCCATCCAGAACGCGCTCGAGGTGAAGCCGGAGTGGAGCCGGATGCCGTTCGTCGAGCGCGCCGCCATCTTCCTGCGCGCCGCGGAGCTGCTGGCCACCCGCTACCGCCCCCTGCTCAACGCCTCCACCATGCTGGGCCAGTCGAAGACGGCGCACCAGGCGGAGATCGACGCGGCGTGCGAGGCCATCGACTTCCTGCGCTTCAACGTCCACTTCGCGCAGGAGCTGCTGGCCCAGCAGCCGCTGAGCCCGGCGCAGACGTGGAACCTGATGGACTACCGCCCGCTGGACGGCTTCGTCTTCGCGGTGGCGCCGTTCAACTTCACGTCCATCACGCTCAACCTGTGCACCGCGCCGGCCATCATGGGCAACGTGGTGCTGCTCAAGCCGGCGTCCACCTCGGCCCTGAGCGCCTGGTACATCATGGAGCTGCTGCGCGAGGCGGGCCTGCCGGAGGGGGTGATCAACTTCCTGCCCGGGGACGGCCCCACCATCGGCAACGCGGCGCTGACGAGCCCGCACCTGGGTGGCGTGCACTTCACGGGCTCCACGCCCACCTTCCAGAGCATGTGGCGCACGGTGGGAGAGAACATCCAGCGCTACAAGCAGTACCCGCGGCTGGTGGGAGAGACGGGCGGCAAGGACTTCATCTTCGCCCACGCCTCGGCGGCGGAGGATCTGGACGCGCTGGCCACCGCCATCGTGCGCGGCGGCTACGAGTACCAGGGGCAGAAGTGCTCGGCGGCCTCGCGTGTCTACATCCCCGAGTCGCTGTGGCCGAAGCTCAAGCCGCGCCTGCAGGAGTTCATCGCCGAGCTGCGCATGGGGGACGTGACGGACTTCCGCAACTTCATGGGGGCGGTGATCGACGAGAGATCCTTCAAGAAGGTCTCCTCGTACATCGAGCTGGCGAAGCAGGGCGGCGCGGAGGCCTCCATCGTCGCGGGCGGGGACGCGGACCGGAGCGAGGGCTGGTTCGTGAAGCCCACGCTGGTGCAGCTGGCCAACCCGCGCCACCGCATCATGCGGGAGGAGATCTTCGCGCCGCTGGTGGGCGTCCACGTGTACCCGGACGCGCGCTACGAGGAGACGCTGCGCGAGTGCGATCAGGCCGCCACCTACGCGCTCACGGGGGCCGTCTTCGCCCGGGATCGCAAGGCGATCTCCACGGCGTCGCGCGAGCTGCGCCACGCGGCCGGCAACTTCTACATCAACGACAAGCCCACCGGCGCGGTGGTGGGGCAGCAGCCGTTCGGCGGCTCGCGCGCCTCGGGCACCAATGACAAGGCGGGCTCCATGCTCAACCTCGTCCGGTGGACGTCGCCGCGCACCATCAAGGAGAACTTCGCGCCGCCCACGCGCGTGCCCTACCCCTTCATGCAGGGCTGAGCGCACATGCCGTTCCAGGGAATCGGCGGGCTGGAGACGTACGCGCTGGTGGACGGGAAGAGCCGGGTGGAGCTCATCCCCAGCCGCGGCGCTCTCGTCACGCGCATGAGCGTGGACGGGGACGAGGTGCTCTTCCTCGATGAGAGCACCGTGGCGGATCTCTCGAAGAACGTGCGCGGGGGCATTCCGGTCCTCTTCCCCACGGCCGGCCGGCTCCCCGGGGACTCCTATCCCGTCGAGCGGCAGGCGTACTCCCTGCCGCAGCACGGCTTCGCCCGGCGGCTGCCGTGGACGGTGCGCCAGGTGGAGAAGTCGCTGCTGGTCCTGAACCTCGCCTCCTCGGAGGAGACGCTGCGCCAGTTCCCCTGGCGCTTCGACGCGCAGCTCACGTTCCTCTTGGATGGCACACAGCTGGCGATCAACTTCGACGTGGAGAATCGGGACACGCGCCCCATGCCGCTGCACCTGGGCTTCCACCCCTACTTCTCCGTGCCGCAGGCCGCCAAGGCCGAGGCCCGCATCGAGACAGACGCCACGCGCGCCTGGGAGAATCAACAGGGCAAGGAGGTGCCCTTCACCGGGCTGGATCTCACCGCCGCCGAGGTGGACCTGCACCTGAGGGACCACTCGCGCGAGGGGACGGTGCTCCACCGGGGCCCGGGGCGCCGACCGCTGCACCTCTCGTGGACCTCCGAGTTCCGGATGCTCGTCGTCTGGACGCTGCAGGGGCGCGACTTCGTCTGCGTGGAGCCCTGGACGGCGGCCGCGGGAGCGCTGGCCACGGGCGAGGGGCTGTTCACCGTTCCCCCGGGAGAGTCCTCCTCGCTCGTCTTCGAGATCGAGGCCTGAGCCAAAGCGATGGGAGGGGGTGGGACGCGCGCCGCTACCCTGGAGGGCGTGGTCCTCCCGCGGCTTGCCGGCTCTACTGCTCGCGGACTCCGCGCCAGCTCTCGTGCGCGGAGGAGGGGCTCCCCATGCACGTTCGCGTCTGGCGTCGGTCCAAGCGGTGGTACTGGGTGAGTCTGCTGCTCGTATGGGGGCTCACCGGCTGTGTCACCTCCGGCAAGCCGTCCCCACCTGGCAGCATCCCCCGGTCATCTCAGCCATCGGGTGTCGCCGTGCGACCGCGAATCCAGTTGGCGACGAGCGATGGGCCTTTGACCACGGGGGAGTCCACCGGGACCAACGTGCAGGGCTACAACGTCCCCGGCCGGAACCCGACTTCACAGATGCCCTGGGAATTCTTCCTCGGACACGCCGCGCACCGGCTGATTGCCTACATGTACGGCGTGAGGCACCCGCAGAATCAAGTTTTCTATAATAACAGGACAATCTTGCGCATCTTGCAGGAAGCAGCCATCGGCGACCCATCCCGGCTATTTCCAAACGAGCGCAACCTACGCCCAGATATCACCGACGTCGCCGCATTGTATGTCTTTGAGATCAAACCCTGGAATGACCGAGCACGCCAGGAAGGACGTCAAGTGGCGCAGACATACTTGAACGCATTCAATCGGGCTCTCCTGAGCGGTCTCCGCTTCACAGGCGGCACCGACTTTCGCGGCGAGCTCCTGATCCGTTTTGCTCGTGGACAATACATCTGGCGACTGGAGTGGCACACCCCTGACCCCGGAGTGGTCCAGTACCGTTGGACCCGAAGTCAGCAGCGCTTCGAGTCGGAGGCGGCCGCGTACGAGGCTGGGCAGTGGGTGGAACTCACCGAGGAGGAGATGCAGCAGTACGGCGGGTGGGTGGGAATCGCCGTGGAAGAGCTGGTCAGCCGGCGTGAGCGTCTCGCCACGTTCAGAGGTGCCATCGGCATTGGCATCGACATCATCGGCAACAGCGCAGTGGCGGTCTTCTCCGGTGCGATCGGCGGCCGGCGGGGCGCTGGCTCCGGGAGCCAGTCCCCCCCAAAGCCACCACCCGCCCAGGGAGGAAGCAAGATCATCCCCTTCCCCGCGCGCCCGCCACCCGCCTCACTCCCAGCGGAGCGGCCTGCCGCTGTGGGCAGGTGACCTGGTGGCGTTACATACTGGCCACTTCCTCATGACTGACCCGCTCTGCTAGGACGCACTCCATGGCGCCTGGACAGTCCTCCTCCCTGCGGATGCCGTCCTTCCTTCATGGCATCTACCCCGCGATCCACCGGAATGCTCGGGCAGAGGGCCGGCGATGCGCCGAGCAATACCAGAAGAACGGCTCCTTCCTCCCCCCTCGCCGGATGTCCGAGGTGCCACCCGGTGATGTGGTGTTGACTCACGTAGTGTCTGACTTCCAGCGTGAGCGCCCGGCCTGGCGGTTGTACATGGTGTCGGAGGTCATGGGGGCCTTGACTGAGGCCTTGAACTGGCAGGACACATTTGGTGTGAGAGACACATACGAGGCATTCTTTCGCGAGACAGCCTGGGGCGCTCTGTATTTCGTGGTTTCACAAACAGGCGCGATGAGCGCGGAGCGCGTGGCCCTCCGCCTTCAAGCGGTGCTGCGCTTCTGGGAGACGCTCCAATCGGCGCGCTACCAGTTCAAGACGCTCAACGAGGTGCTCACCCTGGAGGAATTGATGATGGCCTCCTGCGATTGGGCCATGGATGCCTGGTGCCCCGTGGGAGACGCCTCGGTGCGCGCGCGCTTGGAGGTGGCTGCGGAGCGGATGGCGCGAGCGACAAGGGAAGATAGCATCGAGGCGATTCTCCGGCAGATGCCGGTGGCCTTTGCCCATGCTGATGGCTTGAAACACCGAGCCTTGCTGGCTGATCCAGAGTTGCTGCGCCAGCGCCTGATGACGTTGGAACCGGAACTCTTCGCGCACATTTCAGGGGCGTGGACAGCGACGCTCATCAGGCAACTCCATCTCTGGGATCGGCAATTCGAGAGCCAATAGACGGAGTCAGTAGGATTCCCTTGGAGCCTGCCTGCTCATGAACAAGTACCGGTTGATTACAGGATCGGCCGCCGCAGGTGGCAGTCGGTAGCCTCCTGAAAGGCGCGCGCCACCGCGAGCATCTTCGCCTCGCCGAACGGGTGTGGATCTGATCCTGAGCGTTGGACAAAGTCCAGAGAATCTGGTGGGTAGGATGGCCTGAGGAGGCAGAGCCATGCCGAAGGT
>JAFGNZ010000262.1 GCA_016926755.1 Myxococcaceae bacterium | reverse complement strand
CGACTTGAAAGACGAGTCCCAGCCGTTCCATGTCCGCCACCCTCCACGTTTCAGGTGGCTGGCATCACATCAGCCGGGTCCGACATGCCAGGTAGGCAGTCCGCGCTGCACTCCGGGGCGCAGTGGGTCCTGGCTCTGCACCGGGGAAGCTCCCTCTTGTGCCTACCTGCTTCGGCTCAACATCCGGGGGAGGGAGGGCGAACACATCGAACGTCCTCCTCAGCAACTCGGCCCAGTCCACTCGCGGCGTCCTCTCCTTCATCCGCTCCTTCCTGGCCGCTGCCTCAATCCCCGCGCTCGCCTCCTCAGCACCTGCTTGGGGGAGATCCTGGATAGCATCCAGGAGAGCAGGCGCTCGTCTCGTACTGGCTGCCACCCTCGTGTCTGCATTCCTACGTTTCCTGCGTCCGGGGTCACGCACCAGCAGAAAAAGGCGAAAGGGGGCGACAATGAAAGAGATCGGCAAAGGCGGGGAGAAGTCCATTCAGGCAATCGCTTGTCGATGGTTGGTTGCTGTCAGCCTGATTTTGATCGTTTTCGTTCCAGGGGAGCCTTTTGCCTTCGAACAAAATACAAACCGGCCAGGCGGCGATTATCATCATTTTGAGCCTGCGTCGCCCAGCCTGGCGCTCTGTGATAAAATGTGCCGCGATGGTGCTTCATATTCGTTTCCGTATTCGCCATTGCGATGCATGGCATTTACATATACAAAGCCTACGGGCTCATATCCAAATGGGATCTGTTGGTTGAAGGAGAAGATACCTTCCCCTGTGTCAGACTTGAGATATGTTTCTGGCGTCGTCAGGCGGCTTGTGTGTGTTCATGGTAATGCAGGTCAAAGCCAATCACAGGTGACGGGCTTGGAGCACACGGGCTGGGGGGTTGATTATGACGTGGCGGGCACGGGTTCTTGGTTGCAGTACTCTATTCCAATAAATGAAGACGACATGTGGATCGAAGGTGTATATCTAAGATTTACCAATGCTAATCCGAAATTTGGATGGATAGCCGCGGTGCACGTTTATGATGGCGAGGCGAAAGTCGCGAGTTTTGATGTCCCGCAAGGCGGCGGCCCTGGGTGGTCAGAAAAGCCTGAAACGTTTGACTTGTTGCATCCGTTTGATAAACCGATCAGGGTGGCGCGAGGCGTGGGAGTATCTATTTTGCCTCAAACGTATGTGAGTGGGGTCTCGAACGTATTGTCAACATGGAGATTCACAGCGTTTGCGTGCTCCAGCTTATTAAAAAACCAGAAGATTGAGCGGTGAGGATTCGAAGCATAGAGGTGGCGGACTGGATCGGAGGGGCCGCTGAGGGGGCCGCCCGAGTCGCTGCGCCTCTTCGCGGACACGGCCAGGGAGCTGGCCGTGCGCGCTGAGAAGTGGCCTGGCGGCTCAGGTCCCCCATACGGCCGTGGCGTGCACCGTTGGGATCGCGAGGCCCAGGGTGAGATCCATCTCCTGGAGTGTCTTCTCCGAGTCTGGGATCGCCTTCAGCATCCTCAGCATCGTCACCACGGCCCCCAGCAGCGCCTCCGTGAAGAGCAGTGTCTCCTTGGAGCTCGGCTCCTCGGCGAGGCACCAGAGAGCGTCGATCATGAAGAACTGGGCGGTGCCTGCCATGAAGAGGATCGCCGAGTTGGTGTTGTCCGTGGTCTGCTGCCCGGCCCTGAGCGCGATGAGGCTCATGTCGAGCGCCACGATGGCGGCCGTGGACCCCCAGAGCAGCAGGGACTCCGTCGTGGGCTCCGAGAAGGGCTGGCTGAGAGCGAGCGTGATGGTGAGCAGCACGTCGGGCAGCAACTGGACCCGCCACGGCACCTCGGCGTCCTCCGGGAGGTCATCGAACAGGGCGTTGAGCACGCCCCAGGCGACCATGAAGCAGGTGTAGGCCACCTCCTTCTCCGTGGGCGTCGAGCCGTCGCCGCGCGGGGAGGAGGCCGCTGCCGACTGGCCACTCCCCACGTCCAGTGCCTTGCAAATCAGCGTGGTGGGCACCGCCGCGGCGAAGACGCACAGATCGAGCAGGCTCAGCGTCCCACCCTGGGTGAGCTGCGAGAACAGCTCGGACAGCACCGGCACATGGAGCTCCAGCTGATCGAAGAAGTCGTAGAGCGCCTGGCCGTTGTGGATGAACGCCTCCAGGAAGTCACAGAGCGCACCGGAGGTGCTGCTCAGCACGTTGAACGCCGTCTCCCCCACGCTCTTGTAATCGCCCGCCAGTTGCTTCATCTGCGCACTCAGCAGCCATCCGCTCTTGGCCGACTCCGCGAGCCCGATGCCCTGGGAGTCCACCGACACGCGGTTCGGGGCCAGGCTGGTGACCAGCGCGCTCCGCAGGGCGGAACCCGCGCTCGTGAGGGCGGCGGGGAACTCACCGCTGCCGGAGGTGAGGCTTGAGATCGCATCGACGATCTTGGTGATGACCCAGTCTCCGCCGATCCCCATGAAGGAGCCCGCCACGGTGAAGATCTTCGCCAGGGAGGACGAGCCCCCGCGCAGATCGAGCAGCGCCTTGGTACCCAGCGGGCTCAAATCGAGCGAGAACGCGACGAGCTGGTTCAGTCCGCTCTGCTGCTCCTGGAAGAAGGCGGGGGCCTGCCCCCGGAGGGAGGACATGTTGACCTGGCTGGGCAGCGCCAGGAGCGCCTCCTTGAACCACGTCTTGATGCGCCGGTGGGTGGCGAGGATGTCTTCCCACATGAACAGCATGCCAATCGCCTCGGCCACCCAGTGGATCACCTCCTGGAACGTGGCCGCGTAGCGGTAGAAGAGGAGGGCGACGACGTCGAACGCGTCCTCGACGGTCTTGACGATGAACCGCGAGGCGAAGTTCGTCAGCCCCTCGATCTTGCCGACGATGGTGCCGTCACTCAGGGTCCCGAGCACCACGTCGCCGATCCGGCTGCCATTGTCCTCGAGCCACTTGTCGATGTCTCCTGGCAGGCCCAAGTCCACGGGGCTGTCGAACCCCACTCGCCGCGATCCCGTCCCGCGCGCTCCCCCCGTGGCGCGTTGCTGGACCTTCATCAGCATCTGGATCTGCTTCACCATGTCCCCGGCCTTGTCCGCAGGGACGAGCGGCGTGCCGTCCTTCTTCCGGGCCTGGGCCAGGGTGGTGGCATCAAGCTGCTGGAACCAGGTGTGCACCTCGTGGTCCGGGTAGTGGGTGGGGAGCGCGGTGATGAAGGCGTCGCTCGTGACCACCAGGCCGGCGGTGCTGAGCGCGTAGGCCTCGGAGACAAGGTTGACCTCGCCGAGGCCGGAGCTCGTCACGGCCGTGGCAGGAGTCCGCGGATTTAGCGTCACGGGCTGCCCGTTGATCCGGGCGTCGATGACGCCGGCGGCGGTCCGGATGGAGACCGTCACCCCCGGGGCGGGAGCCTGGTTCGCGTCGAGCACGCTAAGCTTCGTGCTGTAGGCCATGAAGGGCCGGAGCACTCCGTTGGTGGAGAGGGAGACATCGTTCTGGCGCCACTGCCCGAGCTCGTCCGGTGAGGCCACGTGGAGCTTGCCGTCCGTGGTGACGGTGAACAGCTCCAGCGTGCCGTCCGAGGCGCGGCCCACGTTGAAGTGGGCGATCGACGTGGCGAACCCGAGGACGGCCGTGAAGCCCGCGGTGCTGGTGCTGTCCTGTCTGGCATGGGAGAGCGTGCCCCCGGAGTCCTTGAGGAAGATCTGCACGAGCCCGTCCTCATCCGTCTCCAGCCGGAGGCGGGTGTAGCCGGAGCCCTGGGAGGCCAACTGGGCCCAGGCGCCCCACTCGGGCGTGGCGCTGTCGCCGCCTTGCTGGAGGCTCACCCAGACCTGGTTCGCCGTCAGGGCCGCGGCGACGTACCTCCCGTCCCCGCCCTGAATGACGTCCAGGTCCAGCACTCCCGCTGGCGCGCTCGAGCCGAAGGCGAGCTCCTGGAAGGTGCGCTGCATGCCCGGCCCCGCCTGCTGGCTGCGGAGGCACAGGGGCGTGCCGTCATCGCGCACGGCGAAGGCGAGGCCCTGGCTGATGTCCTGGGGCCGGGCCGTGTTTCGAGGGAAGAGCACCTTGCTGGCATGGAGCCAGTACATGTCCCCGTTCCCCTGAGAGAGCACGTTGAGAGGCGCATACGTCAGCGAATAGGTGACGCTGCCGGACGGATCGCTCCCCGGGCCGTTGATGGAGCTGGGGGCCAACCAGATGGCGTCCGCCTGGGAGGCGAGGAAGGTTTTGGCCTGCGCCGGAATGGAGGCGTGGGTGGAGACGGCCTGGAAGCGGCCGAGGATGAGCGGCGAGCCGCTGGCATACCGCTGGATGGCGGCCTGGACGGGCCCCACCGTGAAGTTGACGGGCGTCGAGACCACCTGGAAGTTGAGGACGTCCTGGACGAGGACCGCGGTGTGGGCCTGGGTGCTGGGATTCAGGCTGATCTCGTAGACATAGCCGGCGGGGTTCAGGGCGTAGAGCGCGCCGTCGAGCTGCCGGCCCTCGTCCAGGGCGATGAGCGCGGCGGCTTGGAAGGGCTCATTCCCCTGCTGTGTCACCTCGCCTTGGGACCAGTCCGGCTGGCCGGGGGTTCGGGTGAAGACGTAGAGCACACCCTCTTCGCCGATCGAGAAGAGGCGCGTCTTCCCCGACGGGCCTCGCACGACGGCGAGCTGGCCGTTCGAGTGGACAGGCTGGGCGACCCGATAGTCCTCCACCAGCTTCGAGGCGATGCTGGCGGTGCAGTTGGATTGTGTCTCGGTGGTACGGGCAGGCATGGGATCTCCGGCGCGTGCTCGCACGGAGACGGCGGCGGGAGGCCACGCGTTCGGCGAGCACGCGGGGACACCTTAGAGATCGGCGCACTATCTGCCATTGACCGGGAACGCCAATGGGTTGGCCTTGGTGGCCACGCGGTCTTCAGGCGCGGCCCCAGCAGGTCCTCGACTCAACCGTCAAATTTCAGCGGATCTCGGCTGCCGGCCACATCCCTCCACCGGCCGCACGCCACGAAGCCCAGGTGGGGCCACCTTTCCCCTCCCATCCGAGGCTGTGGCGGAGGCAGGGCGCGCGTTCTGGGGGCACGCGACTCCCTTCGCGAGGCTGACGCGTCAGCCGCGAGTGCTTGCGCGTCAATTGGCGCTTCGCGGCGTCAATGGGCCTCCATCCTCAGCACCTGGGTATTTCCAGGTCCACTGCTTGCATCTACTGCCGGCACACACCCTGTCAGCCGCCTGGTGCACCATGCCCAGCTCTTCCTCGCCCTCCTTCTGCTCAAGCTCTACCCGAAGCAACCGCGCCCCCCATCATCCCAGGCCATCCACCTGGCCCTCCTTCCCCAGCGCCAAGGTGAAGTGCGTTGCGCGGCTGGCCCTGGCCTCTGCACTGCTGTGGCTTGCTTGTGGCGAGGTGCCGCAAGGCGGAGATGGAACATCCCTCCCCAGGCGGAGCGAACCCCAGGCTCTCCAGGCCGCGTCCGGTGCACAGTGGAAGTACACGGGCGATCTGATCATGGCCCGGACCGGCCACACGGCGACGCTGTTGCCCTCCGGAAAGGTGCTGGTCACCGGGGGCTTGGGCCCAGGCGATATCTCCCTCGCCAGCGCGGAGGTGTACGACCCGGCCACGGGGGAATGGAGCCCCACGGGCGCTCTGGCCACGGCCCGCGCT
>JAFGNZ010000261.1 GCA_016926755.1 Myxococcaceae bacterium | reverse complement strand
CCGACCGCCCACGCCACCTCCTCAAGAGCCGCCGCAGGACGCCAAGACACCCGCCTTGCTGGCCATGCTCCGATGGATGCTCCGCTGACTTGCTTGAGGGCCTCTGTTCAACATCCACTCAGGCGGCGATGCGCTCGATGCAGTCCGGCACATCGTTCGTGGGCGAGTTGACCACCCGCGCCACCTCATAGGCATCGAGGAAGTCGTCCGCGCACGCCACCAGCAGCGGCTGGAGCTCCGCGGCGTCCATCGGCTCCGGGCGCAGCCACTGCTCCTGGCCCGCCGGCGAGAGGATGACGGGCATCCGATCGTGAATGGGCGCCATCAAGGCGTTGGGGCCCGTGGTGATCAGGGTGCAGGAGCGCACCACCTCTCCCGTGTCCGGGGCGGTCCACTCCTCCCACAGCCCGGCGATCGCGAAGGGGCGGCGATCCTTGCGGTGGAAGAAGAAGGGCGTCTTCGGCTTCGTCGTCTGCTTCCACTCGTAGAAGCCGTCGACGAGCAGCAGGCACCGCCGGCGCTTGAGGGCGGAGCGGAAGCTGGGCTTCTCGGCCACCGTCTCGCAGCGCGCGTTGATGAGCTTGTTGCCGATGGAGGCGTCCTTGGCCCAGGACGGGATCAGCCCCCAGCGGTACGCATCCAGCATCCGCTGCCCGTCATTGATCACCAGCGGCATGAGCTGGGTGGGGGCGAGGTTGTACCGCGGACGCTCGATCGCCGAGCGGATGCCAGTGAGGGCGAACTCGCGCGCGAGATCCGCGGCGGGGGTCTGGACGGTGACACGGCCACACATGGGGCCAGAATACCGCCGCCCCGCGGGGGGCGCACCCAACTTCACACCTGTCAGGCCGTGGGCCGTAGCCCGCCTCCCCACTGAGCAGGCCCCGCAGGCGTGGGGGCGGAGCACCTCCATCCCTGGGTTGCATGTAGCTGGGGAATGACAGACGTCTCACGAGGAGATGGACGAGGGCGGTCGACGTGGGCAGCCTTGGGTGCGCAGCAACCTCTCACCGGAGAAACCATGAACCTGAAGGCGCTTGGGATGGCGGTATCGCTGCTGGCGGCTCCCGGAGTGGCGCTCGCGCAGAGCCCGTTCGATCAGCTCAAGAAGTCGGCGACCGACGTGGGCAAGGCGGCGGTGGAGAAGAAGGTGAACGCCAAGCTGAAGCAGGAGGCGAGCAAGAACCAGTGCAGCTTCAAGTCGGGCACGGATGGGCTGGAGCCCGGCTGTGATCAGAAGCTGAAGAGGCTGACCTCGGCGCTCATCGACGCGAAGAAGCAGCTCGATGGCGCGGGAGTGAAGAACTACAAGTTCGAGGTCTCCGGGCACACCGACTCCAGCGGCGACGCGGCGAAGAACAAGGCGCTGAGCGAGAAGCGCGCGGCCGTGATCGTCAAGGAGCTGGTGAGCCGGGGCATCCCGCAAGGGGAGATCATCGCGGTCGGGCGCGGCTCGGAGCAGATGCTCGTGAAGCCGGACAACACGCCGGCGAAGAAGGCGAAGAACCGGCGCTACGAGATCCAGGTCCGGCTCTGAGAGCAAGCAGCCACGCCCGCTCGCCGGATTTGACGCAACTGCCCCCCTGGTTATGTTGCTCCTCGCATGCCCGGACCTCTGCACCCGCACCGCATCGCCCGCTGGCTGAGGCTGGGGCTGGCGAGCCTCGCGCTCGCCCTGGGTGCCGTGCCGGCGCATGCGCAGCCCGCATCCCCGGCTGTCGCCACCCTCTCGGTCGAGCGGCGCGAGTCCGCGAGGCAGCTCACGGCGGCCGACACGGCCGTTCACTCCAGGCGAGCCGTGGGACGAGCCACGAAGAGGAGCCACGCACGGCCCTCCTCGGTGAGCAACGTCCCGGAGCCCCACCCGCCGGGTCCACCGCGCCGTCTCTTCATCCTGCACCGAGCGCTCCTGCACTGAGCCGTTCTGAGGACCTGTCCCCGGAACGTTCTTCAGCTCGCGGAGTACGCCATGATGAGTCCTGCCAGAGGCGTGCGCGCTCGTGTGCGCGCCGTCTTCAAGTTCTGCATTCGAGTGCTGCGGTTCCTGTTCATCCTCGGCCTGGTGCTGCTGCCGAATCCACTGGTGATGGCCCTGGTGGTCATCCTGGATCCAGCGCGCCGCAACCTGCCAGCCGAGGTCCTCCGGAAGAAGGCTACCGGGGAGCGGCGGCCGTGAACCACTCCACCGCCTCGCGCGCAATCTCGCCGGGCACGGTGTGCGGGCCGTCGAACTCGTGGTAGCGCACGTCATAGCCAGCGCCCTGGAGCCGGGGCACGAGGCTCCGGCTGCACCGATCGATGGGCAGCACCGCGTCCCGCATCCCGTGGGAGACATAGATGCGGGGCGCTCCGTGCTGGGCCGGGGGCGAGGCGAACCCGGGCGAGAACGCCAGGACATGGGTGAAGAGGTCCCCGTTGGCGATCCCCAGCGAGAGGGCATACGAGGCGCCGTCGGAGAAGCCGCCGATGGCGACGCGAGCCGGGTCCACGGCGTAGCGCTCGAAGACGTGGGCCAGCGCCTGATCGATGAAGGCGACATCCGGCCCGTAGTTCTCGATGATCACGTCCCACGTCGAGCCCCGAGACTCCGGAGCGAGGAGGATGAAGCCCTGCGCGTCGGCGATCTCCTGGAGGATGCCCAGGGCGTGGCGCGCATGCCCCCCCGCACCGTGGAGCATCACCACGAGGGGAGCGGGCCGGTCCGCGCCGTACCCCGCGGGCACGTAGACGAGGCCGTCCCGCTGGCCCCCCAGTCCGAGCGGCAGCATCCCTCGGGAAGGAGCCTCCGCCGTGGGCAGCCGCGGCCGCGACTCCAGCCGGCCTTGATGCTCCAGCTGGCTCTTCAAGCGGGCTGTGTTCGTTCCATTCAAAGCCATGTCCGTCCTTCCGAGTTGCTTGCGTTCGCACCCAAGGACCAGGAGGAGCGCCGCCGCGATCCCGGCGGCTCGAAGGCCACGAAGGGGCTGTCGCCACCCTCCCAGCCAGAAGCGGGCAGGTCGGTTCCTCATGTCGTTTCACCTCGGGTCTGCCTCACCACGCCAGGCCGTACGGAGCCTCTCACCGGGGCTCCCCCCATGGGCGTGCGGGGCACTGCGTCACGAAACGGCGTCTCTGGATAACTCCCATCTCCCCGGCTCCCTTCCGATTGGAGTCGCCTGCCCGGCTGGCAGCCATACAATCACGGACATGCGCCTCTCCGAGATCTCGATCGAGCCCACCCGCCTGCACCTCTGGGGAGCGCGTGCCGCGCTCGAGGTCCGCTGCCCCCTGCCGGGAGTGCTGCGCGTCCGGCACGCGCCCTCCTCCGCGGGCGTGGGCTTCTCGCACCCTCAGCTCGCGCCCAAGCAGTCCTGGGCGGTCATCACCGATGAGGGCCTTCCCCTGCAGGTGGACCGAGAGGGCGAGCTGCTGCGCATCAGCGCCGAGGGTGTCGCGCTGGAGCTGACGCTCGCCGCCGGGACCTGGAGCTTCCGGGACGCGGAGGGCCGGCTGCTGGCGCGGTGCGAGTCGGTGTCCGGGGAGTCGACGCCCAACATGCCCTTGAACCACCACCGGACGCGGCTGGCGCTGCATGCGCCTCCGGACGAGGCCTACCTCGGCTTCGGAGAGAAGGTGGGGCCGCTCGACAAGCGGGGGATGCGCTTCACGTTCTGGAACACCGACGTGATGCCGCACCACCCGGACACGGATCCGCTCTACATCTCCATCCCCTTCTCGATGGGCCTGCGCGAGGGCGTCGCCTGGGGCTTCTTCCTGGACGAGACGTGGCGCTCCGAGGTGGACGTGGCGTACGGGGAGCCGGATCGGGTGCGCTGGGAGAGCTGGGGCCCGGAGCTGGACGTGTACCTCTTCGCGGGGCCACACCCGGCGGACGTGCTGCGCCGGTACGTGACGCTGACGGGGCGCGCTCCGCTGCCGCCGCTGTGGAGCCTGGGGGCACAGCAGTCGCGGTGGGGCTACGAGAGCGCGGACGACATCCGCGGCGTCATCCAGGCGTACCGCTCGCGGGGGCTGCCGCTGGACGTGGTGTATCTCGATATCGACTACCTGGACACGTACAAGGTGTGGACGTGGGATGGCTCGCGCTTCCCGGATCCGCAGGGGCTGACGCGCGAGGCGGCGAGTGCGGGCGTGCGGCTGGTGCCCATCATCAACCCCAACGTGAAGGCCGAGCCCGGCTACGACACCTACGAGGAGGCGAAGGCGCGGGACTATCTGGTGCGAGCCGACAGCGGGGAGGTGCTGGTGGGCGAGGTGTGGGCGCGGCCGGCTGTCTTCCCGGACTTCACGCGCGAGGAGGTGCAGCTCTGGTGGGGAGACTGGCACCAGGAGTTCCTCGAGGAGGGCATCTCGGGCTTCTGGAACGACATGAACGAGCCGGCGTGCTTCTCACTGATTGAAGCCTCCGGGAGCGTGGCGGCGACGGGCGGGCGGCCGGAGGAGGCCAGACGCACGGAGGGCAAGACGCTGCCGTTCGCGGCGCGGCACGGGAAGCGGCGGCACGTGGAGGTGCACAACGTCTACGGCATGGCGATGACGAAGGGGGCCTTCGAGGGCTTCCGCCGGCACGCGCCGGAGCGCCGCCCCTTCCTGCTGACGCGCGCGGGGTTCGCGGGCATCCAGCGGTACGCGGCGGCGTGGACGGGAGACAACTCGAGCCACTGGGAGCACCTGGAGCTGTCGATGCCCATGCTCATGGGGCTGGGGCTGTCGGGGGTGGCGTTCACGGGGGCGGACATCCCCGGCTTCATCGGCCGGCCGAGCGCCGAGCTGTTCGCGCGGTGGACGCAGCTGGGCACCTTCTATCCGCTGATGCGCAACCACGCGGCGAAGCCGATGCCGCTCCAGGAGCCGTGGCGCTTCGGGGAGAAGGCCCTGGAGCTGGCACGCGCGGCGCTGGAGCGGCGGTACCGGCTGCTGCCCACGCTGTACTCGCTGATGCACGAGGCCGCCGAGAACGGCCTGCCCGTGCTGCGCCCCCTCTTCATGTTGGATCCGGCGGACCTGGAGGCGCTGCGGGCGTTCGATCAGTTCCTCTTCGGGAGGGATCTGCTGGTGGCGCCCATCACGAAGCCGGGGCAGACGAAGCGGCTCGCGTACCTGCCGCGGGGCCAGTGGCTGGAGTGGCCCAACCTCGACAGGCCCGGCGTGGTGCGAGAGGGAGGCCAGCACGTGATCGCGGAGGGCCCGCTGGACACGGTGCCGCTGTGGCTGCGGGCGGGGGGAGCCATCGCGCTCACGAAGCCCGCGCCCCACACGACGACGGCGAGCTGGGAGCACCTGGAGTGGCACATCCACGCGGGGCCGGACGTGCGCGCCCGGCTCTACGAGGACGAGGGGGACGGCTACGGAGCGTCACGCACCTCCACCCTCACGGGCGGCTTCGACCGGGGGCGCTTCTGGCTGGAGCGCCGGGAGCAGGGCACCCTGGCCCCCGCGCGCGAGACGGAGACCGTGCGCATCTACGGCCTCAAGGGCGTGCGCTCCGTCACGGGCGCGCTGGAGCTGGGCTCCTTGAAGGAAGGCGTCCTCGAGGTCCCCATGAGCGCGAACTGGGACCGGCTCGTGGTGAACTTCTAAGAGGCGGTTCCCCGAGGGCGACTCAGCCGACCACAGCGGCGGGAGGGGAGGCTTCGGCCACGGTCTGCCCCTGCTCCAGCTGCTGCTTCGCGGGGATGAACGTCATCGCTCGCTCGGCCAGCGCGGTGATGGTCAGGGACGGGTTGACGCCGGGGTTGGCCGAGACCGCCGAGCCGTCGATGACATACAGGCCCTCGTAGCCGTACACGCGGTGCTGCGCGTCGATGACGCCCGTCTGCGATGAGTCTCCCATGCAGCACCCGCCCAGGATGTGCGCCGTCGTGGGGATGCCCAGCACCGTCTCGTTGACCAGGCTCATGGGCATGCCGTCCACCTTCTCCGCCACCCGCTGGACCAGCTCGGCGGCCTCGGGGATGTTGGCCGTGGGAGCAGGCCCCTCCTTCAGCGCCGTCTTCACCCCCTTGCGCATGGCCGTCATCAACCCACGCCCGCGCTTCATGCTCAGGTACCCGTCCAGCGTGCGCATGTAGAGCAGGATGATTGTCTGCTTCGCGTAGTCACGCGCCAGCATCACGCGCAGCAGCTTGAGCGGATGGCGCAGCATCACGCCAATGAGCCGAGCCAGCCTCGTCACCATCCCCTGCCCCGTGACGTACGGCGCCGAGAGGATCCGGAAGAAGCCCGACCCCGCCGGGTAGCGCACCGGCTCCAGGTGGGAGTGCTCGTCCGTGTGGAGGATGGAGCCAATGGCGATGCCCTTGGACAGGTCCTTGTCCCGCCGAGGCGTCACGACGCCAATCAGCGCCTCCGAGTTGGTGCGGACGGCATCACCCAACCTGTCCGACAGCCGGGGCAGCCCGTCCGGGCTCGCCTTCAGCTTCAGCAGCAGGTCCACCGTCCCCAGCACCCCGCCCGCGAAGATGACGTTGCGCGCGGTGAAGCGCCGCTTGCGCCGGAAGAAGAGCGAGGCCCCTTCCAGCGCCTCCACCTCATAGCCGCCGCCCGGCAGCTCGCGCACCCACGTGGCCTCCGTGTCCGCGTGGATGGTCAGCCCCCGCTTCTCAGCCAGGTAGAGGTAGTTCTTGTCCAGCGTGTTCTTCGCGCCGAAGCGGCACCCCAGCATGCAGCCGCCGCACGAGGTGCAGCCGGTGCGCGGCGGGCCCTCGCCGTTGAGGTACGGGTCCGGCACGGTGACGCCCGGCTGCCCGAAGTAGACGGCCACGTGGGTGGGCTGGAAGTCCGTGCGGCCCATGTCCTGGCCTACTTCCTGGATGATCTGATCGGGGTAGGTGCGCAGCGGGTTCTCCGTCGCGCCCAGCATCCGCCGCGCCTTCTCGTAGTACGGCGCCAGCTCCTGCTTCCAGTCCGCGAGCTGGCTCCAGTTTCCGCTCTGGAAGAAGTGCTCCTTCGGGATGGGCAGGGTGTTGGCGTAGACCAGCGAGCCGCCCCCCACGCCCACGCCCGAGAGCACGGTGACGTGGCGGAAGAACGTCATCTTGAAGAGCCCGCGCCAGCCGAGCTGCGGCATCCACAGCCACCGCTTGAGGTTCCAGTTCGTCTTCGGGAAGTCCTTCTCCTCGAGGCGCCGGCCCTTCTCCAGCATGACGACTCGGTAGCCCTTCTCCGTCAGCCGGAGCGCGCTCACGCTGCCGCCGAACCCCGAGCCGATGATGAGCCAGTCGCAGTCCATTTGAATCCTCCGCCTCGTGAAGCCAGGACCCACCCATTATCTATCTTCGTGACGGGCCATGACCTGCAGCCTGCATGGCCCATCAACAGCCAGCCCGGCGCCGGGATGCCTGAGCGTGCCTCAATCCTTGAGCTCGACCCACACCGGCGCGTGGTCCGAGGGCTGCTTGCCCTTGCGCTCCTCCCGGTCGATCTCCACCTTCACCAGCCGCTCCACCACCGGCGCCGTGGCGAAGATGTGATCGATGCGCAGGCCCTTGTTCTTCGGGAACGCCAACATCCGGTAGTCCCACCAGCTGAACTTCTGCTCGTCCGGGTGCAGCTTGCGGAACGTGTCCGTCAGCCCGAACGCGCACAGCCGCTGCAACGCGTCCCGCTCCTTCACCGTGAAGAGCGTCTGCCCCTCCCACAGCGCCGGATCCCACGTGTCGATGTTCTCGGGCGCCACGTTCCAGTCGCCGCACAGCACCATCGGCTGGTCCGCATTGTGGCGCGTGTCCAGGTAGCGCCGCAGCCGCATGTACCAGTCCAGCTTGTACTCGTACGCCGGCGAGTCCACCGCCTGCCCGTTCGGCGCGTACACGCTCAGCACGCGCACGCCGCTCACCGTCGCGGCGATCACCCGGGACTGGCTGTCCTCCACGCCATCGGAGATCCCCCGCAGCACGTCCAGAGGCTCCGCCTTCGAGAGGATGGCCACGCCGTTGTACGTCTTCTGCCCGTGCAGCGCCGCGTGGTAGCCCAGCTCGCGCACGGCCTCCGTCGGGAAGGCCTGCTCCTCGCACTTCAGCTCCTGCAGGCAGAGCACATCCGGCTGGTGGGCCTTCAGCCAGTTCAACAGCCGCTCCTGACGCGCCCGCACCGAGTTCACGTTCCAGGTGGCGATCTTCATCGCGCGGCACCGTCGCACGTCACCCGCGCCCCTTCCACGCTTTTCCCTTCGCCCCGCGGCCCCTCGGCCACACTTCTCCCTGATTTCGAGGGAAATCCCCCTGGCATGGGCATCGCAATGAGGGGCCGTGGGAGGCCGTCATGAAGAAGTCCCTCAAGCCCCGCGCCCTGAAGTCCCCCCTGCTCCTGCCGGCGCTCGCCGCCCTCGCCCTCCTGGGGCTCCTGGCCTCCCGCTCGCCCCGGCCTACCTCGTCCGACATGCCCACGGCCGCAGCTGCCGCCTCCCTGTCGCCCCCCGCGCACGCTCACCCCGCGGGCAGCCCTGCTGCCGCCCCCCACGAGGAGCCCCAGCCTCCCGGCGCGCTCACCGCGGCCCTGCCCCTCGCCCATGAGCACCTGAGCCCGGTGAACCACCTGGCCCGCGCCCGGACGCTGCGTGAGCTGGGCGATCTCTCGGGGGCCCTCACCGAGTGTCGGCGCGCCCTCCACGACGCGCCCGAGCACGAGGAGGCCCTGCGCGCCATCGCTCGCCTGGGCCCGCGCTCCGAGAAGCCGGAGCTCGCCGTGCTCGCGCTGGAGCAGCTCGGCCGCCTGAACCCGGAGGAGGCCTCCCCGCTCGTCCAGCAGGCCCGACTCCTCGTCTCCCTGGGCGCGTACGCCGAGGCCCTCCGCGTGGCGGAGGAGGCCGTCTCGCGAGATCCCGAGGAGCCCGAGGCCTACCAGGTGCTCGGCCGGGCGCACTTCGCCGCCGGCCACCTCTCCGAGGCCATCCTCCGCTTCCAGCAGGCCGTCCACCTGGCCCCGGAGCACGGCCATGCCCTCAACAACCTGGGCCTCGCCTGGCTGCGCGCCAACGAGAATGCCCGGGCGGCCGAGGTGCTCTCCCGCGCCGCCGCCCTGCTGCCCCACGTGGCCTACGTCCACAACAACCTCGGCGTGGCCTACGAGCGGCTCGGCCGCACCGAGGAGGCCCAGGAGGCCTACGCCCATGCCACCCGGCTCTCGCCCCGCTACGTCCAGGCGCGCGTCAACGCGGGCCGGGTGAGCAAGGTGGCCAGCCTGGGCGCCACCTCCCCTGGCTCCCGAGGTGCCAGGCTCCCGGAGCCGACACTCCAGGGCACACGCCCGTGAGGCCCGCGGCCAGTCTCCGGAGCTGACGGTTCCCGTTCCCTGCCCATCGGTCTAACGTGCACCCCTTCTCACCGAGCCCCATGAATCCGGCCCGCGCAATGTCCACTCCACCGGAAATCCCCTCCTCTCCCGAGCCGCCGTCGCCAGCCCCACCGCCCCCTCCGGCACGGCCCGGCCTGCGCGCCCGGCTCTGGAAGTGGACGAAGCGGCTGATGATCGCCGCGGGGGTGGGCCTGCTGCTGGCGATCCTGGTGGGCGTGGGCGCCTACCTCTACTTCAGCCAGGGGCTGCCGTCGGTGGAGGCCCTGCGCAACTACCAGCCGCCTCAGGTGACGAAGGTGACGTGCGCGGACGGCTCCGTGTGCGCCGAGTTCTACAAGGAGCGCCGCACGCGGGTCCGCATCGAGGAGCTGCCCAAGCACGTGCGCGACGCGTTCCTCGCCGCCGAGGACGCGGACTTCTACAAGCACGAGGGCCTGGACTTCTTCGGCATCACCCGCGCGGCCATCAAGAACCTCATCCCCGGCCGCCGCACGTCCGGCGCCTCCACCATCACGCAGCAGGTGGTGAAGAACCTGCTCCTCACCCCCGAGCGCAGGTTGTCGCGGAAGATCCGCGAGTGGATCCTCACCCCGCGCGTGGAGGAGGCGCTCACCAAGGATCAGATCCTCAACCTCTACATCAACCAGATCTACTACGGGCAGCGGCGCTACGGGCTGGAGGAGGCGGCGCTCTACTACTTCGGCAAGCACGCCGAGGAGCTCAGCGTCGGCGAGGCCGCGGTGCTCGCGGGCACGCCCCAGTCGCCCCACCGCATCAACCCGGTGACGAACATCGTCCGGGCCAAGGCCCGCCAGAGGTACGTGCTGGGCCAGCTGGCGCAGCACGGCTTCGTCTCCAAGGAGGTGGTGGCCGCGGAGTTGGACAAGCCCATCGTCCTGGCGCCCCGGCCGCCGCCACCGGTGGGCGGGTACTACGCCGAGGAGATCCGCCGCACCTTGATCGAGCGCTACGGCGAGAAGGACGTGCTCGAGGGCGGCCTGCGCGTGGAGATCGCCATGGTGCCGAAGCTGCAGGCCGTGGCGGAGGAGGTGGTGCGCAACGGCCTGGAGGCGGTGGATCGCCGCCAGGGCTACCGCGGCCCGGTGGGTACGATGGAGACCGAGCGCTTCGAGCGGCTCAAGGGGCTCATCACCCACCGCATCGAGGAGGCGGGGCGGCGGCAGAAGGACGCGGAGTACGTGGCGGATCTCGCCCCGCTGGCCAAGGCGGGCCCGGAGCCGGAGCCCACCGCGGACGACGAGGGCGCGGAGGAGCAGCGGCCCGAGCTCGCCCCCGAGGGCGAGGCCCCTCCCTCCCCCGAGCAGGCCCTGGTGGGCTCCGTCCCCCTGCGCCCGCTGAAGGAGGGCCTGCGCCTCATCGGCTTCGTCACCGCGGTGGATGACAAGAAGGGGATCGCGAAGGTGGAGCTCGTGAGCCGCACCGCGGAGATCTCCTTCGCCACCGTGAGGTGGGCCCGCCAGAAGGGCAAGGGCGCTCCGTCGGCCATCTCGGACGTCTTCCAGGTGGGCCAGCTGGTGCGCGTGCGCGTCCTCAAGGCGCTGCCCGCCCCCGCCTCCGTGGAGGCCACGCTGGATCAGATCCCCGTGGTGCAGGGCGGGCTGGTGGTCATCAACCCCGCCAACCGGAACGTGGTGGCCATGGTGGGCGGCTATGACTTCGAGCGCTCGTCCTTCAACCGCGCCACGCAGGCGAAGCGCCAGCCGGGCTCCTCCTTCAAGCCCTTCCTCTACGCCGCGGCGCTGGGCAGCGGGCGCTTCACGTCGCAGAGCACGGTGAACGACGCGCCGGAGGCCATCCGGGATCCGTACACCGGCAAGCAGTGGAAGCCGAAGAACTACGACGGCCGGTTCGAGGGCCCCATGACGCTGCGCCAGGCCCTCACCAAGTCCAAGAACACCGTCTCCGTGCGCCTCATCGAGGCCATCACGCCGGCCACCGCCATCGACTACGCGCGCCGCGCGGGCATCCACTCGGCGCTGCCGGAGAACCTGACGCTGGCGCTCGGCACGGGCGAGGTGACGATGCTGGAGGCCGTCAACGCCTACGCCACGCTCCAGGCCAACGGCCGCTACGCGGAGCCGCTGCTGGTGCTGCGCGTGCGCAACGCCGTGGGCAAGGTGCTGGAGGAGCACGCGCCCGCCTTCGAGGAGACGCTGCCCCCGGCCGTGGCCTACCTCACCACCACGCTCATGCGCAGCGTGGTGGAGGAGGGCACGGCCACCGCGGTGCGCGAGCTCAACCGCCCCGCCGCCGGCAAGACGGGCACCACCAACGAGTCCAGGGACACCTGGTTCTCCGGCTACACCATGGACTGGGTCGCCAGCGCCTGGGTGGGCTTCGATGACAACACGCCCCTGGGCAGCAGCGAGACGGGTGGCCGCGCCGCCCTGCCCATCTGGCTGAACTTCATGCGCGCGGCGCACGAGGGCCTGCCCCCACGGGACTTCGAGGTGCCAGCCGGCATCACCCAGGTGCGCATCGATCCGGCCACCGGCCTGCTCGCCGGCAACTCCGTGCCCGGCCGGCTCGAGCCCTTCCTCGAGGGCACCCAGCCCACCGCCGAGGCGCCTCCCCCCGGCCAGGTGGACACGCGCAACTTCTTCCTCGAGGACGGCAGGTAGAGATGACCGTGAGCCCCGCCCTCGCCACGCTCCTGCTCGCCACGCTGGCCGCCGAGCCGCCCTCCCCCGCTCCGGCCGGGCCGCCCTCCGTCGAGCGGCTCGCGCAGTGGGTGACGGAGGACGTGCGCGCGCGCGATCCGGAGCCGCCCGTCGCCGTGCACCTGAGCGGCGTGTCCCCCGAGCTGCGGCGCGCGGTGGCGACGCTGCTGGCCTCCCGGCTGGCCGCCGCGAAGCTGGGCCCCGTCGTGGTGGAGGCCCCCTCCCCCGAGGCCGCGGAGAGCGCCGCCCGGGAGCTGGGCGCGCGCTCCCTCGTGCGCCTCACGATCTCCGTGCAGAACGGTGCGCTGACCGCCAGCGGCGACCTGCTGGGGACCTGGGTGAACTTCTGGTCCGGGCGCACCCCGAGCCGGCCCTCGACTCCGGCCGCGGCCCTCGCCCACGCGGTGCCGGCGGATGCCGGGGCGCTCGCGCTCGCGGCCCTCCCCTCCCAGGCCTCCTCCTCCACTCCGCTGGCGGTGACGACCGGACCGCGCCCGGTGCGCCTGATGGGCGCGGTGCTGATCCGGCTGGAGCAGATCCCCGCCGCCCTCGCCGCGGGAGATCTGGACGGGGACGGCAAGGATGAGGTGGCCGTCCTCACCGAGCGCGCCGTCTCCGTCTTCGCCGATGACGGGCGCATCCTCGCGCGCCGGGAGATGGAGGGCCTGCCCCTGAACCCCGCGCCGCCCCGCGAGCCCTTCGGCGTGGTGGCCGTCATCCCCCAGCCCGCGCGGCTCGCGGCCTGGTCCGCCCGCTACGCCCATGGTGAGGTGCTCGTGTTCGACCGGGCCAAGAGCACCCTGCGCCCCATCGGCCCGCTGGACACCGCCGCGCTGGGCGCCAACGAGCGCGCGACCTTCACCTCCGGCCAGACGACGTTCACCCCGGAGGTCCGGCTCGGAGAGGGCCGGATCCTCTCCGTCCCCGCGCCCTTCACCAGCGCGAGCATCGTCCTGCCGCGCATGCTCTTCGTTCACCCGGATGGCACCGCCTCCCTCTATCCGCGCGCCACCACCCCGCCCGTCCACCTCCAGGGGCTCGGGGCCGGCAGCGCGCTCGGGGATCTGGACGGCGACGGGACGCCCGAGCTCATCACCACCGCGCCCGAGCTCTTCCCCGCGCCGGACGTGGTGCGCGTCTACGCCCTCACCGGGGACGATCCCACCTCCCACGCCGTGCTCTGGCAGAGCGCGCTGCCGGCGGGCCGGGCGATCCAGGTGGTGACGGCCGATCTGGACAAGGACTACCAGCGGGAGGTGCTCGTGGGCCTCTGGCACCCGGATGGCACCGGTGAAGTCTTCCTCATGCGCCAGGGTGCGCCATGACGCTCCGCCATGCGCTCGCGGCTCACCCCCTCGGCCTCGGCCTCCTCCTCGGCCTCCTCCTCGGCGCCACGCCCGCGCTCGCGGCCGGCCGCGTCCCGTATGGCGGCGAGCTGCGGCTGGCCCACACCGGCTCCGCCGAGCAGGCGGGCGATCCCACCTTCTCCGATTCGCCGGTGGAGGCCACGCTCTTCAGCTTCCAGTCCCGCCCCGTCTGCCGGCTCGACGCGAGCGGCACCGCCCACCTCGCCATCGCCCGGGACGTGTCGCGCTCCATGGCCCAGACGGTGCGCATCACCCTGCCCTCGCTCTCGGTGGCCACCACGCTGGCGCGCTCCTGGGCGCGGCTCGCGGGCCCCGAGGCCCCCTCCCCCTACCGCGCGCTCCTCTTCCCCATCCGCGGAGAGGCCCGGCAGCTGTCCTCCAGCGGAGCCATGGTGGAGCTGCCCCTCTCCTTCCCCTGGCCGGACATGGAGCGCGCGATCTGCCACCCCTCGCTCGCGCTGCCGCTGACCACCGTGGCGCCCTCGCTGGGCCCGTTCGCCGCCACCGCCAGCAAGGGCCTGCTCGAGGCGCGGCTCGGCTACCCCGAGGGCCGGCCCTACCTGGATCGCGTCCTGCTCACCGCGACGGATGAGCGGGGCCTGGCGCGGATGTGGACCGCGCGCCAGGTGCAGCTGGAGCTGGGCGTGCTCCCCGAAGCAGGCGTCCTCACCGGCCCGGCCCTCTACGCGACGTACCTCGCCTTCTCGCCGCGCCGGGTGCCCGCGGACTTCCGCCAGGCCTTCGAGAGCGCCATGGATCGGGAGGATCTCACCCGCCTCTTCGTGCGCGCCCCCGCCGTGCCCATGCCGCACCTGCTGCCGCCCGCGCTGCTGCCCCAGGCCCCCGCCCGGCCCCGCCAGGGAGCGCCCTCGGCCGCCGGCACGAGGATCGTGACGCTGCTCTACGACGCGGCCAGCGAGGACCAGCGCGCGGTGGCCGAGCGCATCCAGGTGAAGCTCCACGAGCGCGGCTACAAGGTCGCCCTGGAGCCGCTGCAGCGCACCGTGCTGCGCGCGCGCTGGGCGCGGGGCGACTTCGACCTGATGCTCCAGTCCCTGCTGCTGCCCCCCCTCCCCGGCCCGGCGCTGGCCGTGGTGCTGGACGCGGCCGGGCGCAAGGATCTGCTCGGCGTGGAGCTGCCCCTCATCGGCGGCGTGGCGGATCCGAACGCGCGGGATGCCCGGGCGCGCGAGCGGGCCCTGGCGCTCGCCCCCACGGTGCCGATCCTGCCGCTCTTCGCCCAGGCCCTGGGCATCCGCGCGGCGCCCGAGCTGGGTGGGCTCGTGCTGGACGCGCAGGGGCTGCCGGTGCTCGATGGCGTGTACCTCCTGCCCGCCGAGCCAGCGCGGGCGGGAGCGCCCCGGTGAGGGAGCGGCCATGAGGCTGAGGACGCGGCTCGCGCTGGCCTTCGCCCTGCTGGCGCTGGTGCCCGTGGCGGTGGTGGTGCCCCTCACCATCCACCGCCTGCGCACCACCCTCTCGCGCGAGCTCGATGCCCGGATGGAGGGAGCCACCCTCTCCGCCCAGGAGGCGCTGGAGCGCTCCGCCGAGCGGGCCCGGCGCGCGGTGGAGGAGCTGGTGGAGAGCACGGCCATGGAGGATCTGGCCCGCGAGGCCCGCGAGCGCCCCACCCGCGCCATCCAGGCCGACACCGCCGAGGGGTTGATGAAGAGCCGGGGCCTCACGGTGCTCACCCTCTTTGATCGCCAGGGCACCACGCTGTCCTCCGGCCACCTGCCCGCGCGGCGCGGGGATCCGGATCCGGAGCTGTTCGCCGTCACCCAGCAGAAGTCCCCCAGGCCTGTCCCCGTGCGCGTGAGCGTGCGCGGCGACGAGGGGCTGCGGGAGGTCCCCGCGCTCGTCACCGCGCGCCCGGTGGACTACGGAGATCTGCGGCTGTGGGCGGTGGGTGGGGTGCTGCTGAACGAGGAGCTCGCGCAGCACCTGGCGAAGCTCTCCCAGGCCGAGGTCTCCCTGCTGGCGGGGGACGCCGTCGTGGCCCGGGCGGGCAGCGCCGCGCCGCCCACGGTGGAGCGCGTGCTGCCGCTGGGGGAGACGGCCCAGGTGCGCCTCGTCTTCAGCCAGGCGGCGGCGCGGGAGGCCGAGCAGGGCGTCACCGGCGCCTTCCTCCTGCTGGCGGGCCTGGGGCTGAGCCTCGCGGTGCTGTTGGGGCTGGTGATGTCCCGCCGCATCACCCGGCCCGTGGAGGCGCTCACCGAGGGCGCCCGCCGGGTGGCCGAAGGCGCGCTGGACGTGCAGGTGACGGCCCAGGCCAGCGGCGAGGTGG
>JAFGNZ010000040.1 GCA_016926755.1 Myxococcaceae bacterium | reverse complement strand
TGCTTCGGAGATTGCGTCACTCCGGGCGACTGGGACCTCTGGCTCTTCGAGGGCCCTCTGAACGGATTTAGTTGCTCCGGCTTAGGAGCCCCCTCGGGATTGCCGACCGTCGGCCCGGAGATGGCGGCGCCGAGAATCGGAACAAGCGCGGACGGAGATGGCGCGTTGACTAGCGGCTCTCTGGCGATGATATGCCAGGGAGCCATAGCCAACCCCTCCCACCCAGGAGAGCAACGCATGGAAGCAATGGACGAAGTGGAAACAACGGACGAAGCGCGTAGTGTCGAATCCACGGAAGCAACTCCCCAGGAGACTGGCGCGGAGTCAAGGGCGCTAGCGCGCTCCCAAGTCTTGGCAAAGCTTGTCCGGAGGTATCCCAAGGCGGATGAGGCGGCGCTAGGGCGCATCTTCCGCGCGCAGATGGACGCGCTGTATGCCCGCAAGAAGGAGCCTGAATTCCCAGAATACACCCTGGCGGGGGATGATTCGCCCATTGCCGAGGCTAGGCGGCAAACGCTTGAGGCAGCCGCCAGCGCCAATTACGCCAAAGCCGAGGCCGTGCTGATCGCGGAGATGGATCGGCGGGCGGAAGAGGAGGAGCGACGGAGAAACCCACCCCCGCCACCGCCCCCCAGGCCGGATCAGGTAGTTTCAACCTATGGCTATGGCGTGGACGTTGCCCCCGACGCAAAGGGCCTGAGCGAATTGGACGGATACTCAAACCCGTTCAACATTCGGATCATCTACCATGGCCTCTCTCAACTCGGGATGCGACAGCAAAAGGCCATGAGAGAGGCGGCTATCCTCGCATGGACGCGCGCCCACGACACTGCCAACGGCCAGCCCGTAACGAGCAAGCTGGACCCAACCAAGGCGGGAGGAGAGGCCATCCTCCATGACTGGGACGTTGCCGAGGCCGAAAACAGGGAGGTGACTCTCTCTCGGCGCAGGCAAGCGCTGGCGGCGCTCAAAGAGGCGCGCAACCTGGAACGTCACGCCTGCCTCTTGAACTACTTTGCGAATAGCGGCATCCCGGAGATCCACGCACGGGCCTTCTACATGGGGCGCGGAGAGTGGGCGCCAAACACGCGCTACGAAGTGGGCGAGCGCGTAAACGCGGGCTGGCGGCGCTTTGTGTGCATTGAGGCTGGGCAGAGCGGCACCACCAAGCCGGGCAGCGCTGGAGATCCTGATCGCGTCACCGATGGCGGGGCCAAGTGGCAGCGGATGCGCGCGCAAGAGGCAACGGAGGAAGCGCTTAGGGAGGCCAGCGAAGTAGCGGGCACAGAGCGGCGCTCCAACTTCGTTGCATTGGTTGGCGCCCCCGGCACGGGCAAAACGGGCGGGGCGATTGTCGGGCTCATGGAAACGGTGTTGCGCAGTCGGGCCGAGTCGGATGAGGAGAGCCTGACCATTGAGCATGTCCCTGGCTATCGAGACAGCAAACAGGCCCCACCTCTTTTCAGGGAGCCATGTTGGATCTACTGGCGAGCGGGGGAGATGGCCCGGGCCAACCTCTTTGGGGATGAGGCAAGAGAGCGCATCTCAAAGGCGATTGATGCCGCTGTCCTGATCATTGATGACGTTGGAGCCGAGTTCACCACCGAGGCCGGATCCTGGAGGCCGCTGCTGGATGACGTGCTTAATCAGCGCTATGAGGAGGGATTGGTAACGATTGTCACCTCAAACGTGGACGCCGCTAATTTCGCGGCGCGAGTGGGCGAGCGCGTAGCGGATCGCTTCCGCCAGTCCGGGGGGATGGTAAAGTGTGGGGACGAGTCAATCCGGAAGCACCTCAAGGAAGCCAAGCGCCCAGTCCCGCCAGAGCACAAGCCTCCAAAGGCATCCGGCCCCATGCCGATTCCGCCGCTGCCACCGACAACCGGGAAGGGTATGGATTTCGACGAATTGAGGGCACGCGCGATCCGTGCCGAGGCAAGCAATGCCGAGAAAGAGGCGCTGGCGGCCGGGAAGTCCCCGCTTGAGGCTCGGGCCATCGCCAAGGAAGTCGCGGCGCTCTATGATTTCAATGGCATCAGGCCTGCGGAGTGGAAGTGGCTGGAGTGGCTTCTGTGACGCTCTGGCTTGAGAGGCGCCCATTTCGCGGGGGGTGGGTGAGGTTCCTATCCCTCGGCTGTCAGGTGCTTGTTTCCGGCAAGGACTGGGCGCGCGCCGTTGCCGTTGCCCCGTCCTTCCTGCCAGCCTCGCTCGAGCATAGGCGGCATGGGAGCCCTGTTGTGGGCGAGGGCCGGGGTAGGTGGTCGTCCAGGAGGGCTGGCCCTCATCTATCCATTGATTCCGCGCTTCTCCAGCTCCGCCTTGAAGGCGGCTCGGATCTCTTCACTGCCCTTGCTGGCGCAGCCCCCCTTGGGGTGCACATCAGGGCGGCGGTTCGTGCAGACGAAGACATGGCGCTGGAAGGGAGGGGGCATGACGTCCTCCTCCTAACGTAGGCCCTATCCGAGGGCGACCGCCGCGTGCGCCTCCCCCCTCCTGCCTTCCAGCGGGGCACCCCGACAGGTCATGACCAGACTCACAGCAAATATCCACCAGTGATCAGGGCACCCTCGGAATATGACCATACATGACTTGTCATATGAAGACTTTCCACGCGAGGCAGTTTTGAGTTTGAGCGGCCTTTGGCTCTACAAACGCGCCCCCCAACTGCTTCGGCTGGCTCCCCGCCCTCCGAGCAGACCGGGCGGACAGCACAGGCAAGGCCCCCATCCATAGGGTGTGGGAGCGAGAGGGACACACGATATGGGGTTGGGGTCGTCTTCTGGGTGGGTCTCTCGCTTTCTCGTTGGCCGGCGCCCTCGGCAGTCGCTTTTCCGGTCCAGCCCTCGCCCGCCTGAACGCTCTGGGCGCCCAGGCAGCCCCCCTTAGATCCTCCTGGGATCTCGCGGGCTTAGGGTTCTGCAAAATTTTGCATCTATATGCTGAGCGAATCGTGGAGGTCACTCTATGGAGAAAGATCTGGGTTCGAGGCCGACGGTGAGCAGGAAGAAGGCGGCGAAGGAGGTGAAGGGCCCCACCCCCGGGCCGCCGGTGAAGCGGTTCTTCACCACGCCGGGCGTGGATCCGGCAGATGACCTAGCCCCCCCAATACCTGGCCCCCCTGCCGATAGCCCAAAGCATGTTGGGCTCTCCATCACGTCGGGTAACAGCAAACAGCTACGCGGAGACTACGGTCGCCTTCTTCCCGGACAGTGAGTTGGAGCGCTGCCACCAGATGTCCTAGGGCTCCCGCAACAACTGCCATTGCTCCAGCCTGGGCGTTCCTGGGCGAACCCTGGCTTTCCTCGACGAGCGTCAGTCTTAACCGCAATACGCCGGAATCTGCCTGAATACGCCCAGCTCCCCAGAATGCCCTTTTCTGCGACTACTTGCCCAATTCCTGGCGCTGATGCCGTGCGTGAACAACTGGGTTCCAGCTCGTCAGGTTTTTTGCGAGCTACAGATCGAAATTTGGACGTATCCCACAGCCACTCTTATCTCCAGCCTCTGTCAAGTTTTTGCCGTCCCATTCCTTCGAGAGAGAACCCCGTATGAATCACCCACTCGTCGCCCTGCTCGCTGTCCTGAAGGACACCCCTGATGCACTCATGCTCGCGCTGCTCCTAGCCTTCCTCTGTTACCTCGCGACCCTTGCAACCACCTCTGTTCGGCGGGGCGCGAACCAGCCTCCAGTGAGTTCCTGCCACGCATCAACACGGCGCCGCAGTCGTGGTGCATCCAAGAAACGGCGCCGCAATCGCGCTGCATCCAAGAAGCACTGATCCACTGCCCGCTAATGCGTACCCAACCCGCTCCCAATTACTGCCACCAGCCACTCGACTTAGAAGGTGTGGGCGGATGCGGCCTATGAACCAACAACCTCCGCTGCAACGAGTTCTCTCGTCAGGGACCCTCGCCTATTACTTTGACTGTTCTGAAGTCGCGGGAGGGGGTGGCGTGAGCACCGGGTAGTAGCAGGAGCCTTGCCACTCGTAGGTTCTCTCCCTGCACGGTGGAGTTGGATCTTCCGGGCGTCCCCAGCACCCCTTCTTGATCACGAACTCACGCCTTTTGCACGGGGGCAGAGCCTGACCTGGGAAAGGCTCCTTTGGTACCTCAAGACCAAGCCCCTGCCTTGTAGGCTCAGGCCGATCCATGACGGTGCTGGCTGCGAGCGCGTCTTTCGCGAGGCCTGCGCTGCCCGCATCCTCCCCGGCGCTGTCACGCTCCTGCCAGGCCACTCCTCCCGCTGGCTGCTCCGCCGGCTGTCGCGTCGCGAGCCACCACCCAGGGAGGGCCAGAGCAGCAAAGACGCCTGACGCCACGGCGAGCCGCTGCCGCCACGCGCGCACAGGGCGCGGGGAGCGTGGCTGGAATCCACGTACAACAGATACCCGGGGAGCATAGGCGGCATGGGAGCCCTGTTGTGGGCGAGGGCCGGGGTAGGTGGTCGTCCAGGAGGGCCGCGCGACACGCATTGGACGGT